>DASXIC010000047.1:0-60367 GCA_036498205.1 Chthoniobacterales bacterium | reverse complement strand
GCCGCGCGACGCGAGCAGCTGGCTGCCATCGATGGCATTGGGCCGGAAGTGGCGCGCCAAATCAGCAATTGGGAATCGATTGTCGATTTGAGTGCGGAACTGCAGCGCATTCGAGACTTCGAAGTCGAAGTCATCACGGCGGACTCTGCGCTATACCCACGGTCTCTACGTGAAATTCACGCTCCACCGATTGTGCTTTACGTCTGGGGAGAGCTGACTGAGCGCGATCATCACGCTATTGGCATTATTGGTTCGCGCCGGACTACCCATTATGGCAGTGAAGCGGCAAAGAAGCTGGCTTACCAACTTTCCTACGCTGGTCTTACGGTTGTAAGCGGTTTGGCGCGCGGAATCGATACCGCGGCCCATCAGGGGGCGCTGGCGGCGAAAGGGCGGACGATTGCTGTGATCGGCTCCGGTTTAGCAAAGCTTTATCCGCCTGAAAACGCCGGGTTGGCCGAAAAGATCCGCAACGAAAACGGCGCCATCGTGTCTGAGTTCTCAATGGAAATCGAGCCGGATCGTCAAACATTCCCGATGCGCAACAGGATCATAAGCGGCTGGAGCCAGGGAATTCTGGTCGTGGAAGCTGGGTTAAACAGCGGGGCGTTAATCACGGCATCCCAGGCGATCGAGCAGGGCCGCTCGGTTTATGCGGTCCCGGGGCATATCACCGCCCCGAGCGCGATGGGCTCCAATCGCCTCATCCAGCAGGGGGCGAAATTGGTCATGGATGCGTCGGACATTCTCGACGATTTGCAGATTTTGTTGCCTGAAACGAAAGTTGCTCCGACCGCTTCAGCGCGACCGCTGCCCGAGCTCTCCGACTCCGAGCGTAGTGTTTATGCTGCTATTGATTCCGATGAAACGCGCATTGATGCGATTGCAGCCCGATGCAATTTGCCAACAGCGACAGTCTCCTCTACCCTCCTGCGCCTCGAGCTGAAGCGGCTCGTGAAACAACTGCCAGGAAATTATTTCGTTAAACTGGCGTAGTTCGTCCACAACGTGCTGCTCCTGTAAATTAGAGGCGAGTCATGTCCAAAGCTTTAATCATTGCCGAAAAACCCAGCGTCGCGAGCGATCTCGCCCGTGCCCTGGGTGGCTTTAAAAAGAAGGAGGATCACTTTGAAAGCGATCACTACGTGTTGTCCTCCGCCGTTGGCCACTTGGTCGAGCTCGCATTACCGACTGAACTCGATATCAAGCGTGGCAAGTGGAGCTTTGCCAACCTCCCAATCATTCCCGACAAGTTTGAGCTCCGACCGATCGAAAAGACTAAAGCGCGTTTCAATTTGCTGAAGAAATTGATGAAGCGTGACGATGTGACCGAGCTAATTAATGCCTGTGACGCCGGTCGCGAAGGTGAATTGATTTTTCGCTATTTGGTAAAATCGGCCGGAATCAAAAAGCCGGTGCGGCGTCTTTGGCTGCAGTCAATGACGGCGGAATCTATCCGGTCTGCGTTTCAGCATCTGCGGCCCGATCAGGAGCTGATTCCGCTGGCGCAGGCCGCGGTCTGCCGTTCAGAAAGCGATTGGCTCGTTGGAATCAATGGCACGCGGGCAATGACGGCTTTCAACAACAAGACCGGTGGGTTTCAACTGACCCCGGTCGGACGGGTGCAAACGCCAACGCTGGCAATTTTGACCGAGCGAGAGGAAAAGATTCATGCCTTCAAATCGCGCACCTATTTCGAGGTATTCGGCGATTTCGATGTGGCGGCAGGGACGTATCGCGGCCGTTGGTTCAGAGAAGAGTTCGCCAAGAACGGAGACGAAGATGCCCGGGCCGAGCGCATTTGGTCGGCTGGAGAGGCGGAAGAAATCAAGGCGCGTTCTCTTGGCAAGACCGGGATTGCGACAGAAGAGCGCAAACCGACCACGCAGGCACCGCCACTTCTCTACGATCTAACCAGTTTGCAGCGGGACGCGAACGGTCGGGGGTTTAGCGCCAAACGGACTCTGCAGATCGCTCAGCAGCTTTACGAAAAGCACAAGGCGATCACTTATCCACGAACTGATTCGCGTTACCTGCCCGAGGATTACATCGCTACCGTCAAATCAACGCTCGCGAAAATTAAAGAGCCCGCACTCACGGCGCATGCCCGGACGGTTCTCAATAAAAACTGGGTCAAACCGTCCAAGCGAATTTTTAACAACGCCAGGATTTCCGATCACTTTGCGATCGTACCGAGTGGCGAAGTGCCGCATGGACTCGATGAATATCAGCAGCGTATTTACGACATGATCGTGCGCCGCTTTATCGCGGTGTTTTTCCCGCCGGCACAATTCGAGGTGACATCCCGGATTACCCGCGTTGGAAAGGATGTTTTCAAGACCGAAGGCAAAATTATCAAGGAGCCAGGTTGGCTTGCCGTCTACGGGCGGGAAGCGGCCAATGGGAATGACGAGAACGTGCTGGTGGAGATCACACCGAATGAATCGGCGCAAGTCTCTGAGATTGAAATCAAACAGAACGAAACCAAACCGCCGGCGCGATTCAACGAAGCGACTTTGCTTTCCTCAATGGAAGGCGCGGGCAAACTCGTAGAAGACGAGGAATTGCGCGAGGCCATGATCCAGAAAGGCCTGGGCACACCGGCCACGCGCGCCGCCATTATCGAGGGACTGATTCACGACGGCTACGTCATCCGACAGGGACGCGAGCTGATCGCGACGGCGAAAGGAATGGCACTGATTACACTCTTGCGCGGCATCGGAGTCTCCGCCCTTTGCTCGCCGGAAATGACCGGCGAATGGGAATTTAAGCTCAAGCAAATCCAGAATGGCGGAATGGAGCGCAAGGCTTTCATGGCGCAGATCAAAGATTTTACTCGCGAGATTGTAGATAAGGCGAAATCGTTCGAAGGCGATAGCGTCAGCGGAAATTACGAGACGCTTGAAGTCAAATGTCCAAAATGTGGCGGCGGTCCGTTCGACGAGGATTACCGCACCTTCCGTTGCCGCACCTGCGACTTGATCGTTTGGAAAACGATGGCTGGGCGGTTGTTCGATCGCGAAGAGGTGCGCGCACTGCTGGAGAAAGGCCATGTCGGTCCACTCGAAGGATTTCGCAGCAAAATGGGCCGGCCGTTTTCAGCGATCGTGAAGCGCGGTGAGGATTTCAAACAGCAGTTCGACTTTGGAGAAAATGGCGCAGACTCGCTCGTCACGATTGACCGCACGCGTCATGAAGAAATTGGGACTTGTCCAGTTTGTCAGCAGGGCAAGGTCTTTGCCTTGGAAAACTCCTACCTCTGCGAGCGTACACTGGAGAAGCCGAAGCGTTGTACCTTTCGCGTCGGCCGCGTCATTTTACAGCGCGAAATTCCGAAGGAGCAGGTGGAGAAATTGATTGCTACAGGAAAAACGGATTTGCTGCCCAGGTTTATTTCACGGAAAGGGCGGGCTTTCTCAGCCTATCTAAAATTGGACAACGGCAAGATCGCCTTCGAATTCGAAGCAAAGAAAGCCAGGCCCAGGAAACCGGTGCGCCGGAAGCTGGAAACGGCGGAAAAAAGCTAACCAAAGATTTTTTTGGAAAAGGGCTACGGAGTCGTTGACGCCACAACAGGTGGTGTGATATTTCATCCGTCGCTACTATGCGTTGTCCGAAGTGCGGATCGCGGGACGATAAGGTCATCGATTCGCGCCAGTCTCGAGAAGGCCTCAGTATTCGCCGCCGGCGCGAGTGTCTTAAATGCGCTTACCGCTACACTACTTATGAGGAAATTGAACGGACTGACCTACGGGTGATCAAGCGCGATCGCTCTCACGAACCGTTTGACCGCCGCAAGCTGGTGAGCAGTCTGGCCAAAGCCTTCGAGAAACGCTCTGTCAGTCTCGTCGTTTTGGAACAGGTGGTAGACGACATAGTACACGAGATTGAAACGGGTGGCCGGGAAGTCGCCTCGACCCAAATCGGCACACATGTCATGGCCAGGTTGCGCGATATCGATGAGGTCGCCTATTTGCGTTATGCCTCCGTCCATCGCCGCTTTCAGCAGGCGGATGAATTTGTCGATGCAATCGAAGCGCTGGGGCGGCGCGTGAAGACCAACGCGCAGCAACGGGAGCTTTTTCCGGCAGAGAAGCGCTAATGGTTGCATTCAAGGAAGAGTTTCCATACTTGCGGGCGGAATCGGGACAGCTTTTCGAGTTCGACCGCCGCTGGCTACGCGAGGCATTAACGCACGCTGCGAAGGAGGCGGGATATCCTGGTTGGTGGCTGACCGAGCATGTGACTGAGAGCATCGCGTTTTATTTGCGCCTGCGGAACGACGAGAACTTCGTTGCGCTGACTCAATTTTCGCAAACGGTGCGTTATGTGCTCAAGGTCGTGGGTTACAAGGAAATCGTTCCGCATTTTACCCCCGCTCCGCCTCCGGTTTCGCTGTCACTTTTTGAAATCGCCTACAGCGCCGGAGCCGGCTACGAGCTCGCCTTTTTCGACATGCTTTCACGTCGCTTGGAATTGTTGCTCCAAACGCAAGTGAACTCGGTCCAGCTCATAGCTCTCAATGCCTGCGTCAAACATTTGCGCGGGACACGAGTTTGGTCGCGAGCCTGCGATGCATTGCGGGGCGAGATTGTTTGCTTCGTCCGCGAGAAACTTTCCGCCAGTGAAGTCTTGAAATTAAGCTGCTCGGTTCGCTAGCAATGACGATCTTCGAGAAAATTATTGCCCGCCAGATCCCGGCTGAAATCGTTTTTGAGAACGACGAGGTCCTCGCCTTTCGCGACGTCAATCCGCAGGCGCCGGTGCATGTGCTGATCGTGCCCAAACGGGTCATTCCCCGACTGGCTGATGCCAGTGGGAAAGACCGCGAACTTCTCGGCCAATTGCTGCTGACCGCAGGAGAACTGGCAAAAAAGCTTCAACTGACAAACGGTTTTCGGGTCGTCATTAACAGCGGACCAGATGCCGGTGAGAGCGTGCCCCATTTGCATGTGCACCTGCTCGGACAGCGGCAAATGAGTTGGCCGCCGGGCTGATCTACTCCTTCACGATCACCGGAGTATTTTCGCCGGCATTTTCGTAAAAGTGCCTCGCCATTCGCGCAGGCAATCGTATGCAGCCATGCGAGGCGCGGAAGCGTGGGACGTAGCCGGCGTGCATGCCATAGCCGCCGTTGAAGCGCATGAAGTACGGCATACGCGCGCCGTCAAAATGAGTTCCTTTGGGTTGCGAATCTTTACGCACGTCGATATTCGATTTGACCACCTCGCCATCAGCCCGGATGTAATCACCGAATTCGCTCGAGACATGATCTTTGTCTTTCTCAATCACGTGATAATGCCCGGGTGGCGTATCAAAACCTCTTTTGCCGGTGGAAACGGTGCTTTCGCCAACGATTTTTCTCCCTTTGTAAAAATAGGCTCGTTGCTCTGAAACATGGACCACGATCTTGGGCGAGCCGGCAACGCCATCGCCGTGCCAGTAACCTTCGGAGCTTGAACCCGCAAAGAATCCCGGAATTCCAGGCGCTCGCGCGTTGACCTGGTCGGCGAGGTCTTCGCAACCCGCTAGCGTCAGCATTGTAGCGATGCCAGCAAGCAGAATCGTAATGTCGAAACGTTTCATAAATTGACTGGAATCACAGTTGGCGCTTCAGAAGCAATTTCAACGCCGTGCCAACGATCGCCGCAGCGGCGATTCAAGCCTCGTCCGGGCGAGTGCGTGAAATTCGCTTCCTCTGGTTGACGCTTTTCCGGGTACGAAATAGTCTCTTTCATCGCTAATCTCATTGCCTCCAAACTACAATCGTCGGAGCCCGGCGGCACGGCCCGTGTACAGGCGCCGATTAATCTAAATAGTTGGATTGAAGAAAACCGGGAGCTTTTCAAGCCCCCGGTCAGTAACCGGTATCTCTACGACGGGCGGGACTTTTTCGTAATGGTGATCGCCGGTCCTAACGCGCGGAACGATTTTCATCTGGTTGACTCGGAGGAGTATTTTTACCAGGTAAAAGGGGACATCAGAGTGCGCGTGCGAGAAGGGGATCGTGTTGTCGATCACGTCGTGCACGAAGGAGAGACATTCTTTATTCCACCGAACGTGCCGCATTCACCGCAGCGGCCGCCGGAGACGCTCGGCGTCGTGGTTGAGCGGCGCCGTCCACCTGGGGAGAAGGAACATGTCATTTTTTACTGCGAAAATTGTGGCTCGCTGGTGGAAGATATCCATTTCGATTGCGCCGACATCGTCCAGCACTTCAGCCAAGCTATGCTTCAATTCTGGAACGACGACGCACGACGAACCTGCAAGAACTGCGGTAAGAAGGTCGAGCAGCCGGAACCGATGAAGCCGTTTTAGCGTAACGCGCATCGTTAGGGCGCTTTCCGCTGGTATGCCATCGATCGTATGATTCAGGTCCGCTGGGAGGGCGGACACGATAAATCAGCATGAAGATCGACCTTCACACTCATGTCTTGCCACGGAATTGGCCCGATCTCGATGCGAAATATGGCTACAGCGGCTTCGTCCGGCTCGATCACTACAAACCATGCTGTGCCCGGATGATGATTGGCGATCGCGTCTTTCGCGAAATCAGCGATAACGTCTGGGATCCAAAACAACGTCTTGAAGAATGCGATCGTGCCGGCGTTTCTCTCCAGGTGCTTTCTACTGTGCCGGTGATGTTCAGCTATTGGGCGAAGGCGGCCGATGCTCTGGATCTCTCCCGCCGGCTCAATGATCACATCGCAGAAATCGCTCGTGATCATCCCAAAAGGTTCGCGGGTCTGGCGACAATCCCTTTGCAGGATCCGGATCTCGCAGCGGGCGAACTGGAACGCGCTGTCCGGGAGTTGGGATTGCGCGGGGCGCAGATTGGCACGCATGTAGACCCCAACCCCCACACCGGTCGCGTCGCCACTTTAAACCTGGATAATGAATCGCTTCAGCCAGTCTGGAGCGTGGCGGAAGAACTCGGCGCAGCGATCTTCATTCATCCATGGGACATGGCCGGGAAGGAACGCATGCCGAAATATTGGTTACCGTGGCTTGTCGGGATGCCAGCGGAAACGTCGCTTGCAATTTGTTCCATGATATTCGGCGGTGTGTTCGACCAATTCCCGAAAATGCGCGTCGCCTTTGCCCATGGTGGCGGCGCGTTCCCGTTTACCATCGGACGCATCGAACATGGATTTCATGTCCGCCCCGATCTGTGTGCCACCGAGACCGGGACGAATCCACGAAACTATCTGGCCCATGGAAACGCTCCGGCCCGGTTCTATGTCGATTCACTCGTCCACGATCCTGACGCGTTGAGACTGCTCCTCAAACTCTTTGGCGCGGATCGGATCGCGCTCGGATCGGACTATCCGTTTCCTCTTGGTGAAGCCCATCCCGGCAAACTTATCGAGTCGATGAAAGACCTCTCGCCGAAGGAAAAGAAGCAATTACTCTCTGGAACTGCCCGCGAATTTCTCGGTCTGAACGGCGCCGCGCTTTCGGCAGGGTAATGTTGAGATGCGACAGGGCTGCCTCAATCAAGTTATCGATCGCAGGATCGCTCGGACCGGACTTGCATCGAAGCCCGCCAACGGCAGCGGCAATGCAATCAGTTCATAGCTCCCTTCCGGCACATCCTTTAGCACCAGGCCCTCCAGGATCGCCATGTCATGTCGCAGCATCGCGCGATGTGCCTGTAAATCCTTGGAGTCGAACAAATCAATGCTCGGTGTATCGATCCCCGCGGTAATAACCCCATGATCGTGAAGAAAATCAATCAGCTCGACCGAGAAGGCCGCGAAATCACTGTTCCACTTCTCTGGATCGGGATAGGTTCCCGTTGCAAACAAAACGCGCGGTGCAGACAATTTGTTGGTCCAAGCGTTTGATGTAATTCGGCTGGCAGGTTTCACGTCGACTCGAATCACCTGGCATGAGCCAAAATAATAATCGAGGGAACGCTCATGAATCGCCGGGGCGACTTTCCCATAGTGATTTGGTGCGTCAGCATGAGCGCCAAGATGGACTGTCGCCCGTAGCGTGGATAGCGTGAGGTTGTCGCCACGAGCCATATCGCAGAGTGATTCGCGGGTCAGCCCCGTATCCCCCGGCCAAACGGCAAGCTTCGGCGTGATGGGTGGCGTAATGTCGTAGATCACCTTTGTGTCATATCAAAGGAAATGCGGTCCGATCCGGGCCTACATTTGATGCCTGATCGCCCACAGGTCAGGGAAAATTGGCTTGAACAACGATTCTTTTAGGAACGGCACACCCGGTGATCCGCCCGTACCTTTTTTTGCGCCAATGGTTCGCTCAACGAGCTTAATATGCCGATAGCGCCATTCCTGCAGCCCCTCGTCGAAATCCGTCATCAACTCGAACAAAATAGATACTTCCGGTGAGCTCTTATAGAGACGAAGAATTTCCATCTGGACGTGCTCGTTCGGTTCATTCGCTTGCGCGATATCGCGTTCTTTTAACTCCTGCGGAATCTGCGCCCCGCGCTTGGCGAGGAAATCATAGAAGTGGTCGATCACCGTTCGCTCCGCGAGCCGCTGCTGCAGCCGATCAAAGCCCGGGAAATCTGGTCGCACATATTTGAGCGTCGATCCGCGCTTGTAACCCAGCAAAAACTCCAGCTCGCGAAACTGAATCGACTGAAAGCCCGAGGCGGTTTCAAGCCGGTCGCGGAAGCTGGAAAACGAGGAAGGCGTCATCGTTTCGAGAATGTCCACCTGCGCCACGAGCACTTTCATGATCGTCCGCGTGCGCTTGAAGGAATGAATTGCGCCGAAGAGGTCGCCGTCGGAAAAATCTCTCTTTATTTTTTCAAATTCATGCAGCAGCTGCTTGAACCAGAGCTCATAAGTCTGATGAATTATAATGAAAAGCATCTCGTCGTGCTCAGCCGGAGTTGAGCGAGGATTCTGAAGCGTGAGCAGCTTCTCCAGATCGAGATAGTTCGCATAAGTCAGGGGCGGCATGGCTGATCATCCCACGCGAGGCGGACATCCGTCAAAGTAGATCGAGCAATACCTTGCTCGATATTAAGCATTGTCAGCGAAGCCGACGGAATCAACCGTCGCGCGAGGGACCGGTTGATCCACTTAGGCCATCATGCGGCGATAATATTCGTCCCACGCAGCAGGGATACTCTCGCGCGTAGAGTACGGCCCTGGCTCATACGCCCGCGATGTTATCCCTTGCTGGCTCAGCTCGCACACATGCCAATCCTGTTTGTTCGTCATGTCCCAAAATTCGACCGCGTCGTCCGGCTTGAAATCTTTGCGCGCAAACGCTTCTGGATGAAAAAACCAATCACACAGAATAAGCGACCGATCCGGCGACCTCGGCCAGAGCTGATGCACCATTACATACTCCGGGTGCATGCTCAGCAGCATGTTCGGGAAAATCGAATAATAGAAAACGCGGGCGTGATCCTGAGCTTGAATGTCACCCACCGGCAGCGCACAAGCATGACCGCTCATGGTCAGGCTCTTACCGTTGATAATTGGCATGAATCCACCAAGGAAGGGACCTTCGCACAAATCATTTTCCGCCAGATCATAAGGCGTCAGCTTCTGCAGTGCCGGATGTACTCCGGGACAGTGGTAGCATTCCGAATAATTCTCGAAGATTAACTTCCAATTGGCCCGAACATCATACTCGATTCGTTTCGCCGAGCGCAGATGCGGCAGATTCCAGTGAGTGAATTTTCCCGCCAAAGGTGCAAACCATTTTTCCGCGTTGGAGGAGCCGCCGCCAAGATTGACGAAGATGAATCCTTCCCACACTGCCAGGTTCACGGCATGAAGCGAGTAATCGGTTTTATCAAAACCGGGTAGGTCGTCCATGTGCGGTGCGCCGACTAACTTTCCATCGAGCGAATAAGTCCATGCGTGATACGGACATTGAATGGCGGACAGGTGACCAATTTCCTTCTCACACAACCGCGTGCCGCGATGACGGCAAACGTTGTAAAAAGCCCGCACTTTCGTCGCTTTATCTCGGACGACGATAAGACTTTCACCTGCTACTTCCGTAACGAAATAATCTCCAGCTCGGGCGATCTGGCTTTGATGTCCGACCAGCACCCATTGCTCGGAAAAAATCGTTTCCTGTTCCTTCGCGAAAATCTTCGCCGAGACGAAGTACTGCTGTGGCAAAGTTTTCGCCCCCGGAACGAAGATTTCCGCAGTCTTACGAAACCCCGGTGCTACGTTTGTTTGCATTGCCGGAAGGAACGATCCTACCTCTCGACAATAAACTCTCAACTCCCGGGGAGTTGAAATCAGATCCGCAACGCCCGGACTGGATCGATCCGTGTTGCGCGCCACGCAGGCAAGAAGCAGGCCAGCATCGCGACCACGGTCATGACGGAGAGTGCTAATCCGAACGCCAGCGGATCACGCGGACTTACTTTGAAAAGAAGATTGCCCATCAACCGCGTCAACGTCAGGGCAGCAACGATACCCAGGACGATGCCGCCCCCGGTCAAGAGCAATCCACGCGACATGACCAGTCGCAAAAGGTCGGAAACGCTCGCTCCCAATGCCATCCGCAGCCCCAGCTCGCGCGTGCTCTGCGAAACCGCGTATGACATGACCGCGTAAAGTCCAATCGCGGCGAGAAAGAGGGCCATTCCCCCGAAGATTGCCAGCAACGCTACTGCCAGACGTTGCGTGTAACTCATGACGTCGACTTGCTCCTGCAAAGTGATTGCGTCCAGCGGCGCGAGATTTGGATCGAGCGCGTGGATTTCGCGGGCGAGCGCGTTCATGATCGCGGCCGCGCTTTGCTCCGTCCGGATGATTAAGTTGTTTTGGACGACAAAATTCTGGCGAACCGGCACATAGAAGAAGGGCATTAGATTCTCGAGTTTTGTGCGATAATTCGCGTTTTTCGCCACGCCGACGACCTCCATCCACTTGTCTTTAACTTTGAGTCGTTGTCCGATCGCGCTTTTGCCAGGCCAATATTTTGCCGCCATCGTTTCATTGACAATCGCCATAGGGGGTGCGTTTTCGTCATCGTTGCGGGTGAATTCCCGCCCTTTCACAATAGGGATCCCGATCGCGCTAAAGTATCCTTCGCCCACTTGATTGTAGTCCGCCGTCACCTGCTCATTGCGCGGCGGCTGGTAGCCTTCGATCTCCAGCGGTGCTGATGAGTAAACCGAATAGCTGAAAGGCCTGACCCGCGCCAAGGTCGCCGATTGAACGCCAGGCAGTGCCCGGATGCGCTCAAGCAATTGTTCGTAGAAAATTTTTGCCTGATCGGGCTTGTATCCGGCAGAAAAAAGATCTGCCGCCGATACGACGACATTTCGCGTCGAGAATCCCGGATCGGCATTTTGCATTTGCACCAGGCTTCGGAACAGTAATCCTGTTCCGGCAATGAGCACAAAACTCAGCGCCACCTGAACGAACACGAGCGCTGAGCGTAATCGGGATCGACCGCTACCACCAACCACTCCGCTCCCTTCGGTTTTGAGCGCCCCCGAAAGATCGACATGGCTCGCTTGAATCGCAGGTATCAACGCGAAGAGCGTTGTCGATCCGATGCAAACCGCTGCGCTGAGGGCCAGAACACGCCAGTCCAGCTGTCCGGGATAATCAATGGTGATACCTGGAGTACGGGACGGCGAAATCAGCACGAGAGCGTTACGGCACCAGTACGCAACCACGATTCCACCGGCGGCGGCAATTAGAGAGAGAAGCAGGCCTTCAGTGAAAAGTTGTTTAATCAAACGCCGGCGCCCGGCACCAAGCGCGAGACGCATGGTCATTTCATGCCGGCGAACAAGTGAGCGCGCGAGCAGAAGATTGCTCACGTTAGCGCAGGCGATTAACAGGACGAAAAATGCGACCCCGGTTGTGATCGCCAACGTGGGCGACAGATTTCCGACGGCGTTAAACGGTGTTTTCCACAAAGGGTAGAGTTGAAAGCCCTGCCCGCGGTTTGTTTCCGCAAAATCATTCTCGAGGCGTTGCGCAATCGCATTCAGTTCGGCCTGCGCTTGCTGGCGCGTCACGCCCGGTTTCAAAAACGCGTAACTTTCAATCCAGCGCGCCCCGCGGTCTTCGAGTTTGTAGCCGGTCGAATCAAACGTTTCCTGCATCGACGTCGGCACCCAAAAGTTAAACGAGTATCCGATAAAAGTGCCGTGAAATTTCTCCGGCGCGACGCCAATGATCGTATGTTGAACGCCGTTGAGGTATTGCGTTTTGCCGATGATTTCCGGGTCGCCCTTGTAACGGTCCTGCCAGGTCAGGTAACTAATGACGGTGACTGGATGTGCATTGCGCCCCGTGCCTTCTTCCGGTCTGAAACCACGGCCAAGCATCGGGCGAACGCCGAGCGCATCGAAATAATTCGCCGAAACGATTCCGCCCGAGGCTCGCTCCGCCCGATCGCCCACGCTCAGCGTCGTGCCTACAATCCGATCGACGATGAACGATTCGAAAAGCGTTGAGTTCTTTTCCAAATCGACAAAGTCAGGATACGAGATTCCGTGGCCTTCCGTGACGCCGCGGGTGGTCCCGCCAAGGGCGAACATTCGGTCCTGGTGGGCGACCAGCGGGTAGGGCCGAATCAGAATTCCTTCGATCCAGCTAAAAACGGCAGCATTTGTCCCGATCCCAAGGGTAAGACAAAGGGTCGCGAGAATGGCGAAGCCAGGGTTGCGCCGGAGCATCCGGGCGCCGAAACGAAGATCTTGCAGAAAATCATTCGCCCACAGCCAGACCCGTTGCTCGCGCGCCCTTTCCTTGATCTGCTCCACGCCCCCGAATTCTCGAAGGGCGGCATTGCGTGCTTCTTTCGGCGACATGCCCGCGGCAATATTGCGCTCGGTCAGAGCGTCCAGATGCTGCTGTATCTCTTCTGACATTTCAGCATCACGACGGTTCTTGCGGAACACGCCCAACAGGCGATGAACCCATGCATTCAATCGCGGCATAAGCGCTAAGTCCCCGAAAGGACAAAATCGATCCCGGCAGTGATCCGGGACCAATGTTCGGTCTCGGCAGCGAGTTGTTTCCGCCCCGCTGCGGTCAATTTGTAATACCGGGCCTTGCGATTGTTTTCGGAAACACCCCAGTCGGCCTTGATCCAGCCTTGCGCTTCTAAGCGATAAAGAGCGGGATAAAGCGATCCCTGTTCGACACGCAGAATGTCTCGCGACATCTGCTGGATCCGATCGGCAATGCCCAGACCATGCCGCGGTTCATGCTGCAGCGATTTCAGGATCAACATGTCGAGGGTACCGTAAACAAGGTCTGGTTTTTCTTTAGCCATGGCATTTCCCTTCCTAGACAGTCTTGGTGAACGAACTGTTCAATTATTTGCTTCGACTGTCAAGAGAATCGGCTCTGTTGCCGGCGAAGAGGACGTCATCCCTGCGGCTTATCAAACTTGGAATTATCGATCGAGGTGTTGAACTCGATCTTCTCGATCTTGCGTGTTGAAATTGGATTTTGAGTGTCTATCGCTGAAAGGCGAATCGTTCCGGGCAGCTTCACACCCTCAACCTCGCGGTAATCGTCAAAATCCGTCGCTTCCGGAATGACTCCGACCTTTGAGTTCATCTCAGTAACTCGTCGCAAGAGCAATCCGCTCTCCGAGTCAAAATAGAGACGTTCGCGTTTTTGATCAGGCCTCGTCGTTTTGACGACATAGACATCGTGATTGTCGATCTTGTCGGTCCCAGCAACCTCGAATTTCGTGAACTGATCTTTAAGGTTCAAATTTCCGTAGAGCGCGAGAGACAGTTTCGCATCCTGCAGTTGCTGACCCGCGAGTTCATTTACTCCGAATGCGGTTTTCTCCCAGCCTTTTTGCCTGTTCAACACCCGAACGCGCGTGCCGCGCTGAGTGGTCATGATGTCGTAACCTTTGTCAGGAGCGATTTGATCCGCTTCGAAGGTGCCAGTCGAACCGCTCGCGTTGGCAACCGAGCCGTGAATGACCGCACTTTTAATTTTTTCAATGGCTGCCGGTCCACCGATGGCATTGGTGTACTTATCTAGAACTTCATCAGCGGTCGGCAACGGTGGCGTCGCGTTTGGCGAAGGAAGAGGCGGTGCGCCTGGCGGTGGCATAAGTTTCAGCGCAACCGGGAAACTCGGCGCGCCCTGTGGAATCGCCTTGCCTTGGTGACACGTGTAGCAACTGATCTGCGGTTCTCCGTGAAATGTTTTCGCATTGGCTTGCATAACCATTTTCATCATTTTGCGCGCGATCCGCTTCGTCTCCTTGTCGTCGGCGGCGGTATCCATTTGTCCCTCCTTCATTACGTGGCAATAGGTGCACGCCACGCCGAGCGACACGGTTATGAATTTCATCGTCGGGATCAGCTGTGATTCCGGCATACCGTTCAACACTCTAATGTTCTTATTGCCTTGCTCGACAGTTGGGATTGCTACTGTCTGTTTTTCTTTGCTCGAAGTCTGCGCATTGATGTTTTCCAAGGCGACCGTAAGCGCAGCAAACATCGCCAGTGTTAGAACAACGGATCTAAAAATGGAAACGCTGGACTGGTTCATGCTGACACCAGCGATCTGTTAGGGGGCCTTTGTCCAGATATCCTCGCCGGTAGCGATGTGGGCCCAGTCATAGGCGGTGTTAGGGCGAACGTTGTGCCACATCGCAAAAATTTTGTTGTCTTTCAGGTAACCGGTCTCGCTCGAAATGCTTCCATAGGTCGAGAGACTTACGGTAAACGAGACGGTGATTACATTGTCCGCTTTCTCTGCTGGTGGCGCTGAGCTTATCCAGCCAACGACATCGAATTCTTTTCCCACCGCAGGGCCCGATGGCGGAATATATTTTCCGGTCACCCGGCCAGTGGCCGCATCAACCCCGGTGATGTTAATGACAGCGCCGCCAGTGCGTGCTCCCACCATCTCCTGCGTCCATTTACCGAGAAGCTTGCTCGGGAGTGAAGGATCCTGAGCCCGGCTCGCCGACAGAGTGCACGCCGTGATAACGGCCAGATAAAGAATATATGAGATCTGCGCACGCTTTTTCATTTGTAATGCCTCCAATTTCTTTCTTACCAAGACAGTCTTGGTGAGTGAAGTATTCTTTTACCCAGTTACCTAGACTGTCAAGGGAAGATTTTATTAACCCGCCGTTCTCTGGGCCGCAGAAAACACTGGGAAGCAAGTCTCCGCTACGTTGCGACCTCGATTCGAGGGCTCGGTTCCCCGACCCGGTCTTCATTGCAAAGCCGAAGTCGTTCTTTGTGAGCTCGGGCAAAATATTTTGATTTGAGTGTAACCGATGCGGGCCGGCAGATGTCGTCAGTAAATACACTGCGCGTATGTTTCAGCGAGCTGCACACGAGCCTGGTCCCAGGCTGGGCGTAACGACCCAACTAGGAAAACAGATCGCACCCAAACGCTGGAGCGCAGAGGACGTCGGCTTGTTCGACGTCAACTTCGACACAGGCGAACAATATTGGTCATACGAGCTGAGACACATTCTCGGAGTTCCGCGCGATGTACCCGCTGAATTTCAATTGCTCTTGCAATGCGTGCATCCGGAGGATCGGCGTTGTTTTTACGAAATCGCGATGCAACCCTTCCGGCCGAATTGTCCCGCGCACAAGACGAGCGAGTTTCGAATTGTGCGGGACAAAGACGGCGCACAGTGGGTGCACGTTGAAAGAATTTCGATCTTTCGTCCGAGCGCGCCGTGTGACGTTGTTAGGATTGTTGGCTTCGTTGTCGAAATTCCCGAGCCCACTCGGCATCAACGCACCTGCAAGTTATTGATATTGCCGCCTGAGGTAAGCGACGATTTACCGCCATCCGCTCATGGCGCAAGCGAACGCGCCGAAAAATGAGGCAACGGGTTTGGCAGCTGCGCATCTGCCGGGTACTGACCATTGTTTCCAACGGGCTCTTTAGCGTACTTTTCCCGAGCGAAACCGCGATGGTGAGATAGGTCATACACTGCGCAAACGTCCTTCGGGAAGAGAAGATCCAGCGTCCAATCGAATGCCACGCGAACCTTTTTGTCCAGGCCGGGCAGTTTGCTCAGATAAATCGTCCGCCACATCCACCAGGCGAAAAAGCCGGAGAAATTGAAACCAAAAATCCGCGCCACCCCCGCTCGGCGACCGATTGAGGCTAGCAAACCAATGGTCCTGAAGGAAAATGATTTTAGAGGGCGACCTAAAAGTGCGGCCGCGATATTTTGCGCGACAACCCTACCTTCACGGATTGCATGTTGCGCGGTTGGGGGGTGAGCTTTATCTGGATTTCTGCTGTCCGGCACAAATGCACAGTCTCCTACTGCCCACACCTCGGGTGAATCGGAGACCTGCAGGAATTGATTCACCACTATTCGGCCTCGTTCTTTGGCGCAAGGGAGCGATGCGATAAGCGGGCTCGGCACGGTACCCGCAGTCCACACCAAGGTGCTGCATGGGATTGGAGCCCTGTAGGCTACAAAGACCCTGTCCTCTGTCATGCTCTTGACCCGGGTGTTTAGCAGTATTCTCACCCCGCGCCGCGCCAGTACCTTTTGCGTGTGGCGGCCCAGGTCTTCACCCAGTTCCGGCAAGAGGATCGAGCCGGAATGCACCAGTATGACGCGCAACATGTCTTCCCTCAAATTGGGGTAGAACGGCAGCGCTTCGCGCACAAAGTCATTTAACGCGGCAACTGTTTCCACCCCGGCGAAGCCGCCACCCGCCACGACGAAAGTAAGCAATGCTTGTCGCTCATCAGAATTGCTATTTGCCTCCTCCAGATGTCGAATGATTTGGGCGCGCAGCCGAATGGCATCGCGAAGCGATTTCATTGGCAAAGCCAGATCAGCGAGACCCGGGATGTCGTAAAAGTTGGTGGTTGATCCTAATGCAATGACCAAATGATCGTAGTCGATCTGGTGCGAATGGTTGCGATAGCCATGCGAAATCGAGACTCGCTTGTTTGGCAGGTCGATCTGGTTCACGTCCCCCACGAAAACCTCCGCTTTACGGAGTAATTTCCGGAGCGGGTTTACGATGTTTGTGATGTCGAGATCGCTCGCTGCTACCTCGTGAAGCATTGGCGTGAACAGGAAAAAGTTATCGTGGCTAACCAGGCAAATCTCTATTACAGGGTCGAGGGGCAGCAGTTTTTCCAGTTGCATGGCGGCATACACTCCGCCGAACCCACCGCCCAGGATGACGATTCTTTTTTTGCCGGGCTTATCGATTGGCCGGTCGGTCACGGCGTTCCTCGGATCTTGGCCTTGGTGGCGCCGCGATTATTATGGCGATGCTATCTGCTCGCTCGCTGTGTCTGTGAGTCTTGCCTGTGCTACTTCGCGGGGGGCGGGCGGAGTAAGCCCTTTCTCTATCTCATCTCGAGCAGCGCCGAACTCTTTTACCGCTCGACCCATCCCGCGGGCGAGCTCCGGAAGCTTCTTCGAACCGAACAGAAGCAACACGATGAGAAGAATCACTATCATGTCCGGACCTGCGAAATTCAGAAGGCTGGCAATTGTGGTAGGCATAAGAAGTCGACGTTTGTTCAGTTATTCGGAGTTTGGTTGAGCTGTTTGCCCATTCATACTGAAGAGACGCTCCTTTATTCCCGGAAGGTGATGTTTCGGATCGTTGCCATGCCGGTCGTAAGGCGACCCCTTCCCACGGTCTTTTCGGGGTGAAGATGGAATAAAACAGTCCAGCGGCAGTCTTATTGAATGGCGGGCAATTCGCCTGCGGTGCTGTCCGCTCTGAAATATGACCCCTCGAAAATCGCTATGGCTTTACTTTTGAAAGCGGAACATGCTTCCGAGGCCGAAGATTTCGAATCGGATCAGAAGATCGTGAAGTTCGTCGTAGTCAAGAAGCGCGAAGAGAATCCCTCTCAAAAAGAAGATCTCACATCTTTTGAGTCGATGATGCTGCCTCATCTCGATGCCGCGCATAATCTAGCCAGATGGCTGCTTCGCAATGAAGAGGATGCGCGAGACGTGGTCCAGGAAGCATATCTGCGCGCGTTTAAATCGTTCAGTGGATTCCATGGTTCCAATGGACGGGCTTGGTTACTGACGATCGTTAGAAATACCTCCTACACACTGCTCAAGAAAAACCACGCGGTTGATCTTACTACACCTTTCGATGAAGAGATTCATGTTTCCGGGGACGAATCTAGAAGTCCCGCAACCATCCTGGAGCGTAGTGAGGATGCGAAGCTGATGAGCGAGGCAATGGATCAATTGCCTGCTGAATTTCGCGAGATCCTGACCCTGCGACATCAGGAAGGTCTCTCTTATAAGGAAATTGCCGACATCACTCAGGTTCCGCCTGGGACGGTA
This sequence comes from Chthoniobacterales bacterium, assembly GCA_036498205.1. Taxonomy (GTDB): domain Bacteria; phylum Verrucomicrobiota; class Verrucomicrobiia; order Chthoniobacterales; family UBA10450; genus AV69. Next base: position 42,091 of record DASXIC010000047.1, on the reverse strand, counting down.
ATGTCGCGGCTGGCTCGCGCGCGAGCCAAACTCAGGGAATGTTTGGCGGCTCGCATCGGTAAGGAGATATAGATGAATTGCGAAGAAGCCTTAAAACTGATGGATGGTTATCTGGATGGCGAATTGGATCCGATTACCAGCCAGACAATCGAACAGCACTTGCGGGATTGCCGCAAATGTGACGACGCCTTTGAAACGCACAGCTCGCTAATTCGTGCGATTGGGAAAGCAACTTCCTATCACAGAGCGCCTGCAGGATTACGCGAGCGAATTCAATCGTCCTTGAGAGAAGAGGTTGGCGAACGACGCACCCCCGCTTTTACGCGCAACGCTCAGCCGCTGTTTCCAGTAAAAGGGTCTGAGTCACGGACTGTTCTTGGGGGAACGCCATGGAATTGGCTGGGTCTTGCCGCAGCGGTCGTTGCCGCGGCGGTTATTGCCCTGAACCTGGCGCCTCGATTGCAGCGACCCGGGGCCGATCAAATTCTCGCAACTCAGCTTATCGCAAGTCATGTCCGCTCGCTGATGGCAAACCATCTAACAGACGTTGCTTCCTCCGACCAGCATACCGTGAAACCCTGGCTGGACGCCAAGCTCGATTTTGCTCCTCCTGTTGTCGATCTTTCGCAAAACGGATTTCCTTTGATCGGCGGTCGTCTCGATTATCTCGATAACCGGCCAGTGGCGGCTTTAGTTTATCAGAGGCGAAAACACTTTATTAACCTCTTCGTATGGCCGGCCGGATCCGATGCCGCTGAAATCACCAGGCCACTGACGCGGCAAGGTTATCAGCTTCTGCATTGGGTTGACCGGGACTTTAACTACTGGGCTGTTTCCGACGTTAACGCTAACGATTTGCAGACTTTCAGGGAGCTTTTCGGAGAACTAATCCCGCACGGTTGACGACAATTCCGGCTATTACCGGACGCCACTCCCCGTTGGGACTCATCTGGCGATCGAATCGCTTCGTTCATGATGTCCTGACCGGTCTTCGAGATCTGGCTGGATTTCCTTGCTCGGCCTATCAACGGCGATCAGCGCCTATTTATCGGAATTGATGTCGAGCGGAACCGCCTGGGTTTCTATCGCGTGGTTCCACTCTTCACGGAATTAGCCGCGTGTCGCGCGGGAATATTCGTCCGGCAAAGCGGTATTGATAGGTGAAAGCATTTTAACCAATCACGCATCGAATGAGAGCAAACCATAAAGCGATTCACATCATCTCGACTTCTGCACACGATCGGAAACCGGCAACCAGACGCGTGACAGCATTCACTCCGCTCATGAAGCATGTAAATACAAGCACGGTGGCATTTGTCATGTTTGTTGCTCTGGCCTTTCTGAGTAGCACGCACGGCAAAGACCCTGCGACAGGAGACTCGACCCGTCCTAAAGCTTCAAAGCCTGAGGTTATTGTCGATAACTACACCTTTTCACCACAGGTATTGTCGGTGCCGAAAGGGGGAACGGTAACCTGGATCAATCATGACAACGTTCCACACGTTATCGCGAGTGCCGACAATCAGTTCCAAAAATCGCCGGCATTAAAGACAGGCCAGAGCTTCACTCACACCTTCGCAACTGCCGGAGTCTACTCTTACTTCTGTTCTATTCATCCCCGGATGACTGGTAAGATTATTATTAAATAACCACCAACCACAACCCAACTTTATGAAATTAACATCATATTCGGTCCTTTTGAAAGCTTCGCTTCTAATTGTTCTATTAAGCCCAGCTTTCCGAGGTCCAACAGCCGTGGCGGGAGATAGAGGCCCGTTTGTCTTCGAAGCGGTACGACCGGGAAACCTAGATTATAGCGCTGAGTTACGAAGGGGTTATCTGAAGGTCTATTCAGCGACCGACGAGTTCAACGACGGGGATGCCTGGTACTTTCCCCACAGTTCCTATGTCATCTACACTGCCGACAAGAAGGTCTTCAAGAACGTGGAGAATCACATTTCGCGCAGCGATGAAATTCCCCAAGTCGTGATGCTACCGGTTGGATCTTACACGATCGCCGCCCGGTCCGAGCGAGATGGATATGTCCGCATCGGTGTTGTGATTAAGGAAGGCCGACAAACGGTCGTGCACCTGGACTTGCGCGAGCAAAAGCCCGTGGAGCGGTTAGTACGCAACTGACAAATAGGACGTTCTAAAACGACAATAAACTTTTAGACGATATGAAATCACTACTCCCTTCAATGTTGTGGAAGACCACGCCGTTGATTATTCCATTGTTCTTAATCATTGGCAGTGCAACTATTTTACAAGCAGGAGATTATTCTGGCGGCTCGTCGCGAGGATACCTAACGGTCTACTTAACGACCGATGAATTCAACGATCGTAACGCGTGGTACTTTCCGCGCAGTTTGTTCGCCATCTACACAATCGACGGACGGCTATTTAAGAACGTCGAAAGCCAACATTTCGCGGACGAAGAAATTCCCGAGGTCGTGGGGCTGCCGGTTGGATCTTACATGGTTATTGCTCGATCGGAGAGGGACGGATATATCCGCCTGCCCGTTGCCATCAAGGCGGGCCGGCGAACGGTTCTCGACCTGGATCTCAGGCAAGAGGGCACACTAAGCCGGTTAGCGCAAAACTGACGGCTGGAGAATCCACGCAGCCTTTAGCAAGGACCGCATGAACCCGTTTGATCTCAAAGCCGCCCTCCTGGCGAAACACGCGCAACACCCGGTAATCATTCATTTCCCGATCGCGTTGTTCATCATTAGTGTGGCGTTTGATCTTCTCGCGATCTGGAAAAGAGATCCAGCACTGGTGAAGGCTGCATACTATAACCTGGTGGCGGCAGCGCTCACGGCGCCTGTTGCCATTGCCACCGGATTGACCGCATGGCAGTGGCAATTGGAGGGCGCGAAGCTTAAGGGAAATCTACTCTTGCATCTGGTCTTCGCACTGTCGGCGAGTGGGATGATTTGGTTCCTTTGCGGATGGCGTTTTCGCGAGCGGAAATTTCCAGAACGACGGCCAGGAATTATCTATATCTCTCTCGCGCTCGGGACAGTGTTGTTGATCGCGATCGCCGGACATCTGGGTGGGATTGTAAGCGGCGTTGAGAGCGGCGCGGCCTGAGCTATGACGTTCTTCTGTCGTCTCGCTGCCCAAACAGCAAATGCTGGTATCGGTTAAGCGTCGAGGAGGCCGCATAGCCTCTGAGATAAACAATGACTTTAAGGCAAGTTACAACCATCGCGTCCGGAAAATCCGTGAAGCCGCCACCGCGGCCTTAAAGGAATTAAGCCTTTTCCGCTCGGCGGAACTCGTGTCGCAAGAAGCGCTTGATGTAGAAGCCGCGCGCATCGCGAAAGAGAAGTTGCGACCGTACGGATGCGATCTCGTCGTTCGCCGAATGAATGACGGCGTCACGCGATTTTTGATCAAGGTCCTGAGTACCGGAAGAAGCTACGACCTAATCAAGAATTTTTTCCATCGCGACGATGGCTCGCCGTTTCGCTTGCGCCACTCGCGCAAGTAGCCCGCAGTTGCAACCCTAACGTTTTCCTTCGCGAGAGCGGAATAAAATGAGCCTGAAGCGGTCTGTATTCATGTAAGGAGCAGTTACCCGAACCGACTGGAGATGCTTATGACCTACAGAAACCTGATTGCAGCGACAATTGTCGTCGCGGCTTGCATTTTGACAGGCTCAAACGCGATGGGACAGCGCCATGGAGGGTTCGGTGGCGGTGGATTTCACAGTGGCGGCGGTGCCTTCGGCAGGTCCGGATTTGGTGGGGGAGGGTTTCGTGGTGGCTTTAACAGTCGTGGCTTTCGTGGTGGCGGCTTTCGCGGCGATCGGTTCCGGCATCGCGACTTCGATGACCGGTTTATCTTTTTCGGCGATTTTGGCGATCCGTTCTTTTACGATCCCTACGCGTATTATGGATACTCTCCCTACGGGTACTATCCTTACGGTTACGCATACGATTCTTACGATCAACCTGTTTACCGAGCTAGCGGTGGATATAGCGACTCTTTGATCGGGGAAGTCCAGCTTCGCCTGGTTCGTTCAGGCTATTATCACGGCGCGATTGATGGCGTGAGTGGCAGTGCAACTCACAAGGCGATCCGTGATTATGAGCGCGCGCACAGCTTGCCGCCAGACGGTCGAGTACGGGGAAGACTGCTCACGATGATGGGTTTGGGGTAGGAACGGAACGGTTAGGATTCGCGGACTTACTTCTGTTGAGATTTGGCCATCCCGCCTTTTTTAAAACAACGTTTCCGGCCAATCCACAAGACCGGGCCAAGGCTGGCTCCTGCGCTCGAGGCGATTCTCACTGATTGAGAATACCAGTGATGAACCACTTACCACTCGCGGTCTACTACGAGCATCCGGAATGGTTCCGCCTACTCTTCGCGGAATTGGATCGGCGTTCCATTCGGTATGTGCGCATCGATGCCGGATGCCACGGTTATGATGCAACCGAGGCGAACAGAAGGTACGCGCTGTTATTCAACCGCATGAGCGCCTCCGCCTACCTCCGCGGTAACGCACAAGGCATTTTCTTCACCCGCGACTACCTCGCTTATCTCGAGCGTATTGGCACGCGCGTCATCAACGGCAGCAAAGCCTTCTTGTTCGAGATTTCAAAGGCGGCGCAACTCGCCCTCCTGCACTCGCTGGGACTAACCACGCCGCGCTCGCGTATCGCAAACTGCGCGATCGAAGTCATTTCCGCAGCACAGGAAATTGGATTTCCAGTCATCATCAAACCAAACATCGGCGGTAGAGGCGCAGGGATCATTCGTCTTGATTCTGGGTCGGAATTGGCGCGTGCGGCCGCGTCTGGCGCGATCGGTTTTGGGATCGATAGCATCGCTTTGGTGCAGGAATTTCTTCCAGCCCGCGGCGGGCATATTACGCGCGTCGAGACTCTTGGCGGAAAATTTCTCTATGCGATCAAAGTTTACCCCTCCGGTGAGAACTTTAATCTGTGTCCGGCTGAAATATGCAGGACCGAAGACGAACCTTCGAATACGAACACCCGCGACCTCGCTGATAGACCAAGGATCGGATTGAAAGTGGAGGCCTTCACACCGTCCCAGGGAATAATTGATGCAGTTGAAAGAATCGTCGGTGCCGCCCAAATCGATGTGGGCAGCGTGGAATACCTGGTCGACGATCGTGATGGCAGCGTCGTCTATTACGACATCAATGCGCTTTCCAATTTTGTCGCGAATGCGCCTCAAATTGTCGGCTTTGATCCGCATGTGGCGCTGGTCGACTACATTCAGCACCAAACGGAGGGGATCTAGTGCGTTATGGCTATTTGCTCCCAGTCTTCGGCGGCTGGCTGCGAAACGTCGAAGACGAGCGGATGGCAGCGACGTGGGAATATGTGAGCCGCCTGGCGCGACGCAGCGAAGAGATTGGGTTCGATCTAACGTTGATCGCTGAACTGAATCTCAACGACATCAAAGGTGCCGATGCGCCTGCGCTGGATGCTTGGTCCACAGCCGCAGCCCTCGCGGCGGTGACCAAACGCCTCGAGTTGATGGTCGCGGTACGTCCCACCTTCCATTTGCCCGCTCTCCTCGCCAAACAAGCTGCAAACATCGATCATATCGCCGGTCAGGGCCGTCTTTCTCTCAATGTTGTTTCGTCCTGGTGGGCGGATGAGGCAAAGAAATACGGGGTCCATTTTGAGCAGCATGATGATCGTTACGCGCGGACGGCGGAGTGGCTTGAGGTCGTCGACCAGATGTGGAAACGGGATCATCTTTCTTTCTCCGGCGATTATTATCAGATAGAGGATTCGATCCTCCAGCCAAAGCCGGTCTCACAGCCGCGACCGGTAATTTACGCCGGTGGCGAGTCGGAAGCGGCGAAAGAGTTGATCAGTGGCCGTTGCGACGCCTTTGTCATGCATGGAGATCCTCCTGAGCGTATTCGCTCGAAAATCGCTGACATGTCCGAGCGAAGAGAAAAAAAAGGTCTCGATCCAATGATCTTCGGAGTCGCGGCCTACTCGATCGTTCGCGACACCGAAAAGGAAGCGAAGAGAGAACTCGCACGCATAACCGACGTGAAACAGTCTGCCGCTGGTTACCACAATTATCGCCAATGGCTTGCTGGGACGAAGCTAGATCAACACGTTTCGCTCGAAGATTACTCGGTAAGTAATCGAGGATTGCGATCCGGATTGGTCGGAACACCTGCACAAATCGCCGAACGCATTGCCGAGTTTGAATCGGTTGGGGTTGATCTTCTCCTACTCCAATGCAGTCCGCAGTTTGAAGAAATGGAACGGTTTGCCGAAAATATAATATAAAGAATCGAGTCTTGTAACGATCGCGTTTTGAAAAAACGATCGCGCAAGGTGCGGTTGCGGTTATCGACCGGCTGCCATTGTTCGTCCTTCGCGGACCGCTCTCTTCTCGGCTTTTCTATTTTTCTTCGAGGGACGTCCTGGTCGGACGGAATATTCGCTGAGCAAAACGGTAATACTGAGGTGAAGACAATCTTCTGATCGCCAATGAACCCGAAAGGTCCGACTGATATTATGTTCTCTTCCCCTGGTGATTATCAAAAGCTCAAGCCACACAGGGTACCCTTTCGTTCCCTGAGGTACCTCAACACGGGGATCCTTGTATTTGCTACGATCATTGCCATAGCGCTTCTGGTCACAACACGAAGTAAAGAATCCGACCAGTCCTTTTCTAAAGTGGGAAAGAACAATATTCTTGCCGATAACTACCAGGATGCCTCCCAATCTTCGGAAAAAAAGGTTCTGCAGACGAAGCTTCCGGTACCGAAGACGCGCCGGTTCATTGAGAGAATAATCAGTGCGTTCAGCGAGCCGTCCTTAATCGATTACGCGAACCAGCAAGGGCTGGATATACCCGGTTCCGTGAAACTCCTCAACGACTCCAGCCAACTCGGGGTTCGTTCTGGGTCGCCATCGCCCCAAGCAAACAGATCCCCGCCCAACTACTAGTATCGAATGTCAGCCATAGGAAAACGTCACTTTAAAGGACGGCAAAGGCCGATTTATGAACACGGAGAAGAATGAAAATGGTTCAGATGGTAGCAATGGCAATGTTTCAAGAGTCCGAGTGGCTGCTGCGGCTATAAATGAACTAGACCTGCTTTCCGCTGGGGGTGGGGAGCAGGAAGCGCTCGACGTTGCTCAGCGCAGGTCAGACGACTTGGCCCGGCTTTTGATCAAGATCCGGCGCGGCGAAGGCGGATACGATCTCGCGAAGAGGTTTTTGCGCGAAAATAAGGGACTGCCTCCAGAAACATAGGTCTGACTGTGACTCTCGATCTTAGAGAAAAGAAGGTCATTTTAATCGGCGGGAAACAGTCTATCGGTCGCGCCATTGCGGAAGTGGTGGCGCATGAAGGAGCGGATGCGGTGATTTGGCTGCGCCAATGGAATGATAAGGCTAACGAACTAAAAGTAACACCAATAGTGCAAGTGGAAATTGCAGCGAAGCAGACTAATGGAGCCGCGCCAACCTCACTTTGGCGCCAAGTAGTGGCACATAAATCCTACTGGTAATCCGATTAGGTAACGCCGGAACTTTATTTCTGACCTAAAAGATTTCGGAATAAAATCGCGCGGTGTCGGTAGGAGAGGTGTGAGGCAATTTGCCGAGCCAAAGACCTAATTAAACTCAAACTGAAATCCTTCTATGCGTCCTGATACCAACCATTCGAAAGAACACGCTATCCTAACTACGCCAGGCTCTTCCAACCTCGCGCCGTCTTCGGCGCCGAATCGTCTTGCCAGACGTTCCTTTCTCCGAAACCTCGGCTTGGGAGCCGCGCTCCTGGCCCCAGGAGCTGCTTTACTAGGCAATGCTGGCAGGGCGTTGGCAGCTACTGGCAACCACAGGGCGTCGGCGGGTAATGGCAACCGAAAACAGAACAATGTTCTTTCACGAGGCGATGTCGCGATCCTGCAGCTCCTCGCGGCCGCCGAACTGATCGAAGCGGATCTTTGGCAGCAATATAACGAACTCGGTGGGGTTAATGCGCCGACCTCCGGCTACACGGCTGGCCTGCAAATTCTAGATGGCGACCAACCTCAGTATATTTCTGACAATACCGATGACGAAATAAGTCACGCGACTTTCCTAAACGCCTACTTAAAATCCAAAGGAGAGCAGGAGGTGAACTTGGCGCACTTCGCCACCTTGCCGCCGAGCCAAGTTTCGTTCGTCCCTCAGACTGGACGACTGACGAACCTCACCCAGCTGAGTGTGGATACCAGCTGGTGGACACGCTACCGCAGTACGACCAACCCAGATTTTGGTGCGACCTTCCTCGATGCTGTCCCCAGTTTGAATGCTGGGCAGCATACTGCCATCCCACGAACTAATAACGAACTGGATGATGCGAACAATCCGAGTGACCACATCAAAGCGATTGCTTTCACGGCCGGATTTCACTTTGGCTATATTGAACAGGGCGGCACTAGCCTCTACGCGACGCTGGCTCAGAAGGTAACCAGCCCGGAAGTCCTGCGAATTCTCATCAGTATCGGTGGTTCGGAGATCATGCACTTTCAAACCTGGCAGGATAAGGCAGGCAATGCGACTCCGTTGACCGATTTTGATCCTGTCAACAATTCAACGGTGACCTTCGTCGACCTCACTACAGGTCAGCCGGAGACGTTGCAGGCCAATCTGATCATGCCCGAGCCGTGCGAATTCATCAGCCCCAACCTGCCTCCTTGCGCAATCATTCGTCCAACCGGTCCAGGACAGCTTGACGCGACGGGCGCTATTAACAGCTTCATTGCGGACGGGCTCTTCACTGGACAACCCGAAGAGTTCTTGCAGCTACTGATTGGGCTGGCGCGTGAGGCGGACGCAGCGGAGCGGGAAACCGGTGATTGATCCTACTCCGGGATTTCTTTCGAACGCCGCGCCGGGTTCAGTTCAGCGCGGCATTTGTGAAATACCCACGAGTCCCACGCTTAACCGCGCAAGATCTCGGGAATAAACGCGAACCAGATCGGTAAAGAAAGATGAAAGGCAAGTATCCAATTAGTTAACCGAAACAAAATTTTATGTCCGATTACATAGCTCACGATCACGAACACGACGGAATTGATCGCCGCGGCTTTCTTCAATGCATGGCCTGGGCGGGGACAGGCCTGCTTTGGACAATCAGCGGCGGGGTTCTGGCGTCGAAAACACTCGCCCAAATCGCGAAAGCCGGAGAGCCGCTGCCGGCTACCGACCTCAGTTTTCTACAGATAAGTGACAGCCATATCGGCTTCAGTAAGGAGGCGAATAAAGATGTCACGGCGACATTTAAAATCGCCCTTGATCGCATCAACGCGATGCCGACGCCTCCGTCGTTCCTTATTCACACGGGAGATATTACCCAGTTGTCGAAGCCAGAGGAGTTCGACACTTTCGACCAGGTACTGAAAAGTTGCCGGACAAAAGATGTCTTTTATGTACCCGGCGAACACGATGTCCTCACCGACGGTGGCAAGTTCTACCGTGAACGATATCTGAAGAATCTGGAAGCCAAAGGCTCCGGTTGGTACAGCTTCAATAAGAACGGCGTCCATTTCATCGGACTGGTCAATGTCTTGGATCTCCAGGCCGGCGGTCTGGGGCAACTCGGGGACGATCAGCTCGAATGGCTTGAGGACGACGTGAAGGACCTGGGAGCGAGCACGCCGATAGTTGTTTTCGCGCACATCCCACTCTGGGCGGTCTATCCGCAATGGGGCTGGGGAACGAGCGATAGCGAACGCGCCTTGGGTTACCTGAAGCGCTTCGGCTCAGTGACCGTTCTGAACGGGCACATCCACCAGGTCCTTCAGAAAGTCGAAGGCAACGTCAGCTTCCACACTGCGATGTCTACCGCTTTCCCGCAGCCGGCGCCCGGAACCGCGCCATCGCCCGGACCGATGAACGTGCCGGCCGACAAGCTGCGTAGTCTACTGGGGCTGACCAGCGTGAAGTACTTGCAAGGCAAGTCTTCGCTGGCCGTCGTCGATTCAAATCTTAGCTAGATTATCTCAACCGGAAGCAACTTAATTATGACTCTAACTCAGGGGAATAAAAGAACGGCAATGCTTTGCGTTGTTAGTTTTCTTAATCTGGCTTTTTTCTCAATGGCTGGAGAAATGAAGGAGGCTGATGGGGCGGGCACTGCAACAAAGAACCAGATAGAAATTAAGGATTTCCATTTCAATCCCCAGACCGTGACCGTGAAATCCGGCGAAAAAATCACCTGGATAAACCGGGATGAAGAACCGCACACGGTGGTGAGCGTGGAAAAGCAATTTAAGAAATCTCCGCCGCTCGACACCGATCAGGAATTCACCATCACGGCAGGTGCTCCTGGGACTTACACTTATTTTTGCTCGGTTCATCCAAAGATGACCGGTACGATCATCGTCGAGAAATCGTAAACAGCACGCACCGCCGAACTCATCGTCGATCGCTCACGGCGATGATTCGGCGAAAGGGGGGGCTGCGAGACTTCAGAGGTCGACAAGAAACGCCCGATTTGCGACGTCGTCTACTTCGCTACGGCGATAAACCCGAATTTCTCGAATATCGATCGCGCTGTCGGGCCGGCGAGGTAATCCGCAAACTTCCTTGCGCGTTGAGGCTGCTTCGAAGAGTTGAGTACCGCGATGGGATAGGCAATTTTCGGGCCGTCCGCAGCTGCAACTTCCGCCGCAATCTTTACCTTCCTGGAGATCAGCGAGTCGGTCTTATAAACTATTCCAGCGTCCACATTCCCGGATTCGACCGCAGCCAGTGCGGCGCGAACGTTTTCCGCCGGCAAGACTTTCTCCTTTACTGATTCCCAAATTCCGAGCTTCTGCAGGTAGTCGCGGGCGTAAATCCCGGCTGGGACCGTTTGCGGTTCCGCCAGTGCGAGCCTCTTAAATTCCGGCTTGGCGAGATCAGAAGCTGACTTTGGCGCTGAGCTCGCGTCGGCGGGGACCACAATGACGAGCACATTGGAAAGCAAGGTGCGCCGCGTGCCTGGCAACAGCAGACCTTTTTTCTCGAGCTCGTCCATCTTTGCCTCATCCGCGGAGAAGAACAGGTCGGCCGGTACGCCTTCTACGATTTGCCTGGCCAGCATGCTCGAGGCGCCGAAGTTGAACTGCAATTTATCGCCGGTCTCTTTTTCGTAGACTGTTCCGATTTCCTTCATCGCCTCAGTCAGGCTGGCAGCAGCATGCACGGTTAACTCGGCGGCCGAAATGCTGGTCGCGGTGAAAATGCTCGAGAGGAGTGCCAGGGTTGCCGTTTTCATGAGGCGAGTGGACACGCGCCTAGCTTCGCCGACGCAAGGAGACATTCGTCGCTTTGACTAGGACAAAAACGTCGTCTCCGGTTTTGAGTTTCATCGCTTCGACCGACCGCGTGGTAATGACTGAGGCGACTTCCCCGATGCTCGTCTCGACGATGACCTCACTGAGAACTTTATCCGAAACGATGCTCTTGATCGTGCCCGGCAGCTGGTTGCGGATGCTTTGTTCCATAATGTCGGGTTAAGACAGCTTCCATCTTCACTGAAGCTTCCGCTTGCAGTACTACAGCGCGACAAGAGGACGTGGCAAGCCGGCACGCGGTTATTTTTCAATTTCTGCGAGAAGATCGGCAGGGTCGCGAAAAACGGCGAGCGCGCCGGCTTTGCGCAGTGTTTTTTCATCCGCCGCCCGTCCGCTGAGAAAGCCAATAGCGGCAAGCCCACCTTTCCTTGCCGCTGCGATGTCGAATCGGGTGTCGCCAACGACAATGGCCTCGTTCGGGGAAACTCCTAATTTCGCGAGCGCAGCATTGAAGATGTCGGGTGCGGGCTTGGAACTATCGGCATCCTCGGCGGTGATTTTCCCGTCGATAAGGTCTTCGATTTGCAGCAATTTCGTGTAGTACTCTGCCTCTGGTTTCTTTCCCGAACTGGCCAGGAGGATGTGTTTGCCATCGTGGTGAATCCGTTCGAAGAGTTCGCGCACTTTCGGGAATGGTTTGACGCATGGCAGGTATTCTTTTTTGAACAGGTCGGATCGATACTGATCGAGTTCTTTGCCGAACCGTTTCATTTCATCAGGTGTGAGAAACGCGGGCAGATAGTTATCGGAACCTTTCCCGATCTGTTTCCTGAGTTCCTCGTGCGAGAAGGTCTTGCCGAACTGCCTGAAAGCGCGGTCCCAGGAATCTACGTGAAACTCATTCGAATCTACCAGCGTCCCATCCAGATCAAAAATTACAGCTTTATATGGCTCGAGAATATTGTCTCTCATCGCGTCGCTATCGCACGCGAGGTTGAAATTGGCTCCCCCGGCGACTCTGAGAGATACCCCGAGGAGGGAGCTGGTAGTTGGAAGATCGAGCTGAAAGCGATGAGGGGCGAGCATGGACAACCAGTTACTCGCTTCTGTAACGTGAGTTATGGATTCAGCTCCGGTCTCCCCATGCCCTTCAAAGATCGAAAGACTGCATTGGTGAGTTACTCTGCCGTTTCTTGGATATCTGTATATCCAGAAGTTCTGAACGGTGTGCCAGTGCTTGCCCATTGAGATTGCCACGAGCGGCGGGAGAAACCCTACCGGGCAAGTAGCTCAGGATGGTATTTGTGCCAGTAACGGATAGCGGCTGGAATTGCCATGTAACTCGGATCGGCGGTTTCGTAATTGCGCGCCAGCGTTGCATCCGCGCCGCCATGGAGGAGATCAGCCTTTTCGTAGGCAGCGAATTCGCTGATCAGTTGAGGCTCGCCAACGCCGACCCGAATCCGATCCAGGAACCAGGCAGACCAGTTGCGGACGCGTTCTTCCATGGCATCGAGATGGCCGGGGACAGAACCTTGAACAAGTCCAAAATGGGGCAGGTAGAGCTTCGCGGGATTGACCACACGAATCTTTTCGAGCGATTCCAGCCAGGATTCGATATTCAATTCCGGCGGGACGAAAGGTGGGATAGGCGGCCCGTTGCCGAGGCGAACGCCAGCGATATCGCCGCCGAAAAGATTGTCTTCCCAGGCATAAACATTGTGGTGACTGGCGTGCCCGGGTGTTTCGATGGCGCGGATGTCGAACGGAGAGACCTGAACAATGTTGCCATCCTGGATGATGCGGACGTTCCGCTCCGGAACGGGCGCGATGCGTCCCCAGAGCCGTTGCATATCATCGCCAAAAAGCCGCTCTGCTGAGACGACGAGCCTGGCCGGATCGATCAGGTGAGGCGCGCCCCGGGGATGGACGTAAATGATCGCGCCAAGCTCGGCGAAGCGCCACGCCGCGCCAGCGTGATCAAAATGAATGTGACTAAGGAAAACGTGCCGAACGTCCGCGGGGTCAAAGCCAGCGCGGCCCAACGCGGCGGCGACGTTATCAAAGGTCGACTCTGGACCGGTGTCGAACAACACGAGGCCATCTCCAGTCTCAAGGGCCGTCGCCGCGACAATGCCGCTGATGCCGAGTTGGTGGGTGTCAAGGATGTGAACCATCGAGTCGTTTCTCATCACTTGACGGCACAAGCCAGCACGATCAAGCGCGTGACCGGTCTCAACGCCGGCGGAAGCGCGTTAACCGCACCGTTTTATGTAAGATGACCCCTGCCGGCGGGGGAACTGGCGGTCTGAGCCTGAAGCCCTGAGGCTAGGGTGAGCGATGCGATGGCAAGAACAAGTGTTTTCATTTGAGTTCTTCTATTGCGGGTTTGATTTGGCGGACGCCCTCCGGAACCGTGCATCCTTTCCGGTTGAATTGTGTCGAACTAATTTTTCCGACACGCGCCTGGCGACAGGCTACGTAGGGCTGACCGGCGAAAGCAACGCCGAATTTTTAGCAAAAAAACCGGTAGCCAGTTAGAAGGCACGCGATGCCTTCATCGAAATGCTCTGAGGATGAGGACGATGAGGCCGAGAATCGCAGCCAGTAAACTTCCATAGACAATTCGATCCTGCACACGGGCACGGCGCGCGGCTTGAGCATACGGAATGCGCGTGAATGTGACCATCGTGTAGAGGGGAAGGTAAATTCCGGCCAGCAAACCTTCGAGGAGGTGGTCGAGTTTCTTTTTCGCGCGGAATGCGCCGGAGGCAGTTTTGTCGCGCATTTCAATAAAGTTCTCCAACGCAAGATCGGCCAGTGCATCGGCATTCTCTTTTCGTTTGTTAAAATATTCGGCGAAGGCGCGCTCGCGGTTATCCGGAAACTTGGCCAGGCATTCATCGAGCACGACACAATCTTCAAATGCGGCATTCATGCCCTGCCCGTAGAAAGGTACGACGGCATGGGCGGCGTCGCCGACGAGCGCAACCTTATCTTTATAGTACCATGGAGCGCAACGAACGGTCACGAGTGAGCCGGTCGGATTATTCTTAAAATCTTCTAACAGTGTAGGCATCATCGGCACGGCGTCGGGAAACTCGTCGTTGAAAAACCGCCGGACATCGTCGTCGGTTTTCGTTGATTCGAAGCTGCGTGGCCCCGCGAATTCCCAGAACAACGTGCAGGTGAATGAGCCATCGGGGTTCGGCAGCGCGATCATCATGAAGCTCTTGCGCGGCCAGATGTGGAGCGCGTTTTTTTCCATTCGCCAGGAACCATCGGGCGCTGGCGGGATGGTGAGTTCCTTGTAACCGTGGGGCAGATAACTTTCCCCGTAATTGAAGTGGTCGAGTCGTCGCTGCATTGATTGCCGCACGACCGAAAAAGCGCCATCGACGCCGATAACAGTGTCTCCGTATGCCTCGACCGTTTTTAGATCGGCAGCCGGGACAGATGTCTCTTCAGAAGTTGCAACCAGATGCGCGGTTCCAGAGTCGAGATCGACGCCGGTGCATCGATGATTGAAATACACCTGCACGTTCGAGTAGCGCTGCGCCGCTTCGATGACAGCAGTGTTAAGCGACGCGCGTCCGATCGAGTTGATAAACTTGTTCGGGTCCCGGTCATAGGGGGCAAAATGCAGCCGGCCGGACCTGTCATGGATCATACGGCCGCGCATGGGGATGGCGTATTTCAACACTTCATCGGCGATGCCAAGATTCCGTAGCGCGTAGATTCCCCGGGTGGAAAGGGCAAGATTGATCGAACGTCCCCCGACGAAATTACCTGCACGCGGATCCGCCCGGCGCTCGTACAGATCAACTTCGTGTCCCCGACGCCCTAGATACGCCGCCAGCAATCCGCCCGCGAGACCACTGCCAATGAGGACAAACTTGCTTGGCATTCAGACGAATGCTTAGCCGTGTATCCTCCTTCGCGCTAGCTACGGCTACAGATTTGCGTATCAGGGCGATTGTAGCCGCCTCACTCTGTTGAGGCGCACCTCCTTGAACACGGCGACGGAGCGCTGTGGCTACAGCAGCCAAGTCCGGCTTCTGTTCTCTGATTCGGCTGGATGCGCCGAGGGAACTGCCGGCATAATTACATTCGGGATTCCTGAAGAGTAATGAAGATATTGTCATTGAATATCGGGTTGGCGCGCGACGTAAGGTGGCAAGGCAAGCTCGTCTCGACCGGCATTTTCAAGGAACCGACGAAAACGCCGGTAATGTTGCGGACATTGAATCTGGACGGGGATCAACAAGCCGATCTGACAGTCCACGGTGGCGTGGACAAGGCAGTTTATGCTTACCCCGCGGAGCATTACGGATATTGGCGAACTGAGTTGTCGGGAGTTGAACTGCCGTGGGGAATGTTTGGAGAAAACTTTACGACTGAGGGCCTGCTGGAGGAAACGATCTATATTGGGGACAGATTTCGGATCGGCGCCGCCGAAATAGTTGTCACTGAGCCACGAATGCCTTGCTATAAACTGGGAATCAAGTTCGGCCGGACTGATATTATCAAACGATTTCTCGCCAGCCGCCGCACCGGTTTTTACTTCGCTGTCGCCCAAGGCGGAATGGTTGCTGGCGGAGATGCGATAGAATTTATCAAGCGAGAGCAACAAGAGATCAGTGTGGCCGACATCACTCGCCTCTATGCTTTTGAGAAAAGCGATCTAAAAGGCCTGCGTCAAGCGATCGGGGTGGAATGGCTCCCTCTGAGCTGGAAAGGCTATTTTCAACATTAGCTGGAAAAGCAGATCGCTTAATTTCTTCGCGATCGACACCAAGGTGCTAGCTTTACCGGTGCGCGAATTCCGATCCTCCTTTCGCGGTTTCCAAATTAGCAATTCCAGCGGCTCAGGGCTGGAAGATGGCCGGGAATTTATAACGATAAACCCAGAGGAGAAAGAGCGAGAGGATTGTTATGACGATGGCGACGGGAAGACCGCGTTGGTCGAGAAATATGTGGTAGAAGACGATGTTCACGATTACCGGGCCCAGAACAGTGAGACCGAGTGGGACGAAACGGGACCCCAGGAGCAGGCATAGTCCGCCGAGGACCTGCAGGGCTGCAATCGCATAGATATAGCCACTGCTAATGAGGGCTCCCATGAAAGCCCCAGCCGGGCCTTGCAACGGCGGTATTGGGCTGAAATGGAGGAAAGCATTGGACCCAAAAACGGCGAAAAGGAGTCCCAGCAGAACTCGAACAATAATAATGACGTATTTCATAACTGTGTTTGGTGATTACCTGAGTTAAAGCTAAACGCAAAGACTGGAGGCATGGCGCAAAGTCTCCTATTGAAAAACGAGGTGAGCGACTTTCGTTTCCAGCTCCCAGTAGATCATGGCGAGCGCAGTCAGGTCGAAAGCGGCATGCGCGATCATCAGCATAAAAATCCGCCCGGTGATTGCGAAGATCGTCCCGAAAACCAGGCCCGTGATCACGGCCTGTTCCGTCCCGGAGAGCCCTTGAACGGGATAGTGCGCCAGCCCAAACAATAGGGAGGTTATCAGCACGATAAATGTCTTCGCCCAAACACTTGATCCAAAGAGTTTGCCCATGCGCTCGAACATCCATCCGCGGAAAACAGTCTCTTCTCCAAAGCCAGCGCCGACAACCATGGCGTACACCATTCCTGGAAGCGCGGCCCGGTTTCCGGCCAGGTAGTGAAATGCTTGATTGATCGGGTCGGCACCGAGCAATGGCATCACGATCGACTTCATCAGGAATTTGAGCGCGATGCCAAAAATGATTCCGATGATTACACTTACAACCCAGCTACGCGGCCGTACATAACCGATCTCGCGCCAGGGAGTGCGGGAAAGACGGACCCAACCGAGCACCAAAATGGCGCTCAGGGGAACAAAAAGGAAGTTGCCAGCAAGGATGACAAGAATGGCAAGAAGTCCGAGCGCTCCGAATCGGCGCAAGGCTGTAGGGATGAAATGATCGCCCGGATCGAAAGGTGGATCGGCTGCTCTCTTGGGCGGCGTTGCTGGGGAAATCATTCCGCGGCTTTCAAATAGGAGTCCTATCGACCGGGACACTTTCTTCGTTGCGCCTGCGACGCAGTCTATAGCCTCGGACTAGAAGTGCCGCGCCGAACCATATCAGGATAATTGCCACCGGATACGCCAACGTCCGCGGGAGAAACGTGAAGAGAATAGACAATACCACCAACAGCCCGCCGGCGAACAACGTGATGCGCGCTTCGACTGGTTCCAATACGCGGCGGTTTGTGAAAGCGGCGCCTACGACATTCCCAATACGCACCGCACCGGCCGCGGCGCGCCCTGCGCTTCCTCCTCCGCTGGTCATCACCCGAGAATGGTGAGGGGGCGCTCCGGGAGCGCGCATTTTGTGTTTCTCATCCAAGACGACCTCAGTGGCGTTCTCCAAATCCTGCAAATACATCTCTTCCATTTGGCGGCCGAAAGGCTCGTCCTCAATTACGATATCCATCTCGCAGTTTCCCAGCCAGCTGGCGAGATTGAGATTGGAGGAGCCGACGCGCGCCCAACGACTATCGGCCACGGCCGTTTTCGCGTGTAGCATCGTACCGTTCCACTCGAAGACGCGTACACCCGCCTCCAACAATGGACGGTATCCTGCCCTGGAGAGAGGTTTAAGGACTGGGATGTCCGTTGCATTTGGCACGAGGAGTCGCACATCGACACCGTCTGCAGCTGCCGCTCTTAGAGCCTGTACATAGACGGTCGTCCCGGCATAGTAAGCATCCGTCAACCAGAGGCGGTTCCTCGCAAGAGCGGCGACAAGTTGATCCAAACGAAACAACCCGGCGGTCGCCGGCATGCTGGCGACGACGCGAAGCGCGATGTCACCTGCTCGAGGCACCGCAGCATGTCTGGCTAACTCGCCTTTGGGAATGGCTTCTCCTGTCGTCGCCCAGACCTGGGCAAAGGCGTATTCGATATCGGCGACGGCCGGTCCGCGTACCTCCACTCCGGTATCACGCCACGGCTCAATCTTCTTTTCAGGTAAACCGACCCACATTTGTCCCACGCAAAGGCCGGAGACGAAACTAATCTGGCCGTCCACCGACAAAGTCTTGCGATGATTACGGCTGAGCCAACCCAAGGGTGAGTCGAAGCGTGGTGGGTTATAACAGCGCACCTCAACCGCGCCCGCGCGCAAGCGATTCCAGAATCGAGAGGAGGTCTTGCCGAAACCGCCCATCCAATCGTAAAGAAGCCGAACCCGAACGCCTTCGCGTGCTTTGGCAGTCAGCGCATTTGCGAACATCTCGCCGGCTTCGTCCTCGCGAACAATATAATTGTCGAAATGGATATAATGTTTTGCCGCCGCGATCGCACCCAGCCAGGCGGGGTAATTTTCACGGGCATCTTTGAGCAGGCGAACACGATTGCCTTCGATCAGCGATGCACCCGCGGCCCGCGAGAATGCCTGGTCGGCGAGAGTGCGGACAACCGTCCGAGTCTTACGTTCAGGCTGATCGCGGCGCACAGATGAAGTCATAGCTAATTTTCTTTCCACAAGAGATACCCAAACTGGGCCAATTTATCGTTCCAATAGGGCTAGCGCAGCCGCCGGCAGGTTCTGAACAAACCAGGCTTTGGCATTCCTAGTGCTAAACGAAGGCATTCCCAACAATGAATTTTGAGCCGGAACCAGACGGAATCGAGCCACACATAAATAGTCTCGAGCTCAAAGCTATTCTTGTAGTGGACGACGATCAGCAGCTCGCCTCCGCTTTGCAGTGGATTCTGGCTGACGAAAATTTTCTGGTCGACGTGGCTTTCGACGGTGAGGAAGCCCTGCTTAAGCTTAAGGCTCACGATTATAATGCGGTGATCTGCGACCTAAAAATGCCGCGCCTGCGTGGCGACGAGTTCTACCTCAAGACGAAGGAAACGCGGCCAAATATGGCTGATCGCTTCATCTTCATTACCGGATTCGCCACCGATCCGAAGATCGCTCTTTTCCTGACAAAGCACGACGTGAAGTATCTGGTCAAACCTTTCCCAGTCCAAGGTCTGATCGACTGTGTGAAAGAGTTGCTCGCCTAGGCCGGAATCGGGGCATTACTCTAGCGCCTCGCTTTGTCGAGGGTCGATGGATTTCAAACACTGCGACGGAGCGTCACGGCTCCAGCTATAGAGGTTTGGTTAGGATATTAGCGAAGCGCCAGACATCGTGAAAAGTATTATAGAGTGGCGCGGGGGCCGCGCGGATCACGTTCGGTTCACGGAAATCGCATTTCACTCCCGCGGCTTGGAGTTTACTGAATAATTCCCTGGGATGGGCTGCAACCAGGATCGACAACTGGCAGCCTCGCGATTCCGGCTCGCGAGGAGTGATAAGTCGGTAGCGGTCTGAAGCGGATTGATTCTCACGAGGCGCTTCTTCGAGAAGGTACTGAAGGTAGCCAGTCAACTTTAATGACTTCGCGCGCAACGGCTCCATTCCCCCAGCTTCGTCGAAGATCGCGAGCGAAGCGCGCAGGGGCGCCATCGACAGAATTGGGGGATTACTAATCTGCCAGGCATCAGCCGATGGGACAGGAATGAAGTCCGGCTCAAGATGAAGACGGAACCGGGTATCCGGATCGTTTCCAAACCAACCCGCAAGACGTGGGAGCTTCGTGTTGGTAGCATGTCGTTCGTGCACGAACGCGCCGGCGACTGCGCCGGGACCAGCGTTGAGATATTTGTACGAGCACCAAACAGCGAAATCGACATTCCAATCGTGCAGCGCCAGCGGCACGTTACCGATAGCGTGTGCGAGATCGATCCCAACCGTAATATCTTGTTCATGCGCGGCTGAGGCGATTCCCGGAACATCGAATAATTGGCCGGTGAAGAAGTTCACGCCGCCTATCAGGACAAGTGCGATCTGATCGCCTTGTTTTTTTAGAGTCGCCTCGATGTCTTCCTGTCGAATGGTAAATTCGCCTGTGCGCGGCCGGGCTAGCATGAGGGTGTCTCTCGGATCGAGCCCGCGCTGAACGATCTGCGTCTTAACTGCGTAGGTGTCGGATGGGAAGGCAGGTTCTTCCATCAGGATTTTGAAACGCGATCTCGTCGGTCGATAAAACGTAGCCATCATCAGGTGAAGATTCACCGTCAGACTGTTCATGCAGATCACTTCGACCGGTTTCCCCCCCACCAGCCGCGCCACGGGTTCGCGTAACGTTTCATGATACGAATACCACGGCGTGGCAGCAGTGAGATGCGCGTCGACGGCAAGATTCGCCCAATCGTCCAATTCCTGTTCGACAATTTTCCTCGCCGCTCTCGGCATGAGGCCCAGTGAATTACCGGCAAAATAAATCAGAGGGTGGCCATCTTTCCCTAACGGGATGTGGAAACGGTCGCGATAATGACGCAATGGATCCTCGGCATCGAGCTGACGCGCGAACTTTTCAGTCGGAGAGAAAGTCATCGTCATGATAGCCGAACATGATTAATGCGATTCACGCGAAGGTATCCAGAAAATCGTTTTAATCCCGTCTATTCCGGAGGCGGTTGCACAAACTCGATGGTAGTCCCATCAGGGTCACGGACATAAACCGCGCGCCGTCCGGTGTTCGGGCCGGATTTGAGCGTTTGGGGCTTACCAGCCGCGTGCCAACCCGATGTCGCGATCGCCCTCGTGACAGCGTCAAGATCATTCACGAGGAGCGCGACGTGGACCGATCCGACGTCGCAAGGCCTGAGATCGGCGCGTTTGCGATCCGCCGGTGCCAGGTACTCGAGCAATTCAATTCTATGGCCGTGGCCTTTGAGGACTGCAATGAGGATCTCAGCGCCGGCAATGCCCGTCACCCCGCTGGCGAGCTCACCGGTATGATGCGCGCGATGCGAGAGCTCAAAACCGAGAACGTTCTGCCAGAAAGTCAGGGACCGTTCGATGTTCGAGACCGTGAATCCGGTGTGATCCACCGCCATAACGCGAAACGTTTTAGCACCCATGGTTCAGTATAACAGCCCGATGTTGTCTGCGACGAATGCCGATCCGGGCGAGAGAGCCGCAGGTCAGTTTAATAAACAGTCTTCGGTTCCGGGGCCGTCAGGATTTTTTGAAATCGCGGATCTTTCCGGAGGGGGTCCCACTCCCAGCGAACGCGCAGATCTGAGTGCGTGATGCTCTCCTCGCAATAATCAACCGCAAATGGAGTGCTAAGGAGCCGTTCGACCCGGGAAATGGCTTCGCCGGTCTGACCGGTGCGGGCGTAAATCAACGCGAGATAACACTCGACGACCGCGCCATCTATCACATCCACTGAAATTGGCTTCAGCTCGAGCGCATGACGCCCTTCCCGGATCGCATCGTCTTTTCGGCCCATGAAGGCGTAAAGCAATCCGAGCTGAGCACGCCGGGGCCCATCCTGAGGACTATTGGCGACCGTGGCTTCAATCGCTGGCCGCGCTGATTCAAATTCGGTCTGCGCCCGGGCGTTGTCACCTCGAACGAGATCAATGCAGCCTTGCAAATAGCTCTTGGGCAACGGGAATCCCGTGGGCGCATTCACCGTTTCGGATCGACATGAAGCAACAGCTTTAGCCGCTGTGTCGGGATCGCGGTTCATCAAAGCAACGTCCCACCGGGCAAAAGTCATTACTCCGTCGGGATCGAAGCTTGCTGGCACAGTGTCTAATGCCGTCGTGATGGGAGAGGTAGAGCCTTTCCAAAAAAACTCCATGTATGCGCGCTGTATTTTGACGTTGTAGGAATCAGGAGACAGCGCCAGAACCCGATCCAGGCCTTCGATCGCCCGCGGCCAATCGCGCAGGCCGAAGTAGGTTTGCGATGCGTCATAGAGCATGACCGGATTGCGCGGATCAATCGCCTCGGCGTGCCGGTAGGCGGCGATCGCATCCTGCCAATGTCCCTGGCGCCTGTGAACTGCAGCAATGTAAAGGCCCACGTCGCCATCGTTTGGCAAAAGGCCCGCGGCAATATCGAGCTCCCGCAATGCCGCCGCGTAGTCCAGTTCCTCATAATAAAAGTAAACACCGAGGGCGGCATGGCCCTCGCCCAGATTGGGCTGAAGACGAAGCGCTTCCCTGGCCTCGTTGCGCGCCTTTTGCTTCAGGGCTTCGGTCGGTTGAAACCAGTGATAAATGTTGCTGGTGGTTGCGGAGAGACGTGCGTGTGCCAGCGCAAAGTTGGGATCAAGCGCAATTGCTTGTTCGTAGAGTTTGGTAGCGGCTTGAAAGTCCTGAAGGAGAGTGTCCGGCCTAGTCTGGTAATCACGCGCGCGCAAGTAAAGGACGTAAGCGTCAGCGTTATCGGTCGGTTTCGTTTCAACCCGTGCTTTTTCCTGTGGAGAGAGAGTAGTGCTTAACGAATCAGCAATGCGTTTGGCTACTTCAGCTTCCACGGCAAAAATGTCGGTCAACTCGCGATCATAGCTTTGCGCCCACAAATGGGTGTCATTGTCCGCCTGAATAAGCTGGACATTGATATGGGCGCGATCGCCGATTCTTTGCACACTGCCTTCCAGGATCTTGGCGACGTGCAATTCCCGTGCAATTTCTGGCAGGTTCTCCGGGTTGCTGTTGTACCTTGCCGTGGAGGTGCGTGAAATCACTCGCAATCCACTGATCTTGGAGAGCGCAGTGATGATTTCATCCTGAATGCCCTGGGCAAAAAACGCATTCTCTTTATCTGAACTCAGATTTTCGAATGGAAGAATGGCGACTGATTTGGCGTCGATTGGCGGGACCGGATTTGGGGTACTCGACCCGGAACTGACCGGTCCAGGAGTAGCTGGCCCAACTGTCTTCGACAGATTCCGGTTTGCGAAAAACCATGTGGCCAGGAACAGGAGAACAGCCGCGAGTCCGAGCAGACCGATCCACCACATCTTTCTCCTTCTGCCTGGCGCTTTAACTGAAGGCTCGGGCGCGAATTTGTCGCGTTGGCGAGCTGCAAATTTCTCCGGCAAAACGGAGTTGCCGGCTTCATCGGTATAAAGATTAACCACCGAAAGCTTGAGGTCGTGCTTGACCTGACATTCACCCAAATCGTGCAGATGAGGCTGCCAATGGCGGTATTGGGCGAGATCTTCCGCCAGCCGTTTGGAAAGCAGAATGTGCCCGGCGTCGCCGCAGTCCATTACGCGTTGTGCAATGTTGATGCCAGCGCCTGCGACGTTTGATCTGTCATTTACGTCCGTAATCCCGCTGACCGGTCCGCTGTGAATGCCCATACGCACCCGCAGCTCCGGACGCCCGCGCAAAGCGCGGCTGATTTGAAGCGCGCATTCGACTGGGGCCTCGGGTGTGTTCGAAAAGACCAGGGCCATGCCATCGCCAGTCGGAAGTCGCGTTAGCTTCCCAGCCGCCTCCGCAGCTCGAAATGCCTCTGTTCCGCGAACGATCTGGTTCAGTTCCTCGAGTGCCTCGCGTTGCTCGTTAATGAGGAGCCGGGAGTAGCCGACGATGTCGATGAAGAGCACATGCGCGATCTCCAGCCGCAAATCAGGTTTTGTCTCCAAGGCCATGAAACTTTTTCGGCGCAACGCGCGTAATCTCTATCTTACATGAAGTAGCCGACGGCGAGGGTCAAGTAAGGGCAATCGGGAAGAAGACACTAAATAATGGCTAGCGACCAACTCCGAATCTTTAAACCAGGCAGAGACGTGGCGCTTTATTTCGCAATCGCGATCACCTTGAGCTCAATCGCGATCGGCGTCGGCAGGGCCGTTACTTCAACGGTGGTGCGCGTTGGGTTTGGCTTGCCGGATCCGGCAAAGTACTCCGCGTAAATGCGATTATAGATCGGAAAGTCCTTTCTCATGTTGGTGAGAAAAACGGTGACGTCGACAATATCATTCCAAGTGACGCCGGCGTCCTCCAGCACGAGGCGAACGTTTTCGAACACAGCGCGGCATTGTGCTTCGATGTTATAAGCAAGGACATTCCCAGCGGAATCGAGGGTCACACCAGGGATTTCCTTCTTGCCACGGACGCGGGGCCCGATGCCGGAGAGAAAAAGGAAATCTCCGGCCTTCTTGGCGTGCGGGAAGGCGCCGACCGGTTCCGCCGCGCGACTGCTTTCGAAGGATTCGCTCACTTATGCCGCCGGATGATCGCAAACCAAGCTTTCGGACCGCCTTCGGAGAAGTTGCTTTTTTTAAACTTGGGATTTATTTCCGCCCGGACTGGTTCCACCGATTCGATTTCCCAGCCGTGGTCGAACGCGTCGGCCAACTCGCTTCGAGAGACTCGCCGCGGACCATCATTCCCCGGCTCCTCATCGCTAAAGCACATGAGCAAGAGTTGGCCGCCGACGTCGAGAACGTGCGCCAGACCATGGACATACCGGCGCCGGTCCGTATCCGAGAACACGTGGAACAGACCGGAGTCCATAACTGTGGCGAATCGAGCGTCCCAGTCGGGCAGTGTAAGCGCGTCCTTGACTAGAAACTGTACATCGAGCTTTTGTTTCGCCGCTTTGACTCTGGCCCGTCGGATCGCTTCCTTTGTGAAATCAATTCCGGTAACTCGATGGTCTCGGGCGGCGAAGAACAGAGACGTATCGCCGGTTCCACAACCCGCGTCGAGCACCGGACTCGTGACGCGGTCGGCCGCAGCGATGAACGCTTTCTGCGGTCTGCCGATATCCCAAGGCGCTTCGCCCGCATAAGACTCCTCAAAAGTTGCCCGGTCTGGTGCGTCACTCATGGCTATTTGCTCAGCTACCCTCCAACTATTGCGCCAACCACAAAGAATGGCTCGCTCCCATTAGCAACCGGTTCTGGCAAGAGGGCGTCCGGCGGCTCGAGAGACTTATCTTCTTCGCACGCGAAAAACCTCACGAAAGGCCGGCGTTGGTGGGTGACGTGATCCCGGATTGTGCCGCGGAGCATTGGATAATTGATTTCCAGCGCATCGAGGACGGCACGCTGCGTAACCGGCCCATCGATCTGGAGCTGCACTTCGCCCTTTAACCGCGCCAGGGTCCGGAGGTGGGTCGGTAGTACCACTCGGATCATTGCAGTGTCTGAGCCTCGACCGATAAGACGGCTGGAAGATCGCGAACGATCGGAGCCCACGTGTCGCCAGCATCAGACGAGGCATAAACCTGACCGCCAGTGGTGCCGAAATAAATCCCGCACTTATCGAGCGAATCAACCGACATCGCGTCGCGCAGCACATTAACGTAGCAATCCCGTTGCGGCAGGCCTTTGGTCAGCTCTTCCCAGTCATTGCCGCCAGTTCGGCTCCGATAAACACGGAGCTTTGCATCGGGCGGAAAATGCTCGCTGTCGCTCTTGATTGGCACGACGTAAATCGTTTCCGGTTCATGCGCATGCACGTCAATAGGAAAGCCGAAATCACTTGGCAAATTACCGCTAACTTCACGCCAGGAATCGCCCCCGTCGTCGCTTCGCATCACATCCCAGTGCTTTTGCATGAAAAGGACGTTCGGACGCGCCGGATGCATCGCGATGCGGTGAACACAGTGGCCCACCTCTGCATTGGGATCCGGAATGTACTGCGAATGCAGACCGTGATTGATCGGCTTCCACGTCTCGCCGCCGTCATGAGTCCGAAACGCGCCCGCGGCCGAAATGGCGATAAACATTCGATCTTGATTGCTTGGATCGATCAGGATTGTGTGCAGGCACATCCCGCCTGCGCCGGGCTGCCACTTCGGCCCGGTGTTGTGTTTCCGCAATCCGGACAATTCATTCCAAGATTTGCCGCCGTCGTTCGAACGGAACAAGGCCGCGTCCTCGACTCCGGCATAAACCAAATCCGCGTCGTGCAATGAAGGCTCGAGGTGCCAAACACGCTTGAACTCCCAAGGGTGTTGGGTGCCGTCGTACCATTGGTGGGTGCCAGGTACGCCGTCGTAGACAAATTTGTTGCTTTCGCCCTTGGGCATCCCATCGGGAGTCGTCGTTGACTCCTCCGGAGACGTACCCGGCTGGAACCAGGTTTTACCCCCATCGTCAGAGCGTTGAATAATTTGGCCAAACCAGCCGCTCGTCTGCGAGGCATAGAGTCGGCTGGGATCGATTGGAGAACCTTTGAGATGATAAATCTCCCAGCCGGCGAAGTGCGGACCGTCAACTTTCCATTGTTTCCGCTTGCCGTCAGACGTGAGAATAAACGCGCCTTTGCGTGTGCCAACTAATAATCGTACCCCGCTCATTCGTTACATTTCTAACTGCGCATCATTGAGATCAACAGAGATTTGTTGGACATCGCGGGGATGAAACGGGATGAAATCATTCAGTTTCGTTGGGCACACGGTTGCGACGCCCGACTGCGGCCAGATCCGTACCTCTAAGCATTCAACTTTCTCCATGTCGCAGCAATGCGAACGGCGATCGAACGCGTTTAAAAAGTCGCCGGAAATCCTTCAAACTTGCGCAACGCTGGATCCATTCGATCCCAAGGCTGTGCATCACAAGTGAAGATATCGAACTGTGGTCGAAACCAGCCTGGGTCATCCAGGCTCGAGGCGGTGATGCCCTGTCCCACATCGCTAATTCCGCCGAAGAGCCGCGAGCCGCACTCCGGGCAAAACGCACGCACGTTGTAGCCAAGCTTATCGCTAGGAGTCCGATGATAGCGAGGCGAGCCCTTCGTGATTCGAAATGCCTTCGCCGGCACATACACGACTGCAGTGAACGCGCTTCCGCTTGCGCGCTGGCAATCGCGACAGTGACAATTGAAGGTTGCAATCGGTTTACCGGCACATTCGTAACGAATTTCGCCGCAGGCGCAGCCGCCAGTGAACGATTCGGGGGATGAATCAGAAGACATTCGTCAGGCGACAAATTCCGGATGGATCATTTTTTTGCAAAGATTTTTTGGACTAATGCGTCGAAGGCCGGTTCGCCACGCAACGGATCCAGGAAAGTATCAATTTTAATAAACACGATGTTGTATCCGTCCCGTTCCTCATAGGTTTGCTCCAGGGAACGAATCGCCTCTTCTTTCAGACCGAGCGCGGTGTAAACGATGGCGAAATTATAGGGCGAAACGTAGCGCTGCCCGGAGGCCTGACGCAACCGCTCGAGCACCGCCAGCGCCTCTTTTCGGCGACCGGTCTTCGCATAAAGGCGCCCGATAAGGGCTTGCGGAAGGGGATCTGGATCCAGAGTCATCGCCTTTTCGTATTCGGCCATCGCTTCTTTCGTTAGCCCTTTCACATCGAGCACCTGCCCTAAATTCCAATGCGCATAATAAAATCCCGGATCCAATTCCAATGTCTTGCGTAGCTGTGCGACGGCTTCGTCATAGCGACGCGCGTTGAAGAGAACGCCGCCGACGTCGGCGTTGATGATCACAGAGAGAGGATCGAGTTTCAGGGCCCGATTCACCTCTGCGACCGCTTCATCAAAGCGGCCCAACGGTGCCAGAACGCTCTCCGCATACCATTGATGAGCAGTGGGATAATTGGGGTTAAGCTCGATCGCGCGTTGGAATTCCCGGATCGACCCGTCAAAGTCAAAATCGTATGCGACAAGAGCCTGCCCCAGTGAGGCGTGGGCCTCGCCGAGCGTGTTGTCCAGTTCCAAGGCTTTGACGGCCGCGGCTTTCGCTTGCGGAAGACTCTCTTTCGGGCTGGCTGCGGCATATCCCGACATCAGGACGTAAGTGTCGGCCAAACCTGCGTAGGCCAGAGCGAAGCCGGGATCCTTTTCTACTGCCTGTTGAAAGTATCCGACTGCTGTTTTGAAATCTCCTGCTGTGCGTTTGTTCCAGAAATATCTACCGCGAAGATAAAGTTGATGCGCTTCCGTGTTCTCGGTTGGACGGACAGCAATGGCGTGCTGTTCGGAGCCTGTTAGCTTAGCTTGCAAGGTTTCGGCAATTGTCTTCGCGATCTCACTCTCAATTTGAAAGATGTCAGTTAGTTTCCGGTCGAAGGTGTCCGCCCAGAGGTGCCCGTCGCTCTCAGCTTTGATCAGTTGTACGTTGATCCGAATCTGATCTGCGGCACGCTGCACACTTCCTTCCAGGATGTTGGCGACACCAAGTTGCTTTGCGACTGCCGCGACGTCGTCTGGCGCGCTCTTGAAACGTTGCGTTGAGCCGCAGGAGATGACTTTTAAATCCGTAATCTTTGCCAGCCGAGTGATGATTTCGTCCTGGATGCCAGCGACAAAATAGGCGTTGTCAGGGTCGCTGCTCAGATTGGCGAATGGCAGGACAGCAATCGATTTTTCCGGCAAAGCAGCGCTCGCAAATCGATTTGAAGCTGTGTAACGCCCAAGAAAAAATAACCCAACGGACAATGCCGCCCCGACAGCGACAACGTAAACCCAGACTTTTTTCTTTGAGGGTGCGACGCCGCTTTTATCGAAGGTTTCGGTTCGCTTGACGCCTTCCGGCGTCAACTCAAACGCCCAGGCCAATATGAGCGCAATGGGAAACCCGATCGCGAACAAGAGCACGACGAGCCGCACCACCCAATTTGGGATTTCAAAGAACGGAAAAACCTGGGTTGCGACTTGGATCAAGAGCCACGCCACAACGGCATAGGTAACGGCAACCTTGTAGACGTTGCGCCGCTTCAGCTCGGTGAAGAAGCTCGTTACCTTCAAGGTGCTCTATTTCGCGATGCAGATGTTCTTCGGCTCAGTGAAGAACCGAAGTGCTTCCTCGCCGCCTTCGCGTCCAACGCCGCTCTGTTTCATTCCGCCAAAGGGCACACGCAGATCTCGCACAAGCCAGCAGTTAACCCAGACAGTTCCAGCCTGAATTTGCTCAGCGATGCGATGGGCCCGATTCAGGTTTTGGGTCCAGACGCTTGAGGCAAGCCCATAATCGGTGCCGTTGGCGTAGCCAATTACTTCTTCTTCCGTGTCGAACGGCGTAATCGTTACAACAGGGCCGAAAATTTCCTCGCTATTTGTCCGACATGTTACCGATAAATCGGTAATCACCGTGGGCTGGAAGAAGTAACCGTCGCGGCACCGCTCGTTGATCGATTTGGGAGCGGAGCCACCGACCGCAATTTGACCGCCCTCTTTCTGGGCCAAATCGACATAGAATTTCACTTTGTCGAGCTGTGCCTTGTTCACCATCGCGCCCTGGTCGGTCTCCGGGTCGAGCGGGTCTCCCACCTTTAGCTTCGACGTCCTCTCGATGAAACGATCGACGAACTCTTTGTACGCGGATCGTTCGACAAACACGCGAGAACCGCAAAGACAAACCTGGCCCTGGTTCGCGAACGAGGAACGAACGCTGCCCGGAATGGCGGCTTCCAAGTCGGCATCGGCGAAAACAATGTTCGGGTTTTTACCGCCGAGCTCTAAGGAGACTTTCTTGAACAACGGTGCGCACGTCTCCGCCACTTTGCGGCCAGTTACGGTGCCGCCTGTAAACGAGATCGTGTTTATCCTCGGGTGGGCCGTAATTGCAGCCCCGACGTTTGACCCCGTTCCATGAACCACATTCAGCACGCCACTCGGCAAGCCCGCTTCACGACAAATTTCGCACAAAAGGTACGCTGTCATCGGAGTTAGCTCGCTCGGTTTGGCAATGGCGGTGTTGCCGACGGCAATGGCGGGCGCAATTTTCCAGCTCAATAAATAGAGCGGCAAATTCCATGGAGAAATTAATCCGGCAATGCCGCGTGGCTGACGCAAAGTATAGTTGAACGCAACGTTGTCGGTGATGTGAGCCTCCGATTCCGTATGAAGAATCGCCGTCGCGAAAAACCGAAAATTGCTTGCCGCGCGTGGAATATCCATCGTTCGCGCCAGAGAAAGCGGTTTCCCCGTATCGACCGATTCCGCTCGTGCCAGCTTCTCCAGGTCACGCTCGATCAGTTCGGCGACGCGTAAGAGGATGCGCGATCGATCTGCGGCTGGAGTGTGCGACCAATTGGGAAACGCCTCCTCGGCTGCGGCCACGGCAAGTTCAATATCGCGGCCGTCGCTGTCAGCGACTTCCGAGTACGGTTTTCCTGTCGCGGGTTCGATATTGTCGAGATATTTGCGTCCAACGGGGTCGATGAATTCCCCATTAATGAAATTTTTGATCTGAAGCGATTGAGTATGCACTGCTTCGAGCATTGTAGCTTCGAACGCGCCTTCGCCAAGACTATGACGGCTCCAGCGGACTTGCGGCCAGTTCGGGCAAGAACTGGCCAAGTGGGTAGAGTTGCACAAAATCCACAGGGTCCTCTCACCTCTTTGATCCATCCGAGCCGGATCAGAAGAAGCGGGTTCAACGCGGCGGCTCTTTCCTCTGCAACGATCAGTATTGCAGCCGCTAAATGGTTGGCGCGCGGGGCAAAGCGAGGTCAACACCGGTAGCAATCCTCTTGGGTTCCGCTGCGTCATGACTCCTGAACATGCACCTGGCCTGCTTCCACCGTCAGAGCGTCCATGCGTTGAGGTAGCGGTGTGCCGATTAGGGCGTGCCTGTCACCGACCAAGTTTAGTGCTTGGCCGCGGACGCTGGCTTAGCTAAACGTTCGGTCGGGCGCGACGTGCGAATTCCGCTCGAGCAAAAAAAGGAGCACATGATCGCGGCTTCACCCTGATTATACGAATCTATGAACAAATACATGGCAGAATTCATCGGCACCTTTTTCCTTGTTTTTACCATTGGATGTACCGGAATCGGAGCTGGCGCAGGAGTCATTGCACCGCTGGCTATCGGCGCGGCGCTCATGGTCATGGTCTATGCGGGCGGTCATATCTCCGGCGCGCACTATAATCCGGCGGTGACGTTAGCAATCTGGATGCGCGGTCGGGTCAACACGGCCGATGTGTTGCCCTACATCATTTCACAACTTGTCGCCGCCGCACTGGCGGCAGCGGCGGTGAAGTTTCTCCGGGCCGGAATTGCTGTAACCCCGATTTCCCCCAAGGTGGGGCCTGCGCTCCTGGCCGAGTTTCTGTTCACCTTCGCGCTCGTCTACGTCGTGCTTAATACAGCTACGGCGGAAGGCACCTCTGGCAATTCATTCTACGGCTTGGCGATTGGGATGACCGTTATGGTAGGAGCGTTTGCCGTTGGCGATATTTCCGGGGGCGTATTCAATCCCGCGGTTGCCGTCGGGATTTCGATCCTGAAAATTTCAGACTGGAGTAATATATGGGTTTATCTGGTGGCCACATTTATAGCCGCTGCTGTCGCCGCTGTTGTTTTCAACCTCATCAATCCACCGGCACAAACTACACCGATCGCGACGGATGAGCCGCCTTATGAAACCCCGCGGTGAGCGTGGCGAGAACTAACGCTCCAGCGACTTCTGAATCTTAGGTTGCGAGAGCGTCCAGCAGCCACAGTACAATACCTGAACAATTGTTGCAGAATAGGGTCGCTGGAGTAGGCAAAAATTTCGCAATCCTTGAAGAAACAACGGAACCGCCTCGCCTTGTCATTGGCCAGTTCAGCGGTTGGGGCTCTCAGCGATTAGCAATTGCCGGGAGCGGAACTGCAGAGCTCGGCTCAAGGAATAATTCGGGACGCGAAATGCGGCTGCCTACTTTTACCGAGTGCTAGTCAGGACTCGCGCTCGCCACGGATAAACTGCTCGACGCACCGGTACGCTTCGTCGTCGGTCATTTGCACCGGGGGATGCTTGGAAAAATAAGCGGACGCTGAACGCAAAACGCCACCGATGCCGCGATCCAGCCCAAGCTTGCAACAGCGGATAGCGTCGATCGCGATTCCAGCGGAGTTAGGTGAGTCTTCGACCGAAAGTTTGAGATCCAACTCCATCGGTACGTCGCCAAAAAGACGTCCCTCGACCCGAATGAAGGCGATTTTGTTGTCGCGTTGCCACGGAACGTAGTCGCTCGGACCGATATGGATGTTTTCATCGGCGAGCCGTTCGGCCATGACGGATTGGACTGCTTCGGTTTTTGAAGTTTTTTTCGAGGCCAATCGGCTTCGATTGAGCATGTTCAGAAAATCAGTGTTTCCGCCAGTGTTTAGCTGGTAGGTCCTCTCTACTTTAACGCCCCGCTTGCGAAACAGGTCGACAAGGGTGCGGTGAATTACCGTTGCGCCCATCTGGGCTTTAATGTCGTCCCCGATAACCGGGAGGTTTTTATCGGCGAATCGCTTTGCCCAAACCGGATCACTCGCGATGAAAACGGGCATGTTGTTGACGAAGGCGAGTCCTGCCTTCAGTGCGCATCCCGCATAAAAGCGGGTCGCTTCCTCTGAACCCACCGGCAGGTAATTAACGAGAATCTCCGCACAGGAATCTCTCAGCTCGGAAATGATCTGTTCGCGGGTAGATTCTTTTTCCAGCGGAAGAAATGTTCGAAGCGGGTCCTGGTCGCGCATGTGAGGCGCATAGCTGTCGAAAACGCAGCCCATTTTTACAATTGCCCCAGTTAGACTAACTTTTTCGCAAAAGACCTTGGTGCAGTTCGGCGGCGCAAAAATCGCCCTGCTGACATCGAGACCTACCTTGCGGCGATCAATATCAAATGCGGCAACGACTTCGATGTCACTCGGTCGATACGGACCGATCTGGCGGTGCATGAGCCCGACCCCAGTGCCGTTGGCCGATGAACCTTGGTAAAAATTTATCCCTTGGACCAGCGAACTGGCACAATTGCCGACTCCAACAATGGCGATTCGGATCTTGCTCATTTTGAAAAAACAAACCCTACCTGTAGCGACGCGGTTGAGGCAATGCAAGTGGACTGATCCACGTCGGTTACAGACTAGCAATGCTCACATAACGAACATTGACGTTTTAGCGCATTCCGACACAGGCACAAGTAGGACTGGGATTTTTATTGAAAAAACAGGTCTCGCCGAAAAGATGAACGAGATGCGCTTGGCTTTGTCGGCCGTGGTCTTGCTAATCGCTTTGTCTTTGGCCAGACCAACTCCGGCGACGGGGGCTACCTACACCATTGAAGGAGCCGTAGCAGTTGCTCAGGCTCAGAATCCAGAAATTGCGATTGCGCGCAAAAAACTCCAAGCCGCGCGCGGCGGCATGATTGAAGCGCGCTCCGGATACTTGCCATCGGTGGTATCGACTGGATTGTTTCGGGAGCACGAATATCAATCTAATACGCAGCTTCGGAACGAGGATTACAACGCATCGCTGCGCATCGTCCAGAATCTTTATACCGGGGGCGCCGTGACGAGTCAGGTTGCGATCGCGCGATTGAACCTGGAAAAGCAGAACTTTGAGCTGCAAGCGGTTTCGGATCGAGTGACGATGAACGTGCGGATCGCGTTCAATGAACTTCTCTTGAATCGGGCAAAAATTCACGTGCACGAGGAATCCGTAGCGCTTTTGCAAGAGGAGCTGAGGACACAGCAAGATCGGCTCAAGGCGGGAATGGTCGGGCAGTTGAATGTTCGGCGGGCCGAAGTTGCATTGGCGAATGAACAGACAGAGCTAATCGATGCTCAGACCCAGCTGAAAAACTCCTACCTTCGCCTGGGTGAACAACTGGGATCAGCTTCGGGTCCAAATTCGCGGACTCCGCAATTTGAAGTTGCAGGTCAGTTACAATATGAGGCCCGTCGCCCGGATCTAAACGAATGTTTGGCTCGGGCCGACCTCCAGCGCCCGGAAATTAAAGCCGATCAAATCGATATTGAAATCGAAGATCGGCAGGCAGACCTCGACAAGAGCGAATTGCGGCCACATGTGGAGGTCTTTTCCGGTTACGAGGTTTACAACCAAACCGACCCGACCATTCGCCCCGAGGTCAACTATGGATATGTGGTCGGGCTGAATGCGAAATGGCATATCTTCGATGGTTTCGCCACGAAAGGCCGGCTGCAAGCGACGCGGGCCCGGCGTGGAGCAGCCGTTCAAGCGCTTGAGGCAACGCGGATTTCAGTGGCCTCAGAAGTGCGCAGCGCTTTTCTTGATCTGCAACAAGCTGATCAAGTCCTCGAATCGGAAACAAAGAATGTAGAAACGGCGGACGAATCGCTGGATATAGCCAAGGCAAATCTGAGCGCGGGCTTGGGAACTCAGCTCGATATCTTGCAGGCAACGGCAGACGTTACCCGCACTCGCACGACTCGATTGAGTGCGATTTATTTACATAATGTGGCGCTGGGGCGATTGGCGCGTGCCTGCGGCACTTCATCAGATGCGCTCGGATCTGATTCGAAAGCCACGCACACCGATGCCGAAATCGGGAGCGGGGGAGGATCCACTGCGACCGATGTTGCGCGCCCGCCCAAACATCTGACTCAACGATGAAACAGTGGAGAATCATATTTCCGCTTCTCGCCCTGTCCTGGGGAGCGACGGCCAGTGGGATCACTCTCGACGCGCTACTGCAAAGAACGATCGAGAAAAACCCAGAGATCCAAAAGTCGAGACATGACTTGGAACAAGCCTGCGGGCATCGACTGGTATTTCGATCGGTGGGGTTGCCGGATGCGACCATTGGAATTACCGGCGGCGTGCAGGGAGGCCATCGCGCGGAGGAGAAATCGATTCAGCCTTTCGGATTCGCTTATGGCAACTTCAGCCAATCGATTTTCAACGCGATTGTTCCTCCATCATTTCGCCGGGGTGACGTCGAACTCTTGATCGCGCAACAACGTTTAAATGTGGCTGTTGTTGAGCAATTGCATGCTGCCCGGCTCGCCTTTTACACGGCGATTTATAACCGGTCGCTGGAAAGAGTGCGGGCGGAACAGCACCAGCGCCTTGAACAGGATGTCAGCAGTCAAAAGGACAGATACCAGGCTGGGGTCGCTAGCCGTGGCGTTTTCGTTGCGGCAGAAGTGCAAATGCGAGAACTGGACACACGCATTGAGGTAGCACACCGCGCGTACGGCGGGGCTCAGCTAAAAATGGCCGAGGCGATGGGGCAGAATCTCGCAGCAGGGGCTAAATTACCCGAGCCCGAAGGCGAATTGAATTTTGGGTCGATCGATGTGGATCTCGATCCAGAAATCACGGCGGCACTGGCACGACGCCCTGACCTCGAGCTCGCGCGTCTTATGGTGCGCGCCGCCGATGAAGATCAACGGATTATTGAGGCAGCCTATTATCCCGCCATCACCGCCGTCGTCTCAGGCGATTATATTCCCGTCTCAGGCGTGCGTCGGGAGAATCAGGCCTCGCCGCGTCGTTCTGACAACGTCATTTCGTCTGAGATTCGGGGGGGTGTTGCATACACGTGGCGGGTGGTGGACAACGGCAAGACGTCCGGGGCCGTTCTGAAGCAACGTTCGGCGCGCGAAATCAACGAACTTCTTCTTCAGAAACTCGAAGCGGATGTCCCGCGTGAGATGTCGCGAATTCATCATGACTTGGAGGCGATCACGACAAAGCACCGGCAACTCGCGGGAGCTTCTTCCGCAGCCGAGGAAAATGCTGCAACTCTTCAACAAAATCTCGCGCAAGGGATTGTCTCGCAATTCGAGTTTCGCCTGGCTGAAAACGATCTGCTCGAAATCAAGAGCGGCTTGGTAAGCCTGGCCTATCAACAAAAACTGGCGCTGGCGGAGTGGGACCGCGCTACTGGCCGGTACTTCCAATTTTCCCATGATTCCTCGCAAAACGTGCGATAATTCCGATCCCTGAAGCTGCCGCGATCGAGGAACCTGGTTTGGATGACCGTGCCACTGGTCATAGTGGTCGCGGCGATTTGGTACTTACTTTTGCCGGTGGCTGAAGTGGCCACGGTTCGTCGCGGGACCGCTTTATCGGCCGTTTATGGAACGGTGCGGATCGAGCCTGCTTTCGTCGTGCATGTTCGTGCGCAAAATGCCGGGTTTATCCGTTTAGCCGAAGCATTCTCCGCCGGCCGTGGAGCTATTGGTAAGAATGTGGAAAAAGGAGAGCTGCTCGCGACCATTGCCGATGAGACGACGGCGCGACAACTGAAACAAGCTCGCGCCGACCTGGCGGCCGCGACCGAACGCGCCGCACTCCCATTGCCGTCCTCTGAATTGCTCAAGACTGCCGAAGATAGCGTGCAACGTTTAGAAAAACTGACGGCTCTAAGCAATGTTCCGGCGGTCGAATACCAAAAGGCCAAGAGCGAAGCCAACCGTTTGCGTGGGGTGGTAGAAGCCGAACGGATTGAACGGGACCGGAACCTTGGGACGTTAGAGGACACATGTAAGAAGCTCGAAGCCCAGATGAAGAACTCGGAGATTCGCGCGCCGATTGACGGGCTTCTCACTAATATGCAGACGATCGACGGTGAATTGGTCGGAGAGAGTAACGAGCTCTTCACCGTCTCATCACGCAAGAATTACGTGCGCGGTGAAGTGAACGAAGAAGACGTCGGTGAGATAAAGCCGGGAATGAAAGCGATCCTGCGGCTGTACGCCTACAGCACGCAAGAATTTGTGGCGCATGTTTCTTCCATCCAGCCGGCAGCCGACCCGGAAACGCAGCGATATACTATCGTGTTGGATTTGGAAAAAGCGCCCGACAATTTGATGGCCGGCATGACCGGCGAGATGAACATCATTACCGGCACGCACGAGAATGTTCTTCTGGTGCCGACTCGGGCGTTACTGGTCGACCAAGCATTGATCATTAAACACGGAATTGTTCACGCCCGAACGGTCAAAGTTGGTTTCCGCACGCTCGACTTTGCCGAAGCGATAAATGGCGTTTCCTTAAACGATCGCGTTATTGTGTCCGATCAGGACCGTTTCCGGCCCGGGCGATTGGTGCGACAGCGTAAGATCGATGTCGTAGGCCAGACAAAGGCGCCGTGACACCCCCGCTCTATATCGCGTTGCGTTTTCTCACCCATCGCAAACGCGCTTTGTTGCTCAGTCTGAGCGGCGTTGTTTTCGGGGTGGCATTTTTCATCTGTATGCAGGCCCAGACGCAGGGCTTTGCCAAATACTTCATCGA
Source organism: Chthoniobacterales bacterium (assembly GCA_036498205.1). GTDB lineage: Bacteria > Verrucomicrobiota > Verrucomicrobiia > Chthoniobacterales > UBA10450 > AV69. The sequence goes on along the minus strand of DASXIC010000047.1, from coordinate 4,994 downwards.
TTCGACGCTCGGGAGCAACGGGGCGCTGGTCGTTCGCTCGCGCTTCGAGCCGCGACAGGTCGCTTCGCTCGCGCCGACCAGGACTTCCAATACAAATGTGGCGCATCGGCAATATTTCGAAGGAATCACCAACGCCAACGAGATCATGCGCGTCAGCCGTCAATTTTCCAATGTAGTCTCCTGTTCGCCCGTTTTGCGCGGAACGTTGAGCGCGCGCGCTGGATTTGAAAATGCCACAGTTGATCTGTACGGGATTGACCCCGCGCTGCATCTTCAGACGACCGACCTCGCGCATCAAATTGCGGGCGGAAGTCTGGACGATTTTCGCAACAAGCCGACGTCAGTCATTGTCGGGTCGCGCCTGGCCGAGACCCTCAACCTGCAACCTGGCGATGCGGTGCAATTGCTTGCTCCCGGCGGCCAGTATCGTCGTTTTGTCGTCGCGGCGTTGGCAAAGAGCGGTGTTGGCTCCATCGACTCAATCCGCTTGTACTGCCACGCGCGCGTCGCGCAAACGCTCCTGCGCAAGCCATACGCCGCCTCGCTGATCATTTATAAGCTTCGAGATCCGGATCGCGCACCCGCACTGGCCCAGCATTTTGAAAACCTTTTCCAGCATGATGCTGCCAGTTGGCAGGAGCGCGAGGCATCGACGCTTCATCTTTTTGTAACTTTGCGCCTGTCAGCTGCAATTACCGTGTCACTGGTAATTCTCCTGGCCGGCTTCGGGATTTTCAATGTTCTGACCATGACTGTGCTTTCCAAGCTGAAGGAGATTGCAATCCTTCGATCGATGGGTTATCGGCGGCGCGACGTCAGTGCGATCTTTCTCTGGCAAGGCGGTATAATCGCGGCGGCCGGATCATTGATCGGTTGCATCGCGGGGGCACTGCTTAGCTGGGGTGTGTCGAAGATACCAATTCATCTTCGAGGGTTGCTTTCAACGGACTATTTCGTCGTCGCCTGGGATTGGCGGCATTATGTCTGGGCCATACTGCTCGCGACAATCTCTGTTTTTATTGCCAGCTATGTGCCGGCGAGACGAGCGGCGGAACTCCCTCCCGTTACCACGCTGCGCGGATCTAGCGTATGACGCCCAAAGTCTTTCTTAGTTGCCGGGAAATTGAGCGGTATCTGGGTGAAGACGAATCGCGCGTTCACGCGTTGCGTGGAGTTTCTCTCGAGGTCGAGCCGGGCAGCGTTCACGCGGTAGTCGGCCCATCTGGATGCGGGAAGAGCACACTTTTGTATATACTGGGGCTTCTGGATCATCCGGATGCTGGCTCCGTCCGGCTCGAGTCCGAACCAGTCTCACATCTGCCCGATGAGCAACTCGCCCGGCGGCGCAGTGAATCCATCGGTTTCATCTTTCAATTTCATTTTTTAATGGAGGATTTTACCGCGCAGGAAAATGTCATGATCCCAATGCGTCGACTGGGGCGCCTGCCGGAAATAGCGATGCGCAGTCGAGCTGCGGAGTTACTCGATGCTGTCGGTCTCTCCGACAAACTTCAACGTGCGAGCCGCCATCTTTCGGGCGGTGAACAACAGCGCGTTGCCATCGCGCGCGCCCTGGCCAACAATCCGCGGGTCGTCCTGGCGGACGAACCGACCGGAAACCTCGACACAAAAAATTCACAGCGCGCGTTCGAGCTTTTGCAAAACATTGTGCACCAAAACCAAATGGCGCTCCTTTTAGTCACGCACAATCCTGCGATCGCCGCGGCCTGCGATTGGATCCATGAGATGCAAGATGGCCGCATCATCGCCAGCCATGCGCGATGATTTGGATAGCACGAAAGATGTGGACCGCATTGCTGGCAATTCCCCAGCAGCATAATAAAACGAAACCGGTCGCAGGCGCTCCCATCAGAAAACAGAACAGGAACAGCCAGGTATAAATATTGCGGCGACCAGCCACATAGGATAGCAGTCGATCGAATCGAGAAACATCATCGAGTTTTCGACCCAGTCGCGGTTCGGTAGATTTTCGGGCTGCGCGTTCGAGGAAGTCTGCGCCTATGAAAGCGAGTAAAAAAACATAGGCATACGGCACCTGGCCAGTGAGTTGAAAATGGTGCGCCAGCGCCGTCCACCACGACAATTCAATAAAATAATCAAGAATATGTTCCCCTTTTCCGAGCTCGCTCGTTTGCGCCTTCAAGCGCGCCAGCTTGCCGTCGAGCCCATCCCAAACCCCGAAAATCAGGGCGAGCAACACTCCGGCCCAGAGATGTCCGAAGCCATACAGCAGCGTGACACTTATCCCGAGCATCGCACCGGCAAGAGTGAGCTGATTTGGCGTGATGGACGTTCGGCACAAGCGCAAAACAAGCCAATCCTCAATCGGCGCATGCATGATCGCTGGGAAATCGAGGACGTGTTTCTGCGTCGAATCCTGCAACAGCCGTTCAGCCCGAGAACGTTGCTCCGGCGAAGGAGCGGGAAAGAACATTGGCCGAACATCTCTGCGCATACTCCGGACATAGGCAGGCTGTAGCGCTGCATCGACGAAGGCTATACGACCGTTTGCCGTCTCCGAAGCAACCTCATGCCTGAGCGAAACAGCACGATCTTTTCCAAAGAGCCATTTCTGCGAGACTAAGAACGCGCAAGGAGCCCGGCCTGAGTTATAACCGTCCGAATTCTCCCAGAATGGCTTGGCGCGCGCCGGCGGATCGGAATCAATGAGCGCGGAATCAGCCGGCGCTTCGGCCAACACGCGCAATAGACGCTCATCATAGTAAAAGCCAGCAGAGAGAATCAAAACACGCGCATCAGCCGGCAGTTTGGTACCGTCAATGCAATCGAGAACATCACCAATGGTGACCTCCTGGGTCTTGCGCTCACGCAGTTTCAAGGCGACCTCTCCGCGGCGCCATAATGATTTGCCGAATTGGAGCGCGATGGATTGAACCGAGTTCGACAAAATCGTCCCTTCGCAAAAGCCGAGATTCAGGACGATGCGACGCAATCGTTCCAGCAATGAGATTCCACACAGATCCGTCAGCGCATCCTGAGAATCGGCGAGGATCAACAACACCGGAAGAGGTTCCTTCATGTTAGTGGCCAGTCCGAGATCGCGGCGAAGGGTAATTTAAGCCGCGGTGACAGCCAGCCTTATTTCGTCGAAGATGGATCGCGTGCCAGGACCAATGACCACGATTGAGAGTATGCCGGTTCCGCCGCTGGCTTCCGACGCCCTGACACGTGTCGACGACACCCGGCTGGAGTTAAAGCGCGGTGCCTTTTTCAACACGATTGCGCTGCTCGCATCGAACTTCCGCGGCGTCTTCACATTTCTAGTGGCGCGGCTGCTGGGCCCAGCGGTCCTCGGCACATTCGCGGTTGCCTGGGCCATGACCGATTTTATCAGCAAGATCGGCATTTTTGGACTCGATAACGCAATCACCACCTTTATCGCCCGGTCGGAGGCGATCGGTGATCGAGCCCGGAGCCAGCTGCTGTTTCGCCTGGCCGTTCTCCTGGCGTTGGTGCAATCCGCTTTGACGGCCGCGATCCTCATCGTAGCGATCCATTTGTTTGGCGACCGACTTGGCTTACCCCGGGAAATGGTTTCCGCACTTGTCGTCGTTCTCTGCGCGATGCCTGGCATCGCCTTGTATCGTGTGAGCACTTCCATCTCGCGAGGGATGAAGGTAATGAAGCACGACATTTACTCGCGCGGCCTGACGGAACCAACGGCGACAACGCTCGCGCTATTGGTTGCTCTCGCCATCGGGTTCAAAAACTTTGCACCTGAGGTAGCGGCGATAGTGGGAACTGCAGCATCGGGTATGGTCGCAGTCATCCTCGCTGCAAGATTGTTTAAGCACATCCCTGCGAGGCAGGACAGAGTTTCAGTTTACCGTGAAGCAAAAGGCTTGCTCGGCTACGCGGCTCCAATCTGCGGCTACCAACTGCTGAATACCTTTATTTTGCGTTTGGATGTCTTCTTGCTGGGATGGTTTATCGGCCGCGCTCCAGGCGTCTCACTCGCCACGGTTGGTGTTTATAGCGCGGTTGTCGATCTCGCGAGCGGCCTGCGCAAGGTCAACCAGGCCTTTAACCCGATTTTTGCACCGATTGTCGCTGGAATGACAGTAACGGGCGATCACGAACGCGCCGCGCAGACTTACGCGCGACTCGCTCAATGGATGCTTTGGATCTTACTGCCGCTGGTTGGCGCGATGGGTCTCTCCGGAGGAATAATACTCATGATTTACGGTCCCGCCTTCCGCCAGGGCGCGGCCTGGCTCGCCATCGTTGGTATTGCCTGTGCAACGACCGCCTTCGTTTCGCTTGGGGAGACGGTCATTATGGTGCAGCGCCCCCGTATAAACCTTCTCAATTCCTCGATTACTTGTGTTATCGCGCTCGGTGCAAACTTGTGGCTGATTCCGCGTTTTGGCGTAATGGGAGCGGCTTTCGGCATTCTAATTCCTTATGTTGTGCAAGGCGTCCTGCGCTACTTTGTTCTGCGCTTCGTCTTCGAATGGCCGAACGCATGGCAAAGCATCCGCCCACCTGTCCTTTGGGCAATCATCGCGATTGTCCCGGCACTGCTTTGCCGTCTGCTTTTACCCGGAATTGGAGGCCAGTTGATCGCGGGTCTGGTGTTCCTGGCCATCTTCGGCGCTGGATGGTTGCTGCATAAACGCGCGAGCAGCCTGGCTTGATGAAACATGTCTTTCTCACTGGAGCGAGTTCTGGGATTGGTTTGGCCACTGCGCAGGCGCTGCTGGCGTGCGGTCACGAGGTGTGGGGAACGGCCCGCGATCCGGCGCGTCTCCTCCGGCAACAACATTTTCATCCCGTTCAGCTTGATTTGCGACACAGCGACGAGATTCAAAGAGCGTTCGAAGGGGCGCTTCGCGAGGCCGGCCACTTCGATGTTGTCATCAACAACGCTGGCAGCGGCCATTTCGGCGCCGCCGAATTTTTGACGATGTCCGAGATGACCGATCAGTTTCAAATCCTCTTTTTCGCGCCAG
>DASXIC010000046.1:0-4713 GCA_036498205.1 Chthoniobacterales bacterium | reverse complement strand
TATCCCCCGCAGGGCCGCCAGCGAGGAGATCAGCGCAACCTGGCCGCGTCGGCGCCGCCGCATTGCCGGAAGCACCGGATGAAGCGTGTTCGAAACGCCGCCGAAATTAACATTCATCACACGGTGCAACTCGTCGAGCGTTTCGCCGGCGCCATCCCGCCACAAACCACCCTGAACCCCGGCGTTCGCGATCACCAGCTCGAGGGGCGAGGCGCCGTCGACATCGTCGATCCAGGCCGCAACGGCCGCCGCCTCGGTAACATCGAGGCAAGCCTCGATTACCTCGGCGCCGCGCTCGCGGCAAATACTAGCTACCGCGGTGAGCCGGGCGGCGTCTCGGCCGCAGAGCGCTAAATGGGTTCGTGGCGCCGCGTAGGCCCGGGCCAGGGCGGCGCCAATACCGCTGCTCGCGCCGGTGATGAGAATGGAGCGGGGATCCCTCACCCCAGTATATGTACTGGCTGCGGTTGCGGGAATATAGATAAGAAAATGGTCGCAACTTGCTCGAAGGCGGCGGGGCCCTCGCTCACCAAGCCCCCGAGCTGGGCCGGCGGTTTGGCGTCAGCCCGACGATTGGCTATCGGCTGTGGGCGTGCTGGCGGACGGCGGGCAAGGGGGTCTGGCGGACCGGTCGCGCCGCCCGCAGCATTCGCCCGAGCGCAGCTCGACGGCGATGGAAGGCTTGGTGCTGGCGGGCGGCGCGCTGGATCGGTAGATTCGGATTTGTCGCAGGCCAATCATGCAAGCGAGAGTCCGCTTAAAGCACCACAGGAGAGGATTGGTGCCAAACCCTCAAATCGTTTTTAGTAAACCGTTAGAACTGCCACATGAATTAAACTTGGTGACCATCCGAAACGTATTTTTGTTATCCATCATCATTTCTACCGCAACAATGCTGTATTCGGTATCCGAAATGCGAGGCGTGTTCGCCGACGGCTCGAACTACATCGTTCATATCCTGGCTTCTGAGGACTTTTTTCTCCTGGAACCCGCGCGAAAGCTGGTTCAGCTCCTGCAGCAGTCGCTTGTTATACTCGCAATACGATCTGGCGCCACGGACCTGCCGACCTTTGGGCGGCTGTTCACCTTGGGTACCTTGGGTTGGCCCATTATCTTGACTTACAGCTGCTGGCTGATTCTCCCACATGAAGAAGAGGGGTGGATCATCGGTCCTCTGATCAATCTCGTAGGCCTCTGCCCGATGACCAGCCTCGCGGCCATCGGTGAGGGTATGATTGCGTCCTGTTTGCTGTGGATAATTTTTTTTCTCGTACTGTTCCGCTCGCGCAGCCGCTGGGGAGCGATTTTTACCATTTCACTAACCGCGTTGGGAGCTGTGACTCACGAATCTGCAGCTATATTCTTCGTTGGAATTGCCGCCATTGCGATCCTGCGTATGCGTGGCAGCTCAGCGGTCGAGCGGTCGACGCAATTGGCGATTTCCGCCGCCGCGATATGGTCGGCCTGCTACCTGATATCGGTCATACTGCACCCCCGTGATCCAGTAAATGCCGGAGATTTCCTGATTGGGGTCTTCGCTCTCGCGTTCGTCGAGCTACAAGCAGTAAACCTCACCGCAGTCATCACTATTGTCTCATGCGTCAGCATTTTCTGGATTATGTGCGCACAAAGCAAAGGCGGAAAAGCTCAGCCTATTCTGTTGATTTCTACTAGCTTATTCGTCCTCTTTGCTGCGTTATTGCTGTTTTTACCAGAATGGACCATTACTCCCGTCTCTCAATTCAGTGGGCGCGGGTTGCCCGTTCTCGGCACAACGTTCCTGTCATTTGGCCTATGGGCGGGTTGGAGAAACGGCGTGAAACCGCAATTCCTGCTTTCAAAACCTGCCCTTCTGGTCTTGTGTGGATTGCTGCTAACTCAGAGTGTTGCCCAGATCATGATGACGCGGCAGTGGGCCGATACGCTCGGCACTGTAACGCGGATCATCGAGCAAACTGAAGGGCGGGTTCCGTGGCAGAAAGCGCTCGAAACCGCAGCCCCGCGCAATCCTATTCTCTGGAAAGAGATGACCTGGTATTCTGAAATTCAGGCCCTATCGCTCCTGCTCGCTCCTCAAGGCCGCGTTCACGCTCTGATCGATACGCCGCCTTCCGAGAGGTGGCAACCGTTCAAGTTCGACCCCCCGGAGAGCCTGCCGAAATCGAGATTCTGGGACGTCGCCACCTACGCGACCGCTGTCGAAAGGCGGAACCTCCCTCGATAGCTAAATTTCAAACCCTCTTTCCAAGGCGTGTTTTCGCCATGATAGCGCGGGTTCGCAGCGCGCAGCCGGATAGGCAATTGCGAATCATGCGCCCGGAAACGCCTAGCGATACGAATTCACGAGAAACTCCGGCCGATCAAGGCGCACAAAGAAGAGGTCAATCTGCCAGAACGCGAAATCGAGAATGCGCCAATGCGGCTCGGACATGTCTATAACACCAAATCCACGTTCGCGCATGTAGGCGATGATTTCATGAAAAAGCAGGCTGCTTCCGATGAGGCGGAAATTATAGGTTTCAATAACGAGGAGATTGGTTTTGCGCAGTGTCTCCTTGGCCCCGCATAGAATGGGGACCTCGTAACCGTGCGTGTCGAGCTTGATCAGATAGGGACCGGGCAGACTATATACGCCGATCTCATGATCGATGGTGGTCTCTCGCACGATCTTGCGCGCGCCTTCGCTTCTTATCTTGCTCGCGAACCCTGTAAACAAGTCACTGTCGTCGAAGTAGATTTCCCCGCGTGCGTCTCCCGCAGCCGCCAGGACATATTTAGCCTTTGGATGCGCGGAGACATAGGCCTTTAGCGCCTCTTCATGCGCATCTTGCGCTTCGATGAGCAGATAATCAGCATCGGGATAATGTTTCGCGCAGACGTCCGACCACCTCCTGTCGGAAGCTCCGATATCGATCACTGTACCGATTTCGAGGTCGCGGTTCGCCACGCGCCAAAGCGCGCGGTCGGTGGACATGGCGCGAAGCGTGGTGATTTCCGGAGGCTCGACCAGCAATTTTTCCGGTGACGAATTAGTTGCTGTGGGGGACGGGCGCAAAATCCGTTTTATGGAAAACAAAGAATTGCTCCTTCCGAGGTCACACAACGATGCCGTCTTTTTTGGCAACCAGCGAACGCCGTCTTTTTCGGGCTGGCAGGTTTCGTAATCCTATTCTTTATTTGTAAATCCTTTCAATGCTGGCCGATGTACGAACCGGGTCAATCGAAACTAACGGGACCCGGATTTCCTTGTCGAACCGCGCTAGGAGGCTGAGACGCCAATGTTCCGCTTTGAACGCCTTGGTGCCGAGAAATGGAAGCACGCACATTGGCCAACGCTCACACACCCAGGGTCCGCCGTAATGGCGCAGCAAGACTCGATATTCGAACCGCGACTTCGCATATTTCTTTGAAATTTTGATGCGTGTCTCCATCTCGTCCGGAGAAAGCGAGGAATCGATTTCCGCGTGGTAGTGCCTCAGATCATCCGTTAGTTGACCTTTTCGTATCCTAAAGCACCCTAGAATCGTGTCGACAATGACGAGGTCGCTTTGCGTCGCAAACCGCCGCCAAAGATCAAAGTCGCCGGCAAACCGGAAATTTGCATTGAGACCACCTGTCTTTTCCCATAATCCGGGTCGCCAGAACGTGCCTTCCTGCTGAATGAAAGGCCGCGCGAAACGGCCCTCGAAAATACCAGCGGCTATGGCCGTTCGTGGGAAAGGAACGATTGGCGAAATATGCAGCATTGCGCCCGCTTCGTTGATGACGGTGGGCCGCCCCGTCACCCAGTGGATATCGGAATGCTTATCGAAGATCTCCGCGACCGTCACGAAGGCGCCTGGTTCAAAACGGTCGTCGGCATTGATCCAGGCCATGAAATCCGAATCGCCGCAGGCCGCAAAACCGCGGTTGACCGCGTCATAGAGTCCACGATCGGGCTCGCTCGAAAAAGAAAACTCTATTCCTGCGCAATCGATCGGGAAGTCGTTTGCCAGACGGTTTTGCCACGCCGTCAATAGCTTGATCGTTGAGTCTGTTGATACGCCATCTTGAACATGGTAATGGATCGAAAATGGTCCCGTTTGGCTCACCACGCTTAGAATAGTTTCATTGATAAATTTTTCTCCGTTGAGAACGGGCGTCACAATATTAAATCGCATGCGAATGTCCTCTTAGGGGTCGGCGCAACGTTTTGATTTTCACCCTGACTTGGACCTTATCGTGAACTTAACCCCGAGAAGGTCTCAAATGTCGAGGCAGCGGACGGCTGCGTGATGTTGCCAGTTTTTCGAAAATCTAGCACGCCGCGTGAGCCAAAAGAACGTCGACATAGGCTTCCACGCTGTGCTCGTGCGCGAAAGCTTTGGCCAGTTTCGCCGCCCGCATCTGGCTATCGGCCAGCCGGCCGCAGAGCCGCATCATCGCGGCGGCCAGTGCCGCAGAATTTTGGGGAGAAAAAACCTCCCCCTCCGCCTTTCCGCTGGCAATGCTGGCGCCTGCGAACGTTCCGGCGGAGGCAATGACCGGGCGTCCGGCGGCCACCGATTGGGTAAATATGCCAGATCCCCGAAAGCCGAAGAGGACCGGATCATAAGGCAGCAGCATCGCATCGATCTTGCCGGTTTCGATCGTGTATTCGTCGTGGCTCAGCACGCCCTCCACCAGGCGCACGCCCGGGATCTGCCGCAACGCGCGTTCGGCCGCGACGGTCGC
>DASXIC010000045.1:0-3853 GCA_036498205.1 Chthoniobacterales bacterium | reverse complement strand
CCATGCCATCGTTCCGGCAGGAACTGGCAACGGCTGCCTTAAATGGCAAGATCTACGTCATCGGAGGCTACAACGAAAACATTGTCTCGACCGACACCGTCGAGGTTTATGATCCCGCCACCAACAAGTGGACATCAGCGCACCCGATTCCATTCCCCCTGAACCACAATTCGGCGGCTGTGGCCGCGGGAAGACTCTACAGCTTCGGCGGGCTCTCCAAGGAAGCTTTTGTCTATGACCCGGAAAGCGACACCTGGTCTGCGGTGGCATCGATGAATTCTATACATAACGCCACACCTGCTGTCGGGGTGATTAACGATAAAATTTATGTAGCCGGCGGTGTCAACTTACTCGGCACGAGTACACGCGAGGTGGAGGTTTACGACCCGGGGACGAACACGTGGACCGGCCTCGCTTCAATGCATGTGGCACGGAATCATGTCTCCGGCGGCGTCATCAATGGCAAGTTTTACGCGGCCGGGGGTCGTGGATCGACTGACGCGGAGACAGATTTCGAAGTCTACGATCCGCAAACCAATAATTGGTCGACGCTGCCAAACATACCGACAGGACGCTCCGGCACGGCTGCTGGGGTCATTAGCGGTGAACTATACGTCTTCGGTGGCGAAACTCCGAATGTGGTGCACGCCGAAGTGGAAGCCTACAACCCGAGCAGCAATAGCTGGCGAAGGCTTCCGGATATGCCAACGCCCCGGCACGGGATCTGGGCATCGGTAATTGGCACCACAATTTATCTTCCTGGTGGCGCACTCGACCCCATCTTTGCCGCTAGCAACATCAACCAGGCATTTACTATTCCGACCAACGTAACTTTGGAGAACATTTCCACTCGCGCTCTGGTGCAAACAGACAACCACGTGCTTATTGGCGGCTTTATCGTCTCCGGCACCGGGCTGAAACAAGTACTAGTTCGCGCGATTGGCCCCACGTTAGCGGACTTTAATGTTCCCGATCCACTGCAGGATCCAATGCTAACTCTGCACAGCACGACCAGCGAGATTGCCAGCAATGACGATTGGCAGACCGATGTCAATGCATCGCAAATTCCCTTTCATTTGCAACCCACCGATGTCCGCGAAGCGGCCATTCTGGCGACGCTTGAGCCCGGACAATATACGGCAATCGTTTCCGGCAAAGGGGGAACCAGCGGGATCGCTCTGGTCGAAGTTTACGACATGGATGGCTCAAGTACAGTCACTCTGGCGAATCTCTCCACGCGCGGTGTAGTCCAAACCGGTGATTTTGTCATGATCGGTGGTGTGATTCCGGGCGGGACAGTTGGAAGTTCTACCCGGGTGCTCATTCGTGCGATCGGCCCGTCCCTGGCGCAATTTAATATCACGGATGCCCTGGCCGACCCGGCTCTTCGAGTCGTTAACGGCGATGGCGTGACCATGGCTGCAAATGATAATTGGAAGGACACTCAGCAAGCCGATATCCAATCGACTGACAAAGCGCCTATTGATGACCGCGAGTCGGCAATTATTCTGACGCTCGCACCAGCCTCTTATACCGCCATTGTCACCGGATCGAACAATACCGCCGGCATCGCGCTGGTGGAAGTTTTCGCCCTGAACTAACGCGCCAAGAACGCAGCCGATCATGCGAACAGCTACGCCGCTGGTTCTTGTGCCATTGCCGTCCAGCGCTAGCTTAAGCGTATGCGCGACGGTGATTCGAAATTTGAAATAGACGAGGGACTGAGCCGCGAGGTAAATCGCCTGGACGAGACGCGGCTCAAGAGCCTTTCCGAGGCGTTCCACGAAATCCTTGAGGGCGTGGGGGAAGATCCATCGCGTCAGGGATTGCTGAAAACGCCGATACGCGCGGCTCGTGCCTTCGAATTTCTAACACAGGGCTATCGTCAATGCGTCGAAGATATCGTCAATGGCGCGATTTTCGACTCCGATGCGAGCGAGATCATTCTGGTCAAAGACATTGAACTCTACTCGATGTGTGAGCATCATCTGCTCCCCTTCATTGGACGCGCCCATGTCGCTTATATTCCCAACGGGAAAGTAATCGGATTGTCCAAAGTTGCCCGCCTGGTCGATGTCTTCGCCCGGCGCCTGCAAATTCAGGAACAACTTACAACTCAGATCGCGGACGCTCTCATGCATACATTACAACCTGGCGGAGTCGCGGTCGTAATTGAGGCGAAGCATCTTTGCATGATGATGCGTGGGGTAGAGAAACAGAACTCCGTCATGAAAACATCGTGTCTCCTCGGCTCGTTTAAGGACGACGCGCGGACGCGATCGGAATTTCTCTCACTCCTGGCCTGACGCGCCGCCTGGTCATGCTCCTGACCGTTAGCAAGAGACTCGAGTTCTCCGCATCGCGGCGGTTATTTTCGAAACACCTCTCCGCCGGGGAAAACCGGGAGCGATTCGGAGGTGAAAGCGAGGCCCGTTATGGTAGTGGTAGAAACTACACTGCCTGGTTTAGTTTTTCCGGCCAGATTGATCCTCCCACGGGGATGTTAATGAACATCAGCGAAATTAAAGCGCGTGCAGGTGGGGTGATTGCATCGCGCTACGATCATAAGTTCCTCAACGCCGACAATGCCGATTTTGCCGAAGTTACTCCGACTGTTGAAAACGTCGCTCGACGACTGGCTTCTGACGTCGCGCCGTTGTTCCGGGATTCGGGCGCAGCGTTGTGGGCGGTCCACTTGATAGAATCCCCGCTTCGGAGTGCGACGGCCTACGCCAACGGGCGGACGGATTGCAACTACGCGTTCGATTTTTCTGCGGCGCGGCAGACCATGTCGCCCCATTTATCGATAGAAGAGAACAATCGTTTATTCGGCATTGCCTCTTCTCCGCATGGTCATGGGCATAATTATCGTGCGCGGCTGACAATGCGTGTAGAGGATGGCGATCGGTCATTCGAGATTTCTGATGGCAAAGTCCGGAACTGCATCGCTGCCCTTCGGTCCGAATTGGATCATCGAAACTTGAATATCGAGGTGGCAGGTCTGCGAAACGGGCCGATCACTACCGAGACACTCGCGCACTACATTTTTACTCGAGTGTCTGCGACGTTGCCGTGCGATCGCGTTCGCCTGAATGAACGCGACGATTTTTTCGCGGAGTATTTGCAAACAGGAGAATATCGACTTGGAATGCAGTTATCGTTTGGGGCGGTGCATCGATTGCAGAACTACGAATTTTCCGAACAGCAGAACGCTGAGATGTATGGCAAATGCAGCAATCCCGGCGGACATGGGCATCTTTACCTGGCGGAGGCGACGGTCGGTGGTGACTTTGATCAACGAAGCGGGATCCTCTTTCCATTGAGCGAGTTTGAGAGCGCGATGCGAGAGGTAATCAAGCCCTGGAGCGACCGCCATCTCGACCTGGAGACGGAAGAGTTTCGTTCCAGACCCTCCACGGGCGAGAATATCGTAACCGCCCTTTGGTCCAAGTTGGATAAGGGAGTCGGGAACCGACTGCAGCGACTGCGTCTATGGGAGACAGCAAATAATCGATTTACCCTCAGGCGTTGTAATCAATGAAACGATATTTGATCACCGGTGCGAGCAGAGGAATTGGCCGGGCGATTGCGGTCAGGATTGCCGCGACTGGCACAACATTGTTATTGCACGGACGCGATGCCGCCGCGCTCGCCCAAACGAGCCGGGAGGTTGAGGAAAGTGGCGCGGTGGTTTTGAAACTCATCCATGATCTGGCGACGATTCGCGGCATTAACCGTTTGCTCGCGGCCGCCGGGGATGAATCCCTCGACCTGTTGGTGAATAATGCCGGTATCACGGTGGTGAAGCCTTTTGCCGAAATCACTCTCGATGAATGGCAGCAGACGATAGCCG
>DASXIC010000044.1:0-7579 GCA_036498205.1 Chthoniobacterales bacterium | reverse complement strand
ACGATAACGAATTTCACTTTGCCGATAAAAGAGCAGCTCGCTCTGCCAGCGAACCGATTTGTCCTTATCTTGGTCGGCAGCGCCATCGTAGCTGTCGACCGGGTCGTTCACACCCGCTTTCGCCAGCACGGCCTTGGCGATCTCGCGAAAATCGTCCGGCCGTTTCGGCGTTGTCGGGCGATTCCGCGATCGGACAAATGTAACTTCTGCTCCGAGACCCCGCAGCTTCGGCGCAAGAATCTTCGCCACGCGTAACGCAATCTCGGCTTCCTCCACTGGTGGGCTATCGCCCACCTGAAACCAGCGTTCCTCCATTTTTGCCCATTTCCCGCCGATATGTCCGGGATCGAGCGCAACGTGCAGGCGAGCGAGGGGCTTCCCTGCCGAGGCGGGGCCGAGGCTTTCAATGGTACGCCAATAGTGCGGAGGAACCGGGCGAGGTTTTTCTTTCGCGAAACGTAATCTGAAAAAGGTGTTCGCATCCCGATCCTGGCAAATACGCGCTTCTCCGTCGCTCACTTGGATCAGATCGTCATAACCGCGCGTCGCATAAACATTTTGCAACAGTTGCAGGAACTGATCGTGCGTGATCGTTTCCTGATATCGCTCGAGTGTTTGCCAGCGCGGCGTGGAAGCGAGCGGACTGACATTCGCAGCAGAAAGGATCTCGGCTGCCAGAACTGCCGCTAACAGAAGAAACAGGACTCGGCGCGGCGAAAGACGGACCATCTGGACTTCGTCTCCAATAATACGATGATCGGCGAATGCTAACGATTCTTTTCCTGGGCGATGTCGTTGGCGAGCCCGGTCGGAGCGCGGTCATCGCACGCTTGCCGGAGTTGAAAGAAAAATACGAGGTAGATTTCACTGTCGTCAATGGTGAGAATGCAGCAGGTGGCCGCGGGATAACGGGAAAAATTACGATCGATTTACTGCGTGCAGGTGTTTCGGTCGTGACGACAGGCGATCATATCTGGGACCAGAAGGACATTTTTGGATACATCGACACGGAGCCCCGGCTGCTGCGCCCAATTAATTATCCCGACGGAGCGCCGGGGCACGGCGCGATTGTCTTGGAAACGCCAAAAGGAAGGGTCGGCGTAATCAATGTTCAGGCCCGCACCTTCATGCTGCCCATTCTGGAGAACCCCTTTCACGCCATGGAACGGGCGGTAGAGAAAATGCACCAGGAAACGAAGGTCATTTTCGTCGATATTCACGGTGAAACGACCAGCGAAAAAATCGCGCTCGCCCGTTTTCTCGACGGTAAAGTTTCGGCTGTTGTCGGCACCCACACGCACGTGCAAACGGCAGACGAGCAAATTTTTCCGGATGGAACGGCGTTTCTTTGCGATGCCGGCATGTGCGGTCCGGTCCATTCAATTCTTGGACGCGCCATAGAACCCATTGTCCAGCGATTCATTTCCAACCTTCCCGCATCTTTTCCAGTGGCAAGGGGTGAGGTTCGGCTACGTGGAGCGGTGGTCGAAATTGACGAGCAAACGGGCCGAGCACAGCGAATCTCGCGAGTGGATGAAGAGGGCACCTCCGCGACGATTTCGGCTCCTTCGCAATCCATCGCGGTGGTGGAAAACGAATGTAATAATGAGCAACTGAGCGGTTGACAGCCTGCGCATTCGTCGCATTTGTCTGCCCGCAACTTTCACACGGAGAGCAAGATGAATTATATAAGGTTCATTGGTATAGCCGCCATCGGCCTGACGATGACGACGGCTTCGCTATACGGACAAGGAAATCAAGAAGCGGCGAGGCTTTCGCGAGAGGGTGTTGAGGCGGCGAAGGCGAAAGACTGGAACAAAGCGGTCGAGAGCTTTCGCCGCGCGGTTCAGGTGGAACCGCAAGACAAAAAAAATTCGGATAATCTCGCTATCGCGCTGCTCCAACGCGCCACCGCCTTCGTTAGCCAGCGAAATTATGATGCCGCGATAAACGATTTAAATGAAGCGCTCAAGCTGAAAGGCGACGATGCCGCTACGAGGCGCTACCGTGCTTATGCCTACTTGAGCAAGGGCGACTGGAACAACGCGCTCCAGGATTACACGGCGGTTCTAAAGGAGGTAAAAAATGACCCTGAGGCTTACGAGAGGCGCGCTTATGTCGAAATGCAGCTGAAGGAGCTCGACAAAGCCCTCGCTGACTATTCCGAGGCGATCAAATTGAAGCCGAACGAACCGAAATATTATCAACTCCGCGCATTTATCCTCCAGACCAAAGGCGACCTGAAAGGTGCGTTGGCCGATACGAATAAGCTGCTGCAACTCGATCCCAATAATAGCAACGCGCAACAGATGAAAAAGTTCCTCGAGGCCAAATTGAGCGCGCCTCCTCCTCCAGTGGCCACTCCTGCGGGACCGATTCCGAATCCCAATGCGCCGCCTCCACAAACGGGCCAAACGGTTCCGTCGAATCGGGCGCAGCCGCTACCCTCGGTCACGAGACCCTGAGCTGCGAAATTACTCCGCTTCCTTTTCGTCCGATCGTGCGCCGTTGACGGATGTCTGCTGATTTTCTTCTGCCAGAAAACGGCGTTTGCGACGGTTCGCGGGCAAAGGCGAGAGCGTCATGGTAATGTTGCGGCCGGCAAGTTTCGGCTCCATTTCGACCTGAGACATACCCGCAAGATCGTTTTTGACCTTCTCCATCAGTTGCATGCCGAACTCCTGATGCGCCATTTCACGTCCGCGGAATTGCAGCTGAACGCGCACCTTGTTCCCTTTATCGAGAAATTCCTCGCCGTGCCGGATCTTGGTCAGGTAGTCATGCTCGTCGATATTTACCCGAAATTTGATCTCCTTTAATTTCGTACCGGATGACTTGCGATCTTTCTCCTGCTTGGAGATGTCGTAGCGGTATTTGCCGAAATCGACAATTTTGCATACCGGCGGGTTTGCCGTTGGAGCAACCTCGACAAGGTCGAGCTCCAGGGTTTGCGCTTTGCGCAAGGCGTCGGATAACTTCATGACGCCAAGCTGTTCACCGGTCGCTCCCATGATCACTCGCACTTCGCGAGCGCGAATCCGACCGTTTACACGAATTTGCAGTTGCAGATTAAATCAAAGCTCCTTCCGACGAAGCGGGAGTGCACCGCGCCGCCGTCATTCCATTTCGCAAATCCACCGCCGCGCGGACGCGCGCGGTGAAGCACCCGACATCGCCGCAGCTGCGAGGACCACGGCGACGGGCTCGCATTTCGCGAGCCGAGAGGAAGTTGTAAACCACAATCGAACAGTCGCAAGATCAATTTGGGCAGTTACTCAGCAGGTGGCGCGCCGAAATGGGCCGCATGGGCGGCGTAAGCGACAGCATCTTCAATCATTGAATCGAGGGTGGCGGCGATCGGCTCCAGCTTTACCACTCCCGAGAAAACTGCGCGATCACCAATTTCGGTATCGATAACGAAAGTGGGCCGTTGCGAAACCTGGAAAGCATGCCATTCCGCCGTTGTTGCTCGCACCCGCGTTTCAATCACGGGCGAGTGCGCGCGTTCCAGCAATTTTTTCGGATCGAGACCACCCGCTTTCGCTGCAACTTCTGCCGCTACCCGCCAATCGCGAATATTCCTGCCTTCACGCAAAGTGGCATTGGCCAGCGCTATTCGTACCTTGTCATCCTTCACCCCCAGATCTCGTGCGGCCTCGGCCACCAGATTTGGCGTAAGATATTCCGGCAACAATGGTTCGTACCAATCCGTCCGCAACATGAAGGGCGACCGATTCATCATGCCGCTTCGTCGGTAATACCATTCCTCCTGGACCCGCGATTTGGGCAGACCGGCCGCGTCCATGAGCGCGATTTTCCAATCAAAATCGACGCGATCGCGGTAACGCTTTTTTAATTCGGACCAGGTCGGCTCCGCCCAAAAGCACCACGAAGAAACAACATCCAGATAAATGACTATCGAAATTCGCAACCCTTCAATGTTGCAAGAACCCTGGATTGGGAAAGTAACTTTCACGTGACGTGACGAATGCCGTGGGTGTGCGAAACTCGTCGCCGCGGGGAATGGAGCTTCAGCATATCTTTCTTTTTACTGCAGTTGCGTCGGCGCTGCTCATTGTCTTGCAAAGTTTTCGATCGAACGCTTCCGCCTCACGGAGGGCGGCATTACTTGTTTTGCTCATTTCGGGAATCGCCTGGATGATTGTGCGACCAATTGCCGGTTACATCGCAGGAATTGCCTGGTCCGGACTGTTGTTGCTTCCGGCAATTCGGCGCCGTCGCGCCCGCGCTTTAGCCGATCCGTTCTATTCCAGGCGCCTGTTAGACATCTCCCTCTCGCCTGTTGTGCTGGGGCTGGTCGTCATCAATTGCGCCGTTTTTGTTCTCGAAATCTTTTCTGGCGGGCCGCAAAACCCGCTCACCTTGTATCGGTTGGGCGAGCTCGATACCACTTCCGTCGTTTATGCCGGACAGCATTGGCGTTTACTCAGCGCGCTATTCTTACATTACGGTGTGCTGCATCTGGTTTTTAATATGTTCGCGCTGGTCGTACTTGGACCGTCCCTTGAGCGTCAGATTGGCGGGCTGCCATTCGCGATTTGCTACCTTCTCTCCGGAATTAGCTCGAGCCTCATCGTCGTTTTCCTGGCCAAACTACGTCTACTACCTCCGTTGCAACTTGTAGGAGCGTCGGGTTGTGTAATGGGCATCGTCGGGACATGGGCCGGCTTCCTTTTGCGCAACCGACACGCGCCTCTCGCGGCGGAGCGGTTCCGGAACATCATTGTCATTATTCTTCTCCAAATCGCATTCGACATTGTAACACCCGACGTCAGCATGGCTGCTCACCTTGGAGGCCTGTTTACCGGATTTCTCATCGGGCTCGCCATTCCCGCTCCCGTGGTGCGCGGCATGTAACCCGCTCCGCTCCATTGCCAGATGTGATATTTCCCTGACAATACCCCAACTCTCTGGCTTCTCCGCTATGCCAAACTTTTTGACTTACAACGTCATTCCGACTTTGCCGGCGGGTCTCGAACCGTTGCGCGAAATGAGTTTCAACCTTTGGTGGACCTGGGAACCGTCGGCACGCCGTCTCTTTCGGCACCTCGATCCTGACCTATGGAACAGAACCAATCACAATCCTCTCCGTATGCTTCAGCTTTCGCGGCAGGCCCGACTGGAGGAAGTGGCACAGGACAAATCCTTTCTGCGCGAATTGAAGCAGGTTTACGATGCATTCCAAAAATATCTGAGCCGAAAGGATACTTACGGCAAAGCCGGCCCCGGCGCGGTGTTGCAGAAACCGGTCGCGTATTTCTCGGCTGAATTCGGGTTTCACGAATCCATTCCCAACTACTCCGGCGGTCTTGGGATTTTGGCGGGAGACCATTGTAAGTCGGCGAGCGATCTGGACATCAAGTTCGTCGCTGTGGGTCTGCTCTATCGACACGGATATTTCAAACAGGAGATTGATAAGGATGGCGTGCAGCACGCCATTAGCCTGAATCAGAATTTTCATCACTTGCCACAGCGCGAAGTGCGGCAGGGCGAGCACCGGCTTCTGGTGCCGGTACGAATTCTAGATCGCGATGTTTACGCCAAGCTTTGGCAACTCCATGTCGGGCGAGTGGATCTTTACTTGCTCGATACGGATGTGCCGGAGAATAGCACGGAAGATCGCCTCATAACGGCCGAGCTTTATGGTGGCGACCTCGAGATGCGAATGCGGCAGGAAATCATTCTTGGCATAGGCGGGATCCATGCTCTCAACGCCCTCGGCATTGAAGCGGAAGTATTTCATATGAACGAAGGACATTCCGCCTTCCTCGCGCTCGAACGAATTCGTCTTCTCGTTACCGAAAAAAAGATGAATTTCTACGCGGCGCTGCAGGTGGCCGCCTCAGCCAACGTTTTCACAACTCATACCCCGGTGCCGGCGGGTAACGATTCTTTCCCGCGCGAAATGATGCGAAGATATTTTGGCGATTTCGCCTCGCAACTTGGGATTCCGTTCGAGGAACTTTTCACTTTTGGACAAACACGGGTGAACCCCAACGATCCCTTCAGCATGACCATCCTCGCCTTGCGTTTGAGTCGTCATGCCAATGGGGTCAGTAAATTGCACGGAGAAGTAAGCCGCGGCCTTTGGAAAGATGTCTGGTCCGGGGTCCCGCAACACGAGGTACCGATCACCAGCGTGACCAACGGTGTTCACACCAAGACATGGATGGCGCCGGAATTTTCGGCACTCTACGAGAAATACCTGGGGGACTGGGAAGAAAATCTCACGGACGAAGATTTTTGGCGACGGGTGATAGACATTCCCGACCTCGCGCTCTGGAACACCCATCAACAACTCAAACAACGTCTCATCCAGTTCGTGCGCGAACGAGTGCGCATACAACGCGAGCGCGTTGGTGAATCGCCGGAATCGATCCGCGCTGCCAATCGCCTTCTCGATCCTGAAATTCTCACCATCGGTTTTGCCCGACGGTTCGCCACCTACAAGCGCGGCGCACTTTTGTTCGCGGACAAGAACCGGCTACAGCGCCTCTTGAGCGACACTACGCGGCCGGTACAATTCATTTTCGCAGGCAAGGCCCATCCGAGGGACGAAGGCGGAAAAGCGCTGATCCAGGAAGTGTACAGGTTTTCGCGTCAGCCAGACTTCCATAACCGAATCGTCTTTCTTGAAGATTACGACACCTACATTGCCCGCCGCCTGATCCAGGGAGTTGATCTGTGGCTGAACAATCCTCTTCGTCCCCTCGAAGCCAGCGGCACGAGCGGAATGAAAACGCCTCCCAACGGTGGGCTCAATCTCAGCGTGTTGGATGGCTGGTGGAGGGAAAGCTACAATGGCAACAATGGCTGGGCTATCGGTGCCGAGTTCAGGGACGGGTCAGCTGAGTTTCAAAATGAGATCGACCTGGCCAGTCTTTACCAGTTGCTCGAAAATCAAATCATCCCGCTTTATTACGCGAAACCGGATGGAAAACTTCCATTGGCCTGGCTCCAGCTCATGCGCGAGTCGATCCGAAGCGTAACCCCGATCTTCAATACCCATCGCATGGTTATGGAATACACCGAGCGGCTCTATTCCCCCGCCGCAAAAGCCTACCGGGAATTCTTCGAGAACAGCTGCGCTGCCGCGACCGCCCTTAGCGAATGGAAAACCCATATGCGCAAAGATTGGTCGCAGGTCCGGATCGATGACGTCCAGGTTGGCAATGATGATCGTCAGAGCATTCCAGTGGGGGAGTCAGTGCAGGTGAGCGCGCGTGTTCATCTCGGCTCGGTCAATCCGGAACATGTGCGCGTCGAAGCCTACCATGGCGAAGCTGAGAACGGGGGGATTAAAAATCCGGCAATTACCCGCTTGGACCAGGCTGGCCAAAACGGCGATGGCAGTTATCTCTATCGGGGCGCAGTTCCAGCGAGCGAATCAGGCGCCTACGGCTTTAGTATCCGCGTTGTTCCTAATCATCCCCATTTGCAACAAGATCATGAAATGCGGCTGATTACGTGGTCTTAAATCAGGGACGATTGTCACCGTGGAATCGGATTTCCGCTCCCCTTGGAGACTAACTCTGCGTCGTTATTGCAGCCGGAAGGC
>DASXIC010000043.1:0-2993 GCA_036498205.1 Chthoniobacterales bacterium | reverse complement strand
GATAAAGTAACGGCCCTGGGTGGCTGCGTTCTCGATAAGTTTTTCTTCGCGAACAATGTCGATGGTTGCAGCCACCGCAGCCGCGGGCAAAGGATCGGATTGATGGCTCGCGAGGTGGATCCATCCGTGAGATGCGATCCGATCGGCAATTTCATCGGTGGTGATTATGCCGGAGACGGGAAAGCCGGCGCCGGAACTCTTGGAGACGACAAGAATGTCGGGCTCCACTTCGTGTTGCTGGCAGGCGAACCATGTACCGGTGCGTCCGAAGCCGGTTTGCGCTTCGTCGATAATGAGCAACGCTCCGAGTTCGTGCGCCAATTTCTTCAGCGCCTTTAAATAACCAGGCGGAGGAACAATCATGCCGCCTGCGGAGATGATTGGTTCGATGATGATTGCGGCGATATCGCGCTCTCGAGGTAACGCGGCCTCGATGGACGTCTCCAGGCAGACGAGATTGCACTCCGGGAAGTGATTTTTTACGGGACAGTGGAAACAGTGGGGCGCGAGAAAGCGAAAACTCTCAGGAACCGTGGGGCCCGAGCCGTGCCGGTCGGCGGGAGAGAAGATCGACGTCAGGCTCTTGGTTCCAAGCGACAAGCCGTAATAGCCGCGATTGAATCCGATGACGCCTCGCTTGCCGGTGTAAGTCTTAGCCAAGCTGATGGCGCATTCGTTGGCTTCGGTGCCGGTGGAAAGAAACAATGATTTGTTAAGCGCTCCGGGCGCAACTTCCGCAAACTTCTGGGCCGCTTCGAGCACAATCGGACTGAGAAACTGCGTGCCAACGTGTACAACTTTCTTCATCTGCGCGGTCAATCGCTCGACATATTTTGGATGGCTGTTTCCCAGGATCGAACAAAACTGGCCTGATGCGAGATCGAGAATTTCATTGCCGTCCAAATCTCGCAGCGTAGCGCCTTGACCTTCGGTGATCAGACCGTCTGCGTACGGCATGGCCATTAAGAGATGCTTGCCGTACTGTTCCCAGAGTTTCAGGCTATTGTCATTACGGCGTTTCATCCACTGTCTCCTGGCTGTCACAATGGCAACAGCATTACCAAATTGTCACAATCTATTAACAAACTAAGATCGGCACCGCAGGAACTTCTATCTGAGATAGTTCGACAAAAAAAAGTCTTTAAGAGAAAATAGCACGAACAGTACGAATAGCAAGAACAGTGCTTCCCAGTCCTTCCCGACTTACCGTCTCGGATAAAAGTGAGTGAATACGCGCCATGATCGCAGCTGACGAGCAACCTCTGCAAACTTCAATCGCAAACGACCGCGATAAAGCTTGCGTGCTTCACGTTCTGGATCATTCTTTTCCTGTGCTGAGCGGGTATTCCGTGCGCAGCCGGAATCTTATTTCCGCGCAGCAGAGGATTGGCGAGTCGATTCGCGTTGTCACTGGCCCGTTGCACGAGATGGATGATCCTTCGTCCACTGAGATCGTATTGGATGACGTGACGTATGCCCGCACTCCGGTTGTAGGTAAGATCTCCAACTCCGCGCTGCGAGCACGCTGGCCGGTAGTTCGGGAACTGGAAGTGATTCGACTGCTTCGAGAAAGAATTCTAAAACTTATCGCGATTCATCCCGCGCGAATTATTTATGCTCATTCGCCGGTTCTATGCGGACTTGCGGGATTGCAGGCCGCTCGCAAGAGCGGCATTCCCTTCGTCTATGAAATACGCGCGTTTTGGGAAGATGCGGCCGCGGATCAAAAGCGCGCCAGCATTGGCTCGATACGTTCACGTTTGACCCGCAAACTCGAAACCTATGTCGCGAAGAATGCGGATGCAGTGGGGGCAATCGCCACGCCGATGCTTACTGACCTGCAGGCCCGCGGCATCCCGCGCGAAAAGCTGTTTCACGTTCCTAACGGCGTCGATGCGACACGTTTTGTCCCGCGTGAGAAAGACGAAGCGATAAAGAAGCAACTTGGCCTTGGAAATAATCCCGTTTTTTCTTTTTTCGGGTCGCTCTATCACTATGAAGGCGTAAGCTGGATGATTCGAGCGGCGGCGGCCCTGCGCGCGCGAGGTCATCAGTTCGACATTTTGATTATCGGCCGTGGAGAGGACCAGGCGGCGATTCAGGAAGCGGTGCGGGAGTGCAATGCTTCCCAGTACGTTCACACCATCGACCACGTGCCCCATGATCAAATCCAGCGCTACTATTCCGTAACAGATATTGCCGTATACCCGCGGCGAAGTATTCGGCTGACTGAGTTAGTGACGCCGCTGAAGCCTTTGGAAGCAATGGCCCTTAAGATACCGGTGCTGGGAAGCGGAGTGGGCGGAATTCGCGAGTTGATCGAGAACGAGAATACCGGCTTGTTGTTCCAGGCGGAAGATGTTTCTGACTTCTGCCGGCAGGCCGAGCGCCTGATCCTTTCGCCGGCGCTGCGCAAATCGCTCGCCGATCATGGCCGCGAATTTGTTCTGCGAGAAAAAAATTGGGACACACTGGCGCAGCGCTACAGCAGCATTTATCAATTTGTGCTTTCCGGCAAGTCCCAGCGCTGATAAAAACATAGACGGCTTGCAAAGACAATCATGGTGACAACGATGGCGGATCCCTGGTTTCCGCATTGGAACTACATCCTGCTGAAAGCTCTGTTTCGCGCCATTCCCCATACGCCACGTATGGATGATTGGTTTGATTTCGTAATTACGTGCCCTTTTCTGGGCACGTGGTTCTTCGCTGTTGCTTTTTATTTGCTCTGGGCGAAGGATGATGAAAAGCGGTTGCGGCGTCGAAGTTACTTGTTTCAGAGCGTGCTCGCGGTAGGGGTCGCCTTTCTTTTTACCGCGGTGATCCGCCCCTGGATTCGCTGGCCCGCGCCTGTTCTGAATCCTGCATTCCAACCGCTTTTTCCGCAGTCCCTGTGGGGAAGCGGTATGCAGAACTGTTTTCCGAGCCATTCGACGCTGGCCTATTTCACGATCACGTTAGGATTCTGGCGGCTCAACCGAGCGCTTAGCGTG
>DASXIC010000042.1:0-74559 GCA_036498205.1 Chthoniobacterales bacterium | reverse complement strand
AAGAAGCGCAATTGGCAGCGCGCCCCATAACGTAGAAAACGCGTCCGGCACCTGCGCGGTTATACCAATACTCGCTCCTCCGACATTATCAAAGGCTGTAAACGACACTTGGCCGCTTCTGGTAAGCGAGAAACCGCCGTTATCAAATCCAACCAGTCCGTCGAAGTCAGGGACGTTGAGAGTGAAGGTGCCGTCAGGGAATAGGATTACCCCCTGCCCACCAGAATTACTTTCGTCTTCATCTATTCTGGGGCCACCTTGTGCGGCGTCGAACGCGATAGGCATGGATAACCCAAGGTTGAGGCTATTGCCCGGGACGATATGACTCCCGCCTAGCGTGAGAGACCCGTCGGCATTCGCAATCGGCACCCCAGTAAAAGTAATGTCGAGCGTCACTGGTGTTCCTAGCGGGATGTCAAGCTGATAAGGGGTGCTTCTAAACGTTACTTGAACTTGGGTAACGTTCGCGGTGACGGTGCGGTCAAAGGTCAACGGGGCCGCCTTTGCCGAAAAGGTGAACCCCGCGACGAAAAGCAACAGCGAGGAGGAGGAGACAATGGTAAATGGTGTCTTCAAGAGAGGGTAAGATTGTGCTGTTTCCCGTTCCGTGTCGATCTATATATTTTGCTCAAAAGGAGTATTATTTAGTCACGAATAACCGGGTCTCACGCGTGCGCGCGCATTTCTCCGGCAGGACTCTCCAAGGCATCAGACGAGCATGAACCTTGGCGAATCTAGGTGGATTCGTTCTGAATAGCGGGTTCTAAATAGGTCAATTTTAGTGTAAGTGCCTCAATCACAGGAAAGAGATGAGGCGGGGGCGGGAATCGAACCCGCGAATAGCGGTTTTGCAGACCGCGACCTTACCACTTGGCTACCCCGCCTGAGACGAGCGGAGCGAAAGTATCCGGCACGTTGATCCGGTGTCAATTTGACAGAGGGAAGATGATTAGCGCAGTTGGACAGATCGATTCACCGTGGCGGATTGGAATAAACTTTTGACAACAACGAAATCAGCCGAGTTTTTCGCGCGTGCGCGTCAGCACATCCCTGGCGGCGTGAACTCTCCCGTGCGCGCATTCCGAGGTGTCGGCGGCGAACCGTTCTTTGTCGATCGTGCCAAAGGCGCGCACATTTGGGACGTCGACGGTCGTGAGCTGATCGACTACGTCGGCACGTGGGGCCCCGCAATTCTCGGGCACGCCCCGGAAGTCGTGACGACTGCCGTGGCGGAGGCGGTCAGGAACGGAACGAGCTTTGGAATTCCAAATCCGCTGGAAGTGGAAATGGCGGAATTAATCTGTGCCTGGATGCCAGCGATCGAAAAGGTGCGGATGGTCAACAGTGGGACCGAGGCGACGATGGCCTGTGTCCGCATCGCACGCGGCTTCACCAGGCGCGACAAAATTATCAAGTTTGCCGGCTGCTATCATGGCCACGTCGATTCCCTGCTGATCAAAGCGGGAAGCGGATCGTTGACTCACGGGCAGCCGGACAGCGCCGGTGTGCCGGACGCCTTCGCGAGAGAGACAATTGTCGTGCCTTTCAACGACATCGCTGCCGTGCGTGCTGCGTTTCGCGAAAACCGGGATGCGATTGCGGGAATCATCCTCGAACCCATTCCGGCGAATGCCGGGCTTTTCTTTCCGCAGCAGGGTTTTCTCGAACAACTGCGCGAGGAGTGTACGAAGAATGACGCACTTTTGATTTTTGACGAAGTGATGACCGGTTTTCGCGTGGCGCGCGGCGGCGTGCAGGAGCTCTCCGGGTTGCGTCCGGATCTGACGGCACTTGGGAAAGTAATCGGCGGCGGATTGCCAGTGGGCGCATTTGGCGGCCGTACTGAAATAATGGACCAGCTGTCGCCCGATGGTCCTGTTTACCAGGCGGGCACGCTCTCGGGTAATCCGCTGGCACTCGCGGCGGGCCTGGCCCAATTACGCGAGCTCGAACGAATCGACGGCTGGCATTTGCTCGAGGAAATCGGGAGGGAACTCGAAAGCGAGGTTAGTCAGGTAGTTTGCAACGCGCGACTCACGTTTCATCGCGTCGGGTCGATTTTCTGTTTGTTTTTTTCGCCGGGACCGATTTTCGATTTAAACTCTGCACAGCGCAGCGATACGGCTCGCTTCGCAAAGTTTTTCCATCTTTGCCTGGAGCGCGGTGTTTATTTCGCACCGTCGCAGTTCGAGGCCTGTTTTCTTTCCACCGCTCATCGAACGGAAGATATCGATGCTACCGTGCGGATAATCGTCGAAGCGCTACGGCATGTTGCGGGCTAGGGCGGTGGCTCACCGGTAAATTTGTCCTTTAAGTTTTGCGTCCGTGGCTCGCTTGGTCTAGGGAACTGCCGGTGTGAGCGTTTCTTCCGCGGAGCCGGTCCGCGCCGTTGGAAAATTTTTCTTCAAAGGCGACCGCAAAATTTTCCTAAAGGGCGTGACCTATGGGCCATTTAAGCCCGATAACGCCGGCAACTTCCTGGGCGACCCCAAACAGGCTGCGACTGATTTGGCTGCTATTCGGACGCTGGGACTGAACATCGTTCGTGTTTACCACTCACCGCCGGCCTGGTTCCTGGATGTCTGTCACGCTGCCGGGCTGCGCGTGCTGGTTACGCTCCCCTGGGCAAAACATATCGAGTTTCTGCGCGAAAAATCCGCCCGCAAAGAAATCATTCGCTCGGTCACTGAGGCGATTAAATCTCACCGCAATCATCCGGCCGTGCTGGCCTATCTGGTCGGAAACGAAATTGCGCCTCAAATGGTGCGCTGGCTCGGTGTCCGTCGCGTTACTGAATTCATCGAACATCTCATCACGTCGGGCCGGGAGATCTCGCCTCAAGCTCTCTATTCCTATGCTACCTATCCGCCGACGGAATTTCTGCTTCCCCAGAACGTCGATTTCTATTGCTTCAACGTTTACCTGCACAATCAGCACGATTTCGAGCGCTATCTGTTACGCCTGCAAAATCTGACCGAGGATCGACCGCTTATTCTCGGCGAATTTGGCATGGACACGATTCGCCACTCGGAAGAGGAGCAAGCATCACTTCTCAGCTGGCACGTCGACAGTGTAATCAAATGTGGACTGGCTGGTACTGTGTTTTTTACCTGGACCGACGAATGGTATACTGGCGATCAGGAAATTACCGATTGGGCCTTCGGTCTCGTCACCCGCGATCGGCAACCGAAGAAAGCTTTCTTCGCCTTGCGCGAAAAACTCGGCCAGAACGATTCTGCCCTGCCGCATTCCTCCTTAACGCGGACACCAGCAGTTTCCATCATTGTTTGTTCCTTTAATGGCGCCGCCACTTTGCGCGCATGCTTGGAATCACTAACGAAGCTGAATTACCCTGAGTACGAAATCCTCCTGGTTGACGACGGATCGACGGACGATACCGCGCAAATTGCCGCCGAGTTCCCCAATGTTCGTTACATTCATCAGCCGAATCGTGGACTTAGCGCCGCTCGCAATACCGGCGCCGCCGCAGCTCGCGGCGAAGTCTTTGTTTACACTGACTCCGACTGCATGGCAGATGTCGATTGGCTTTATTACCTGATTGGAACTCTTGTCAGTGGTGACTATGCCGGCGCAGGTGGGCCAAACGTCCCACCGCCGGCCCGCAATTGGATCCAGGCATGTGTGGCTGCGGCTCCCGGCGGCCCGAGCCACGTCCTTTTGACCGATACGATTGCCGAGCACATTCCCGGTTGTAACATGGCGTTTTGGCGCTGGACATTTCGAAGCGTCGGCGGGTTCGATTCCGAGTATCGCAAAGCCGGAGACGACGTGGACTTTTGCTGGCGGGTACAACAAGCCGGCGGCGTCATTGCATTCAGTCCCACCGCGATCGTATGGCATCATCGCCGATTTACGCTGCGCGCTTTTTACAACCAACAAACGGGCTACGGCGAGGCTGAATCACTTCTGCGCTTCAAGCATCTGATCTTTTTCGGGCCGACCGGTACGGCCAAGTGGCGGGGCCAGATTTATGGCGCGCCACGATTCAGTTGGTTTATTAATCGGCCCGCAATTTATCACGGAATCTTCGGCGACGGTTTCTTCCAATCCATTTATCCGACACCGCAGTCGGACGTCGCGGCCTACCTCAGCAGCATAGAGTGGTTCGCGCTGACTATTTTTCTTTTCGGCTTGGGAGTGTTTTTACCTGCCTTACGGATCCTGCCCTACTTGATGCTGGGCGGGACGCTGTGCGTTGCGCTTTCCTACATGGTTCGGGCAAGGATCGAGCCGCGCTTCGATACGGTTGCCGCGAGGCTATTAGTCATGTTTCTAGCCTTCACCCAGCCGCTCGTTCGCGGTTGGTCGCGATACTTCACCTGGCTCCATTTCAAACGCACCCCCGGGGCGGTCATTGCCACACACGAACAATTGCCTGCAGACGCTAAATCTAGAGGAAATCGGCGTCGCCGGATTTACTGGAGTGAAGAGGGCAAAGACCGACACGCTTTGCTACAACACATTATTGCTTTGCTCGACTCAGAAAGCTGGCGCTACTCCGTCGATACCGGCTGGCAGGACTGGGATCTCCTGATCTACGGCAATTTCTGGTGGAGCATTGTCTTGCAGACAGTGACCGAATATCACGGCGGAGCCAAATGTCTTACCCGCGTTCGTCTCGGTTATCGTTATGTCACTACCACAGTCGTGGTAAACCTTATCGTTGTCAGTCTTCTCATTTATCATTTTCTCAATACCAGGCAGGTTCCCGTCGTCTTTGTCGGACCCTACGTAGCATTCCTGGCGTTCCTTGCCATTCGAGGGCACCGCCTTCGATCTCGCGTTGCGGAGCTTGTCGACCTCGCCGCCCACCGTTTGAACATGCGACGCTTCATTCGTTCGCGACTAGGCAACCCTTTTTCCATTAGATCGGCAGTCGACTAAGTGAAATTCCGCTTTTGGATGGCGCTCGGAGCGCAGCTAGGGCTTTTCGCTTCCCTCAATTTTTTTGACGATTGGGCCCTTGAAATGATGCCGATTAAGTTTGTCGTCGCGGCGATTCTTTGCGGCCTCGCTTACCTGTTGGCGGCGTCCGAATTTGCCGCCGAGGGCACGAGAGCCTGCTGGATATTTTGGTCGGTCGCGATAGGGCTGCGTCTGCTCGCGTTCCCTCTCACACCGGCTAATGAACTTTGGCGATATCAGGCCGATGGCATGATTCAGCGTGGCGGTCTCAATCCGTACGAAGCTTCTCCAGGCGATTTTCGTTTCTCTGAAGGAACGCTGGACCTGGCTCGGATACCACGAAACGCCGAGCCGACTTCGTATTCGCCTGGTATAGAAGTCCTGTTTCGCACAATTCCCTTTAGCCACGGCGTTCTGGCATATAAGCTCATCTTTGGCGCGGCCGACCTTCTGGCGATCGCACTTTTGCTAAAGCTTGTAGACCTGCGGACAGCTTCGTGGTTTGCCTGGAATCCATTGATTGCCTACAGCTTTTTCGGCGCGGCGCATTTCGACAGTCTCGTTCTGCTTGCGACCGTCGCAGCGGTCTTTTGCCTGACGCGCTTTGAAACCAGCGCGGGCGGCCAGGCGCGCCTGAGTTATGCGTTCGCCGGGGCGATTGCTCTAGGAATCGCGGTTTCGTTCCGACCGGTGACGATTGTTCTCCTTCTACCGGCAATTTTTGCGCTTCGCCGATACGCGGTCGTGCTCGTATCCGCACTTCTTCTACCCGCAGCGATGGGAGCGATTTTCGGGTTTTATCGGATAGGACAATGGAATTTATTCGGCGACTTTCCGCAGATCAGCCGCTTGAACGATCTTTTATGGTGGACAGTCGAAGATACAGTTTGGTCGAACTGGCATCAGCAACACTATCGTTACGATGTTGTGATCATAATCGGGTCGACGCTTGTCGCGTTGTTGTTCGCGCGGAACTGGCGGCGCGGAATGCTCTGGTCGCTTGGCGTCGCGATCATTTTAGCGCCAGTGTTGCACGCATGGTATATCACATGGATTCTGCCGATCGCGACGTGGCGCCGGGCATTCGCCTGGCATTTTCTTAGCGTCACTATTTTCGCCTACTATCTGTTCTTTAACGAGCGGCTCTTCGCCTTACCCTGGCGTGCCGAACCCTGGATGCGGGGAATAATCCTTCTGCCGGTCCTCTTCGCAATTGTGATGCTTATTCGACAAAGATTGTCGCGAAGCGAGCCGGCCTAAATCAAGATTTCGTGCATGGCAGCTTTAAAATCGTCTGGCAGGTCCGCTGTGAAATGCATTCGGGCATTTGTTCGCGGATGATCAAACGAGAGTTTCGATGCGTGCAACATTGGCCGGAGACACATCCGGGCATTTCTACCGCCGTAAACTAGGTCGCCCAAAATAGGATGGCCGAGATGCTGGAGATGGACGCGAATCTGATGCGTCCGCCCGCTGTGCAACCGGCACTCCAAGAGACTCGCAATCGCATTGCTGCGCACCACACGAAAGTCGGTGCGCGCCTCACGCCCGCCTTTGCTGGTGGTCGCCATTTTCTTTCGATGAACGCGGTGGCGCGCAATCGGCGCCTCGATAATCCCGGAATTGCGCCGGAGCTTTCCGGCGACGAGCGCTAAATATATTTTTTCCACGGATCTGGCGGCGAATTGTTTGGAAAGGGCCAAATGCGCGTAGTCGTTCTTTGCCACTACCAGGCAGCCGCTCGTTCCCTTGTCGAGCCGATGAACAATTCCGGGGCGTTGCCTGCCGCCGATGCCGGAGAGATTTTTACAATGAGCAAGTAACGCGTTCACCAGTGTCCCAGTGGCGCGTCCGGCTCCGGGATGAACCGAGATGCCCGCCGGTTTATTGAGAACGAGAAGGTCCGTGTCTTCGTATAAAACCGACAGCGCAATCTCTTCCGGTTGGACATCGAGCGACGTAACTGGCGGTTCAGTTAGTCTGACTCGATCGCCTGTTCGCACTGGCTCTGCCGCCCGTGTGGTAGTGCCGTTTAACGTAACAAACCCCTCGCGAATTAATTTTTGGATTCGAGCGCGCGAAGATTCTGGAACCTGCGCTGCAAGAAAGACATCGATCCGTCTTCTGGCATCTGGCGGCAGAACGGTAAATTCGCGGGCGGCGACAGGTTCCGGCGCGGTCATGCCGCTGAATCGCGCTGATATTGGCTTCACGCAAATCACAGGGTGAAGTGAAGATGGTTCGCGCTGCTGCCGTTTACAGCCGGTGCGCGAGTGTTAGATTTTCATTCCGCCATGGAACCCAATCCGCCATTTCCCTCGCCCGAGGAACTGAGATCGAAACTCTCAGAGTTCATGAAGTCGAATTTTGGTGACCGGGTGGCATTTACCACCATGGCACAGCCGGAAACGGTCGAGACCGGCGCGGAAGAGAAGCCGCCCCCTGAATCCGCCAGCGATTTCGACTTTCATTTTTTGCCGCGCGATATCAAAGCCCATCTCGATCGTTTTGTAATCAAGCAAGACGAGGCAAAGAAAGTCCTCTCGATCGCGGTATGCGATCATTACAATCATGTGAAGGACGTACGTCGCCTGGAAAAGGAAAATCCAGCGCGCGCGGCAGAGACGGAATACGCCAAGCAAAACGTGATCCTGGTCGGGCCGACCGGGGTGGGGAAAACTTACCTGATCAAACACATTGCAGAGCTCATCAAAGTTCCTTTCGTCAAAGCTGATGCCACAAAGTTCAGCGAAACCGGTTATGTCGGCGGCGACGTGGAAGATCTGGTCAGGGAACTGGTGCACAAGGCCGATGGAGATGTAAACAGGGCGCAGTTTGGTATCATTTATATTGACGAGATCGACAAAATCGCCTCGGCCGGCAACATGATTGGACGCGACGTGAGCGGTCGCGGCGTGCAGACGACACTGTTGAAGTTAATGGAGGAGACCGAAGTGCCCCTGCGCAGTGCCATGGATTTGCAGGGGCAGATCCAGGCAGCGCTCGAATTCCAAAGACGCGGCAAGACCAGCCGGCAAACGATCAGTACACGCGACATTTTGTTCGTTGTTAGCGGCGCATTCGAGCGGTTAAAGGGACAGGTTTCGCAGCGGATCGCGCGCAGCCAAATCGGCTTCAGTGCCGAGCCGATTCGTGTCATGGACAACGAACTGTTTCAGCATGTCACCACG
The DNA here is from genome assembly GCA_036498205.1 of Chthoniobacterales bacterium. Lineage (GTDB taxonomy): Bacteria > Verrucomicrobiota > Verrucomicrobiia > Chthoniobacterales > UBA10450 > AV69. Next base: position 66,442 of record DASXIC010000042.1, on the reverse strand, counting down.
CAGGATTTCATCGAGTTCGGTTTCGAGCCGGAATTCATTGGCCGGTTACCGGTTCGGGTCGTGTGCGAAGAATTGTCCGCCGATGACCTCTTTAATATTATGAAGTATTCCGAAGGCAGTTTGCTTCGGCAATACGAACGCGCATTTCGTGCCTATGGAATCGCCATTAGTTTCGAAGACGAAGCGTTGCGTTTGATGGCGGAAGCTGGCGCGAAAGAAAAAACCGGAGCGCGGGGCTTGCTCACGGTTTGGGAAAAACTGTTTCGTGATTTTAAATTTTACCTTGCCGGCTCGGGAATCAGCCAATTACGCGTCACCGCCGAGCTCGTGCGCGAACCGAAGCTCGTCCTCGATCGTTTGCTCGCAGAAGGCCACAAACACGAAGTGGTTGCGCTCGACCATCAGATCGACGTATTTGCCGAAAATTTTAGAAAACAATACGAATTGGAGCTTGAATTCGAGGACGCGGCCCGACAGCGGTTGGTCGAACGGGCTCAGGCCGAGAAGATGTCGATCATGGATTTATGTGCGCATTTGTTCCGCGATTTTCATTTTGGCTTGAGCCTTGTGCAGAAAAACTCCGGGCAGAAGAAATTTAGAATTCCGATGACTGCGGTTGATACGCCGGACAAATTTCTGAGCGATTTAGTCGTGCAATCCTATTATCCTGCACGCTCAGAGAGTCAGCTCTGATGAAACGCTCGGTCCTCGCTACCTTCGCGCTCGGGATCGCCGTCGCGCTCGTTATCGGCGTCTTGCATGGGTCCGGGATATTGCTCGCTCCCGAAACATGGATCGCGAATCTGGTCGCCCGATCGGAGATGACGCGTTTGGTCACATCTCCGTGGCAATATGCGCTTGTTTTAATACTTGGATTAGCCGTCGCCTGGTTCACGTTGGAAAACACTCGCCGGAATCGCGTCGGTTGGATCGTGATTGCGATCGTTGCGGAATTGCTGGCGCTGATGTGGGTGTGCGCCCTCTATGGCGTCGCTTTCCAACCCTTGCCCTGCATTCTCGCGGCCGTTTTGAGTTATGCCGGCGCGAGAGCATTTGCGCGGCTTCTAGCTCGAAAACGTAGAGGAGCGCTGGCCGGCCTCGAGGGAAGAGTCTCGGAGGATCAAATCTCAAAAGCGCGTGCCGGTGAGCTCGCTTTTAAGGGGAATGCCGCCAGCTTTGAGACCAGCGTGATTGTGTGCGATATCGCTGACAAATACGATCTGGCCGACAGTGCCGAGCCTGCCTCGATCGCACAGACGAGCGAAAGGTTTAATAAACAGGCTAGCGAAGCGTTGCTCAAGGCCGGGGCCTATTTGCAATCGGCCGATGGCGAAGGGGTGGTTGGGGTATTTGGATTTCCTGACGGTGCCCCCGATCATGCCGAAAAAGCAGTTCGCGCAGCCTTCGAATTGACGCGGATCTTCGCCAGCGCGTTGCAGAGTAGCAATGGTGAAACGCCCTTGAACGTCCATGCGCACGTCGGCGTCAGCTCGGGCCAGATTATCGCTGCGCCGGTCAGCGAAAGGAGCGACATTCTCGTTATAGGTGAACCGATTGAGCTGGCCCGGCGGTTTTCCGTTGCCAACCGTTTTTATGGGTCGCGAATTCTCATCGGGCCGCGCACGTTCGAACTGGCCAGCAGCGCATTCGTGGCGCGCCCGATCGATTTTTTAACCGGAGTCAGCGCCCAGGACAGGCATGAGATTTACGAGCCGCTTGCGCTGGCGGCGGACGCGCCGAACGATTTGGTGGCCCGCCGCGACTCGTTCTGGAACGGCGTTGTCTTATATCGCGAGAAACGCTGGGCCGAAGCCTATAACGAATTTCAAAAGGCACGCGGACCGGGAGAGGAAGAGGACGCACCGCTCAATCTCTATTTGCGCCGTCTCGAACCGCTCGCCTTACATTTGATGGAGTCGCCAGGCGAAGATCGCTATTGAGAAAAATAGAGTATCCGCCACCGCTTCGCGAGTTGATCTCGCAATTGCGGCAAATGCCAGGGATAGGACCGCGCTCGGCTGAGCGAATTGCTCTCTGGACAACCCAATCGCGGCACGATTACCCCGAATTAATTGCAAAGGCGATCGCTGGCGCGCGCCAGGCGATTCATCCATGCAAGCTTTGCGGGTTTTTTGCAACTCAGGAGCTGTGCGAGTTTTGCCAGGATACGTCGCGCGTCGCCGACCTGCTCTGCGTCGTTGAACAAGCGACCGACATTTTACCACTGGAAAAAACAAGCGCCTTTCGAGGTCGCTATCACGCGCTGGGCGGCCGCATCTCGCCCCTCGATCATATCGGACCGGAGGATTTGCGAATAAAGGAGTTGCTCGAGCGGATCGAGCGCGAAAAATTTTCTGAAATTATTTTCGCCCTTGCTGCCGACGTGGAAGGCGAGGCGACAACGAATTACCTGGTTGAGTTGTTGAAAGGCAAACCAGTGGCCTTGACCCGGATTGCGCATGGATTGCCGGCCGGAGGGGGCCTCGAATCAGCAGATGAGCTCACGCTTTATCAAGCGTTAACTGGCCGGACAAGATTATGATTGAGCTCCGCGGCGGAGTCTTCAGGGCCCGAGTTAACGCCCACGGCTAACTGGCAGGTGTTTTGCTTTTATATTTCACGCAATTAACATTCGGCGATGTCCTGCGCCAAAATCGATCCCGCATTACACCAGGCTCAAAAACCACCCTGGATCAAGGTTCGGTTGCCCTCGAATCCTGTTTTCTTTTCCACCAAGGCCCTGATTTCGGATCTCCGGTTGCACACCGTATGCGAAAGTGCGCAGTGTCCCAATCGCTGGGAATGCTGGAGCCAGGGGACTGCAACCATGATGATTGCGGGCGAAAGATGCACGCGCGCCTGCGGTTTTTGCGCGGTCACGACGGCAAAGCCTTTTCCCCTGGAAGAAGACGAACCGCAGCGTGTTGCCCAGGCGGTTAAGCGTCTCGGTCTAAAACATGTGGTGATCACCGCCGTTGCGCGGGACGATCTGGATGATGGCGGAGCGAATCACTTCGCGCGCACGATCACAGCCATTCGCGAAATGGACTCTTCGATCGTGATCGAAGTGCTCGTCCCGGATTTTCATGCCCGGGATTCGTCCATCCAGGTGGTGCTTGAGGCCGCCCCGGACATTTTTAATCATAACATGGAGACAGTCGAACGCCTGACGCCGCAGGTGCGTTCGCGCGCAAAATACCGCACATCTCTATGTGTCTTAAAACGCGCGAAAGAGCTCTCCCCGAACATCGTAACTAAGAGTGGCATCATGCTCGGACTGGGCGAACTGGAAACGGAGCTTTTTCAAACAATGGATGACTTGCGCGAGGTCGGTTGCGAGGTGCTCACCCTTGGTCAGTATTTGCGCCCGACGACGAAACATTTGCCCGTCATCGAATATATCGAACCCGAACGTTTCGCTAATTACGGCGCGATCGCGCGGAAGAAAGGATTTCTGCACGTTGCTTCCGGGCCACTCGTCCGGAGCTCCTACCACGCGGCCGATTTTCATCCCGTTGTTCGCAAGTGATGGAAAGTGGCGCAGTGGGTGATCGTTCGCGAGTCGCCGCCGTCATTCCTGCATATCAGGAAGAAAAGCATGTTGCGGACGTAGCCCGCCGGGTTTGCCAGGAAGTCGGCCATGTCCTGGTGGTCGATGACGGTTCGACCGATGCGACGGCAGAACAAGCTCGTTCAACTCGCGCCGAGGTGGTCGTTCATTCGCAAAACCGGGGGAAAGGCGAATCGATCAAGACAGGATTACGCTATTGGCTGGAGCGCGAAATGGACTATGTCGTTTTGCTCGACGCCGACGGTCAGCATTTACCCGAGGAAATTTCACGCTTCATAGATGCTGCTGCGACGGACAGCGCGAAAATATTTGTCGGAAGCCGGATGAACAACACGAGTTCGATGCCTTTGCTCCGGCGAATGGTAAATCGCTACATGAGCGCAAAGATCAGCAAGGCTTGCGGACAATTTATTCCTGACACGCAATGTGGATTCCGCATGCTGCATCGCGATGTTATCCCGGAATTACTCGGCGGCGCCGATCGATTCGATTACGAAACCGAAATGCTGATCCTGGCCAGTCGCAGCGGTCATCGCGTCGTCGCGGTGCCCATCACGACCGTTTATTCAGATGAAGTCAGCAGCATTCATCCGCTGCGTGACACCGTCCGCTTTTTTCAGTTGATGCGACGTTACCGCGCCAAATCGCTAAATTAGTCCGCGTCGTCGAAAATCGCCGAAATTGTTTCCGGCCGAACGCTCGATCAATTCAATCGTGAACTTGAGCAGACAAACTTCCCATGCTTCATCGACCCCGTGGATGATCGCGCTGCGCGGATCAGCACCACCCTCGACCTGCCGAAGTGTTCGATCGATAACTGATTGGAGCGAGGCGCTCACCGTTTCCTCAGCAACCCCAGATTTGCGGAATTCAAAACCGTAACGAAGGACAGCGATTTGTCGCGCCTGCTCGCGCAATCTCTGGACATATTGCTGCGCTTTTTCCCCAAAACCTTCGAGAAGCAGGCGGGAAAAATAATCAGGGCTGAGAAGCTGCGGACGTTCCGCGTCAATCCGCCCGGTGCGAACCCGCACCTGATCGACCCGGTCCATCAATTCCGAGATAAGGTGGAACTCGAAGCTCGTGCTGCCAAATGTCGCAATCTTTCGATCGGGCGCGAGAATGACCTTTGTGTTCTCAAGCGCGTATTCGATGTCGTCCTGTTTCAAAACCTTGGGCGCGAACATACGGGAATGGACGGAGGACGCAATTCCGTAAACGACTCTCTCGTTCGCCTCAGCGCTTAACCTGAAATCAGATACCCGGTTCGACAAAAGTCGGCGCATCTTGGACTGAGTCCGGCGGTGGTCTGGCTGAACGCCAACGAATGACCGCCTCGGCTGAAACAATCACCAGTGCGATCCAGATCAAGAAAAAGGTGATGAAATGCGCACGGGTGAAAGGTTCGTGATACAAAAACAAGCCGAGGAGAAAACTAAGGGCGGGGGATAGGTATTGAAGAAATCCGATCGTGATGAGTCGGAGATGCCGGGCGGCATAGCCGAACCAAACCAAAGGCAGCCCCGTGACGATGCCGGTCGTCGCCAGGATCGCGGAAAGCTCAGGATGGGCAGGGCCGAAGACGAGTGCGCCGCGTTTGGCCAATAAAATGAGATAAGTTAATGCGACGGGCGCGAGAAAAATTGTTTCCAGGAATAATCCCGGAACCGGTTTGACCCCGGATTGTTTTCTGAGCAAACCGTAAATGCCGAAACTGATGCAAAGCGTCACCGCTACCCATGGAAATCGCCCGTAGCCGAAGCTGAGAATGAGCACGCCGGCCAGAGCAATCAGGATGGACACTGCCTGCCAGCGGGTGGGCCGCTCGCGTAGAATCACAGCGCCGAGTAAAACGTTTAAAATCGGGGTCATGAAATATCCGAGGCTGGTTTCCAGGACACGCCCGACGTTCACCGCCCAAATGAAAAGGAGCCAATTCACTCCAATCATCGCACCGCTACCCAGGCAAAAGAGCGAAGCGCGTCGGGAGTGCAGGTTCTGCGACACTTCTGGCCACCGCCGCTGCCAGGTCAGCAGCACCGCCAAAAAGGCTATCGTCCAGACGAATCGATGGGCGAGAATTTCGAACGCTGGAACGGCTTTAAGCAACTTCCAGTAGGGCGGTATCAATCCCCAGGTGGTGAAGGCCGCCAAACCGGCGAGGAATGCTCCGGCCTGGACTCGCCGTGGCTCCTCCGGGTGCTGCATGCGGGGTGATCTTTCACTACTCAATGGCGCGCGTAAACGCCGCATTCACTTGCGCCCATCGCTGAAGTCGCGATAACGAATGAACGTTGAAGCCAAAAAACTTTTTCGCCGAACTGAAGCGACGGAAGGTTTACCGGGTTGCCGCCGCTTACGCGGTCGCGAGCTGGCTTCTAATCCAAATTGCCACGCAGGTATTCCCGTTTTTTGATGTCCCGAGCTGGGCCGTGCGCCTGGTCGTGTTGCTGCTCTGTCTTGGATTTCCGCTCGCCGTAATCCTCGCCTGGATATTTGACATTACGCCGCAAGGGATTCGACGCACGGATGATCTGGGCGACGAGAGTAAGAAAAGCGCTGCCGAAATTCGGGCTCCGGAAAAAAGCATCGCTGTCTTGCCGTTCGAAAATTTAAGTGACGATAAAGAGAACGAGTATTTTGCGGCCGGAGTACACGACGACATTCTTTCCAGCCTGGCTAAAATCGCCGACTTGAAAGTGATCAGCCGCACATCCGTGCAACAGTTTAAGAGCGGAACGCGCAATCTCCGCGAAATCGGAGCAGCTTTGGGTGTTGCACATATTCTGGAGGGGACGGCACGCCGGGTCGGCAACCGAGTTCGGGTCAATGCGCAGCTGATTGATGCGCGGACTGACATCCATATCTGGTCGGAAACGTTCGATCGAGAAGTGACGGACCTGTTCACTCTGCAAAGCGAGTTGGCCCAACGCATCACGCAGTCACTGCGCGCGAACCTGTCGCCGCGGGAAAAGACGAGTCTGCAAGCCCATCCCACGCGTGACCTCGTCGCCTACGAACTTTTCCTGCGCGCACGGGGACTATTTCACTGGGCAGGCAGCGGCTATTCCCATGACAAAGGCGCGGAGGCACTCCGTGTCATTCGCGAAGCCGTTACGCGCGACCCGATGTTCGCCCTTGCTTACGCCCTCGAGTCTCGCCTGCATTCGGAATTATTTTGGTTTGGGTATGACCATAGCCAATCGCGATTAGAGAAAGCCAAAGCAGCTGCAGAGACTGCATTAAGGCTTCAGCCGGATCTTGGAGAAGCTCATCTCGCTAACGCATTTTATTATTACTACGGATTCCGGCGCTACGACATCGCAAGAACGCATGTTGCCGCGGCAGTGCGCGCTATTCCCAACAGCGCCGATGTTCTTGTTGCCGCCGGCGCGATCGCACGTCGAGAGGGGCAGTGGGACGCGGCGGTAAGCAGCTTCGAAAAGGCGCGGGAGCGAGACCCGCGAAATCTTTCCGTGCTTTGGAATCTGTTCGAGACATACCTTGCCTTACATCGTTACCGGGAAGCTGAACAAGCAATAGCCGACGCATTGCCCCTTTCCAGCGAAGCACATTTCTTTACCCTCGCCCGAGGTTCGCTTGCTCTTTTTGACAAAGGTAAAACGTCCCCGCTTCGTTCTGCATTGCGAGCGGTCCCGAGCAGTTTTGATCCTGGCGGAGCTGTCTCCCTTATCGCATTGCGGCTTCTGCTGATGGATCGCGATTTTGACGAAGCCGAACGTGTGCTGACAGCGTGTGCGCATGAGAAACTGGATGACAACGGCTTGAGCGGAATTGCCGGCGCACTGGATGGCTACACCGTGCCCAAAAGCTGGTATGCAGGATTGATCGCGCGAGGACGCGGTGACGAAGCGATGGCCAGAAACGAATTTGAGAAAGCGAGACGCGTCGTCAGAAACGATCTGATCGAATCAGCCGACGATGCCAAGAGCATGGCTATGCTCGCCATGATTGAGGCTGCGCTTGGTAACAAACAGGAAGCGCTGGACCAGGCTCAACGGGCTGAGCAATTACTTCCAATCGCAAAAGATTCTTTTGACGGACCCATTATCGCCACAGTTGCTGCGGCGGTAAGTGCCCAGGTCGGCCAACACGATGCTGCCATCAAGCGATTGGAATCTCTGGTCGGCATCCCGAATGGCCCGACTTCAGGGACGTTGCGCGTGGAACCTGAATGGGATTCGCTTCGAACCGATCCGCGATTCAAATCGATGCTGGGATCCAATTAGCTGACCTGCAGTGTGCTCTGGCAAGGCAAAATGACCGCTGTCAGCCCGCTATTTCTTCGCTTCAAACAGCGGCAAAAATTGCCCGTAACCTTCCTCTTTTAGCTTCTCAACAGGAATAAACCGCAACGAAGCGGAGTTAATGCAATAGCGTAATCCGGCCGGCCCAGGGCCATCGTCGAAGACATGTCCAAGATGGGAGCCGTCCTTCGATTTCACTTCAGTGCGTTCCATTCCGTAGCTGTTGTCAGACTTTTCGATCACATTCCCTTTGGCGATCGGCTTGGTGAAGCTCGGCCAACCTGAACCACTATCGAACTTGTCAATCGACGTAAACAACGGTTCGCCCGTGACGATATCGACATAGAGCCCTGGCTTGTGATTGTTCCAGTAAGCGTTGTTGAACGCCGGCTCAGTCCCGCATTTTTGGGTGACATAATACTGCTGCGGAGTCAGCTTTTTCTTTAACTCTTCATCCGACGATTTTCCCGTTGCTTTAGGAGACTGGCTCGGTTGCGCGGGAGTTGTTTTGGTTTCCATGGTCTTTTCCTCCTGCTTTTGCGCGCCGGCGCGCATTAAGAACAGCTGTGCGCCAAAAAGTGCCATCACCACGATGGCGCAAAATACAAGCATCGGTCGCGATTTTTGCTCCGGACGTTTCGGCAAAGTGATCACGCAGGAATATACAAGACCGTCCATGCTGCGGCAAATTCTCAACTGCCGCGGTTTTTCCTAAGAGGAATCTTTTCGGCCGGCTTCGGGGACGCGAATGTAACGGCGCAGCAGCAGCAATCCAACCGGCGCCACAGATGCCGAAAGAGCGAAAATCAGCCACATGGTTCCGGAATGACGCGGGCCATTCTCTGGGCAGAATGCTGCCAGAAACCAACCACCAGTCCCCACAAGCAGCTTGCCGACAAGAAACGGTAAATACGCCAGCGAACCATAGGATGCTTCCTGACCCGGTGGCGCGATCGCTGCCGCGTACTCGTAAACACGAGGTGAATAAAACGCCTCTCCAACCGAAAAGACCGCAAGGTAAGCAGCGGCCATGATGTAGTAGGGATGAATGCTGCCTTTCACCCCGAGGTAAACATGACCAAGCCACTGCCCAATCCCACTGTTGACGGCGGGTAAGAACCATTCTGTCGGTAGCGCCATAATGAAGACTCCGGCTGCGCAAATCGTTCCTCCGATTATTACCATTCGATACGCGGCAAAGCGCTGCGTCAGGGCGCCGACTATCGGAACGAGCAAGATAATAATGATCGAGTTGATCGCCGAAAGTTTGCCTACGGGCGCATGCAGTCCGAGTTCGCGGTCGCCCCACTTCGGGAACACGTAATCCATCTGAAGAAAGATCGCTTTCAAGAAACCAATGAAGAGGAAAAAAGCGAGGAGGCGGTAGAATCCGGACTGTCCGATCAGCCGTCGAAAAAGGTTGATCGTATCGGCCGCACTTTGCCGCACCGTCTCGGCAAGCCGGCTCCAAAATTTCGCACCGCTCCGATGCACAATGACATGGTCAGACTCTCCTTTGCCGCTCCGCCGCAGGAAGTAGATTGTCGGAAAAAGCAGAATCTCGAACAACAGGCTGACGATAAACAACTGCTGGTGCGTCGTTGGTTCAAAACCGCCTATGCGGAAACGAAAATTCAGCTGGCGGACATAGTCGAAAATCCAACCGGCGGCGATGTAGCCGATGTTCATCACCATGTAGATGATTGAGAAAGAGATCGAGCGCTGAGCAGTTGTAGAGTAGCGCCGCGTGGCGGCCAGCAAAACGGGCGTGCCAAGCGCCTCGCCGACCGCGAGCGGAAGAACGCCGCAGGCGAGTGCCAGCGCCGGAATGGTCGTCCCAACCATCACGCTGCGCGCTATCGTGCAGATAATGACGCCGAGAAAGAATGTCCGTCGTAAGCCGATCGCGTCAGTTACTGATCCAGCCAGCAAGGTAAACACCGTCATTGCTGGTGCCCAGACCCAGCCGACCAAAGCGCCCGCCGCCTGATCACTGAACCCAAGGTCCTTCGAAAGCCACAGCACCATCGTCTTATTGGTGATCGAGTAGGCTGTGTAGATCAGGAACTTGATCAGGAACGTCAGCCACAGGTCCCGTTGCGCGCCTCTGAGAACGGTAAACTTCGCGACAAATCCTCGCAGCCCGCCTTTTTCAACGGGCCCAACTGGTTCTTCCAAAACGGAGCTTTGTTCTGCGATTTGTCCCACCCTTACAACACCTCGTAATTATTCCGCCGCCGTCGAGATTATATTTCGCGCAACGGATCCATTATCCTACGAGCGAATTTCGTTCCCAATTCAAACCATATTGGCAATGAAATCACGGCTATCAAAATCCCTGAAATCTTCGAGCTTTTCACCGGTACCAACAAAGCGGGTCGGAATCCCGAGCTCGTCTTGAATGGCAATTACAACCCCGCCTTTTCCGCTGCCATCCAATTTCGTGACGATTAATCCTGTTAATCCCATGGCTTCATGAAATTGGCGCGCCTGGGTCAATGCATTACCGCCTGTGGTAGCATCAACGACGAGCAGAACTTCGTGAGGCGCATTCGGGTCGTGCTTCGCCAGGCTGCGTTTCATTTTACCGAGCTCCGCCATCAGATTCGCTTTGGTGTGTAATCGACCGGCGGTATCGCAGAGCAGAAACTCGGTGTCGCGTTTGTCGGCTGTTTGATAGGCCTGGTAGCAGAGCGCAGCCGGATCGGCATTGTACTCGCCTCGAATCATATCGACGCCGACCCGCTCCGCCCAAACCGCAAGCTGCTCGATCGCGGCAGCCCGAAATGTGTCGGCGGCGGCGAGTAGTACCGTGTGACGTTTGTTCTTCAGGAATTGTGCAAGTTTTGCCGTAGAGGTCGTTTTGCCCGTGCCGTTCACACCAACGATTAAAACGACTTTCGGATGGGCTGGCAGCGGTCGAATCGGTGCGGGATTGATTGGCAAGACCCGCGCGATCTCCTCGCGCGCCACCTCGACGATATCAGCGGAGGTAATTCGCGAACGGGCGTCGCGTTCCTGGAGCGATTTTACAATTCGCAACGTCATCGGCACGCCGATATCAGAGCGAATCAACGATTCCTCCAATTCATCCCAATCGACCGGCCTGCCGACGAATTTCTCGACGAGGTTTTTGAGAAAGTTCACAGAAGTTGGGCCGGTACTCAGGGCCCGGGCAGGGGATGTGGGATGGAATCCCTTAAAGACATTTATTGGGCCTGTTCGATCCGCCTTTTCTCGGTTCTAAAATAGGTCGAATCATTCGTCCGGTGTGCCCGAACGCTTGTTTGCGGCTTCGCGCAACGGCCGGGTCAGATCGTTTTTCACTCGATCGAGGATTCCATTGACGAAACGGCCGGATTCGGCGCCGCCGAATTTTTTTGCCAGCTCGATTGCTTCGTTGATCGAGACAACCGGAGGGATGTCGTCGCGAAAAAGCATCTCGTAAATCGCCAGCCGCAGCACATTTCGATCAACGCCGGAAATGCGGCGAAATTCGTAATTCTCGCAATAACGGCGAATGCGCTCGTCGATTTCATCCAGATGCGCGTTCATGCCATCGATCAGCGGCTGCGCGAACTCACGAATACGCGGCTTGGTCGGCAGAAAATCCCAGAACTCTTCCATCCGTTCCGGTCCGGCGCCACGCTGCATGTCGCGCCAGAAATGATATTGCAGCGCGGCCTGACGCGCATCTCGCCGCCTGCCCATGATTATCGCTCGGCCTCGAGATCCGCTACGACAGCGGCAATTTCGACTGCGGCACGAGCCGCTTCGCTGCCGCGGTTGATCTTGCCCTCCAGGCAGCGCGCGCGTGCCTGTTTTTCGTTCTCCAAGCTGAGCACACAATTAATGACCGGCACCCCGTATTCCAACGCGATTCGTTGCAGCGCATTGGTAACGGAACCTGCCAGGTTTTCGGCGTGGTCGGTCTCGCCTTTCAGGATTACCCCAACAGCCACAATTGCGTCTGCCTTCTTTCTTGATGCAATCTCCCGCACGACGATCGGGATCTCGAATGCGCCGGGTACACGGTGGAGAACGAGCTTCGCTTGTGGTGATTGTTTGCGAAATTCCTGAGTGGCATGATCGATCAGTCCCTCAACATAGGTCGCGTTGAATTTGCTCGCCACAACCACGAACCGACGCTGCTCAGCGACAACCGGAGGACGCGGCGGAGAAGCGTTCGACATTTTGTCGAGACTGGCAAGGCACTTGGCTTAAAGCAAGTGGCCCATTTTCACTTTCTTCGTCTCAAGATATTTTGCGTTGTGCGGATTCGCTTCGCCGTGAATTGGCACCTGTTCGATCATCTGAATGCCATAACCTTCGAGACCCACCACCTTCTTGGGATTGTTAGTCAGAAACCGGAACTGCCGTACCCCAAGATCGAACAGGATTTGAGCGCCGAGACCGTAATCGCGTAAATCTGTCGGAAAACCGAGCTTCGCATTCGCCTCTACCGTATCGAGACCCTCTTCCTGCAATTTGTAGGCGTGAATTTTGGCAGCCAGGCCGATCCCGCGTCCCTCCTGCCGCATATAGACAAGAACGCCGCTGCCCTCGTCCGAAATCTGCCGCAGTGCGGCGTGTAACTGATTCCCGCAATCGCAACGGCGCGACCCAAACACATCTCCCGTGAGACATTCGCTGTGGACCCGCACTAAAGTGGGTTTGCCTGGCGAGATTACGCCTTTGACCAACGCGAGGTGGTGCGCGCCATCCAGCTTCGAGCGGTAAAGATGCAAATCGAATTCGCCATAGTCGGTCGGCATTCTCACGATCTGCTCGCGTTCGACCAACTTTTCGCGAACACGGCGATGGGCAATCAAACTCTGGATTGTGCAAATGCGGAGTCGGTGTTTTTTGCGAAACTCCATGAGTTCGGGCAGCCGCGCCATTGTCCCGTCGTGGTGTAAAATCTCGCAAAGCACACCGGCGGGCTGCAACCCGGCCATTGTCGCGAAATCCACCGCTGCTTCGGTATGACCTGCCCGACGCAAAACACCGCCATCTTTTGCCCGTAAGGGAAAAACATGGCCCGGTTGCACAAGATCGTTCGGTTCCGAATTTGGATTCGCGATGGTTCGAATGGTCCGGGCGCGGTCATGCGCACTAATTCCGGTGGTGACGCCATGCGCGGCGTCAACCGAAACGGTGAAATCAGTCCGATGCATTTCACGATTCTCGACGACCATGCGCTGCAGACCGAGCTGCTCCGCTCGTTCGTTAGAGATGGGAACGCAAATCAGGCCGCGCCCGTACATGGCCATAAAATTAATCGCCTCGGGTGTTGCTTTTTCTGCCGCCATTACCAGATCGCCCTCGTTTTCGCGATCGGCGTCGTCGGTCACAATCACGATTTTACCCGCCGCAATATCGGCTACGACATCGTCAATAGCGTCGAATTCCAAGGCTTCTGTGCCTGCCGCAACTAGCATGTCCTAACCATCCCAATAGTTTGAGCTAAAGCAATCACTTCGCGCTGGAAGCGACAATCGTTTCCGGATGATAAAGATCGCGATTGCTTCCTTGAAACTCGGCTTTGAGTTTCACCCTGAATGCTGAAAGATCGACTAAATCCCATCGCATAAACATCCAGTTATGGTCTTCTGATTTTCGCGTGCTCAAATCCGATAACGAAATGTACTGCATCATCGAGCACTTTGTTGGTGGTGGCTTCCCGGTCGCATCAAAAGTCACTTCACGAAAGGAGAGGGCGCTGAGATCGTCTTTTTTTTGCCGCAACCACGGAATCAGGGCATCCGTCGCATTGCCAGCGGTTGCAGTTTTCGGCAAAACGGCGTTCGTCTGGGCGAAGGTGGGAGTAACCAGAGAGCGACGATTCCGAAAATGGCTAAAAATCTCCAAAGCTCGGGGAACCGGTCCGTCGGCTTGGACATTGCCGGAGGATTGCGCGTGCGCGGACAAAGGAAAATGCTAAATCCCACCGCGGCATGAATAGTTCCGACAAAATCTATATTGCCGGCCACCGAGGACTTGTCGGAAGCGCTGTCACTCGACGTCTTCGCGCTCGAGGGTTTCAGAACATAATTACTCGGCCGCGTGCCGGACTCGATTTGCGCAAAGAACGTGCGGTGCGCAATTTTTTTGCAAGAGAGAAACCGCAAATCGTTATCCTTGCCGCGGCGAAAGTTGGGGGCATCAAAGCAAACAGCGATGCGCCCGTAGAATTCCTGGTCGAGAATCTGCAGGTGCAAAATAATGTCCTTGGTGCTGCCTATGAATCCGGCGTCCGCAAACTGTTGTTTTTGGGCAGCTCGTGCATTTACCCCAAACTTGCGCCCCAACCCATTGCCGAGACCGCATTGCTGACCGGTCCTCTCGAGCCGACAAACGATGCCTATGCCATTGCAAAAATTGCGGGGATTAAACTTTGTCAGGCCTTCAGGCGGGAATACGGCGCAAATTTCATTTCAGTAATGCCGACAAATCTCTATGGACCCGGCGACAATTTCGACCTGGAGACGTCACATGTGCTCGCGGCACTCCTGCGCAAAGCACACGAAGCAAAAAGGGATCGTGCTCATGAGCTGGTCGTTTGGGGAACGGGACAACCTCGTCGGGAGTTTTTGCACGCTGACGACCTGGCCGCGGCAATATTGTTTCTGCTCGAGCACTACGATTCCCCGGAAATTATTAACATCGGTTGCGGTGAAGATATTTCGATTCACGACCTGGCGCGATTGATCTGCGACGTTGTCGGATTCGAAGGCGAGCTAGCCTGGGATCATTCCAAACCGGACGGTACTCCGCGCAAACTGCTGGATATTTCAAAAATCTCGAAACTGGGCTGGAGCCCGACCATTTCGCTGCGAGAGGGAATTGCGCAGACCTACGACTGGTTCGTGAAAAACTGCGCGCTGCGGCTGTTACCTACATGAAAAAGCTGCGCCTCGGGGTTGTAGGTGTGGGTCACATCGGGGGAAATCACGCCCGAATCTATGCCGAACTGCCAAACGCCGAGTTGACCGCGATTCGAGACATTGATTCGGTCCGGGCCGACGAAATTGCGCAAAAAAACGATGCCCGACCGACTGCGTCGCTCGACGAATTCGCCGAGCTGGTCGATGCCGCTTCGATCGCGACTCCCACTAGTTCGCATTTTTCCATTGCGCGAGAATTGTTGTCTCGGGGGAAACATTTGTTGATCGAGAAGCCCATTACAGAGAACACAGCCGATGCGCGCGAGCTTGCCGCCCTGGCTACAGCCCGCGGTCTCGTCTTGCAAGTGGGGCATGTCGAGCGATTTAATCCGGTTCTCAGCGCGCTGGAGGAGCGTTTAACACATCCCCGTTTCATCGAGGCGCATCGGCTTTCGCCGTATCCGGATCGCAGCACCGACATCGGTGTCGTCCTCGATCTTATGATTCACGATCTGGAGATAATATTGCACCTTGTCCGCTCCTCCGTTGAAACAATCGACGCGGTCGGCGTTCCGGTAATCAGCCGGGGTGAAGATATTGCTAACGCGCGGCTGCGATTTCAAAATGGCTGTGTTGCCAACGTAACATCCAGCCGAATCAGTCCGGAACGAATGCGCAAGATTCGTGTCTTTCAGGAGGATGCCTATCTGTCACTCGATTATCAGACTCAAACCGGTGAAATTTATCGACGTCATGGAAGGCAGATCACTCGCGAACCCGTGCCGATTGAAAAGGAAGAACCGCTCCAGCAGCAAATTGCCTCTTTTGTCGAATGCGCGATCACTGGCGGTGAACCAAAAGTCTCGGGTTCGCATGCCGCTGCCGCGCTTGAACTGGCGGTGGAAATCACCAAGCGGATCGCGCCGCGTGATTGAGAAAATCTACTTCGTTGCCGGCGAAGCGAGCGGAGACAATCATGGTGCGGCATTAATGCAGGCGTTGCGCGCACGCGCGCCCGAAGCGCAATTTAGCGGGCGAGGTGGCCCCAGAATGCGTGCTGTTGCGGGAGGAGATTTTCGCGACTGGATCGATGAGGCCGCAGTGGTCGGGTTGTGGGAAGTCGTGAAGCGTTACAAATTTTTCAGCGCTCAATTTCGGCGGACAATTTCGGAGATTAAATCAGCCAATCCGGATGCAATCGTGCTTATCGACTATCCCGGTTTTAATCTTCGTCTGGCCCGCGCCCTGCAGAAGAGCTCGCCCGCGCTGAAGATCATCTACTATATCAGCCCGCAGGTCTGGGCCTGGAATCGGCAGCGTATCCGGCAAATGAAAGGCTGGATCGACCTGATCCTTTGCATTTTTCCATTCGAGCCAAATCTATATAACGAGGCAGGTCTTCCCGCCGTTTTCGTCGGTCATCCGCTGGCCGCTGAGCTGCAACAAACCAACAGCGGACGGGATCCGACGCTGATCGGGCTTTTTCCAGGCAGCCGGCGGCGGGAAGTGCAAAAAATCTTTCCAATTATGCGTAGAGCCGCGATCGAACTTTTGCAGACCAGACCCGATCTGCATTTCGAAATAGCAGCGGCGTCCCAACCACTCGCGGAAATCGTTCGCGCGAAGTTTGGCCGCGACTCCAGAAAATTTACCGTCACTGTTGGCCAGGGACGATCGCTTATGCGACGGGCCAGTGCCGGGTTGGTCGCGTCCGGCACGGCGACTCTTGAGGCAGCTCTTTTAGGAATGCCGTTTGTTCTTGTTTATCGCGTAGCGTGGCTGACCTACGTCGCCGCGCGTCTGGTTATTAAAGTAAAATACCTCGGGATGCCTAATGTGCTGGCAGGACGCGAAGTTGTTCCAGAGTTTATTCAACATCGGGCGCGGCCGCGGCAAATCGCCGCCAGTGTCGCGCGGTTGCTTTCCGATCAAGCAGAACGCGCACGAATGCTACGCGATTTCGATTCTATTGCGCGCGGGCTTGGCCAGGGCGAAACCAGCGTCAATGCCGCAGAAGCAATCCTGGCAGACTTGCGAGCGTAATAACCTCGGCGCTGGATAAGCTCGACTTTCCAGCGTGATTTTTTACGTTGCCAGTACGTGGAATTCCCGAAAGCTGAGTTGGAGACCCTTTGGGCGCCGTGGCGGGTCGAGTATTTTGAAAAATCCGGCCCGCGCGAGTTTCTCAGCGAAGCAGCGCGAGCAAGCGACGATGCCGCGCATCTTGTTCTGACAAGGCGCAAAAACGCATTTTTGATTATGAACCGATATCCCTATGCGGTGGGCCATCTAATGGCCGTTCCGTATCGAAAAGTGGCGGATTTGAGCGGACTCGGCGAAAATGAAATCACGGAGTTGTTCTCACTGATCGTGCACGGGCAAAATCTATTGCGGCGGGTTACAAAGGCCCAGGGCTTTAATATCGGGATAAATATCGGGGAATGCGCCGGCGCCGGCGTTCCCGATCATATCCATCTTCATATTGTTCCGCGTTGGAATGGTGACACGAATTTCATGCCCATCCTCTCCAACACCCGCGTGATATCGGAAAGTTTGCAAGGCCTTTACGACAAACTCATGGCCGCGCAAACGATCGAATCGACCGCAACACCATGACTACTTGGATTGAACCGCCCCCGCAACGGCCTGGCATGGGATGCTTCGGTAAAGGTTGCCTGATACTCAGCTGTTTTTTGGTCTTTCTGATAATCGCCGGCGTGATCGGACTTTATTTCGGAATGAAAAGCCATTCTGCTGTTCTCCACGGCGCGGCCTGGGCGCGGAAAACGCATCTCCTGGCGGAGGAGCCCGCAGCCGTACCGCAGTTTGAGACAACGGATGACAGCATCGCCGCGACGAAGCGAAAGTGGTCTGATTTCCGGAATGGCACGGCTAGCACTACCAGCACCCCGACCCCCGATGCGACGGTCACCGATACTTCCACGCCCGGCAATCAATCCTCGCAGATTGAACTCACTGCGGAGGACCTCAACAATCTAATTTCCGCCAATCGACATCTTCGTGGCAAAGCATTCGTCTCCATTGATGGCAACACTCTCCACGTTCAAACCAGTGTACCCGTCGGCGAATACGTCGGCACGGCCGGTTACTATTTAAACGGCGATATCGTTGTACAAAGCAGCGGCGCACGGTCGCTCGATAGCGCGCCGTTGAGTGGAATTACTGTCAACGGTCAGCCCGCTCCAGCAGATGCACTCGATTGGACATTTAAGGGACATTCCGTCAGGGATTATCTTGGTGGCTTCACTTCGAAAAACGATCTCGGCGCGATCGAAATTCGCGACGGTAAAATCATCATTAATAAACGGACGGAATAATCATGGCTGCATGATCTCGCGCGCGAAGACATTCAATTGGCCATCTTCCTGTTTTCGCACTTCTGTGATTTCAAGCGGCCGAACTTCGTCCCGACTAACGTTTGATCCCGGAGCAGGGGGCGTGTAACCCGCCGGATATTCCACAATGATTCGAGTTGAGTTTCCGCCAGTCAGGCGGACGACAGAATCAGGCATTCGCGAACGTGGCCGGAGAACAGCCTTGTTGGCGTCGGCAAAATTCACAATGAATTGGCCGCGCAAATATATGCGTTCGCCAACCAATCCCCGATCGGCAATTTGCGGCAGATCGTTCGGCGCAATCAGACGGCCCATTGGCATTTTGCCCGGCGGATAGGTTTTCCAATTTCCGCCGCCGGCGGTGGATGCAAGCGCGCCACTATCGTTTGTCGACTGCTGGACGGGAGGAAGCGGATTTAGATTTTGGCCAACTGCGGCGCCCTGTGCCAATGGTGCCGGCGTTGCAGTGGCGGTGGGAGATTTCTGCAAGGGCGCAGGAGGAGGATTAGGTGCTTTTGCCGCCGCGATCTGAACCGGTGTAGCAGTGGCGACAGGGAAGCCTTTTTGATTTTTTGCGATCTTGGCCCCTTTTCCGGAAGTCGTCGCCTTCGCCTTTTCACCCTTTGGAGGAGGAGTTGCGACGGCGACTGGTGGAGGTTCAGCCAGAGCGGCATGCTCTACGCGAACGAGCTGATTCTCCGCCGGAGGTGGGGTCCCGGCCGGGGTGAAACCAGGGATGGGGATCGCCCCTCCGGCACCAGGTTCGTGCTGCCGCAATTCGGCATATCGACTTTCCGCGGCACGCAATTCCTCTGGCTTAAACAAAGGCCAACCGGCGGCGAGATTTAGATCCAGCGGTGGTTCGAGCGTAAACGTGCCAGTCCCCCGCGAAACCGTGTAGCTACCGTAAAGCAATGGCATAACGGTAATCAAGACTCGCCCGTCAACGGTGCGATCCGCATGAATCACCGCGGAAATATCGTGCGCGCGTTCCAGTTTAATTTCTAGTCCCGGAACGAGTGTTTGGCGCATCAATGGCAGGTCGCGCTCGTCGGCCGGATAAACGTGTTCCATCAACAATTCCCCGTTATCAATGGCGGCAACTAGAGCAACCATACCGGAGGTGAAAATGTCCGCCGATCCAAGCTTGCGCACATCGATGATGCGAAACCGACCTACCACGTATGGCACCAGGCCGTGCACTTGTTGAAAGTTGCGGATGTAATTGCGCGCCAGATCGCTGTTCGTCTTGACTAACTCGGCCGAGCCCAGCGCTGCGTAACGATCATGCAACTGTTTGGGATTGAGGAACTCGCCTGCTGGCGCTGCGGTCAACTCAAATCGCCGCGGTGGGTCGATACGATGCAGCTTTTTCAGCAGACGATAACTGTCCGGCCGTTCCGGTTGCCAAAAGACGTAGAAGCTTCCCAACCAGGCGGCAAAGGCAAAAGCGGTGAGTAGTAAAATCGCCAGCGTCCACGCGAAATAGTTGATTCGGCGCCGCGGCCGGCCGTAGGGCGTATCGTAGCGAAAGCGATCGTACTCCATCAGCCAGACAGACGACGGCTCACTTTAGGAGGAACGCGCCGGCTCAAAGGAGGAACCACAGCCACAGGTGCGGGCGGCGTTCGGGTTAACAATCTGGAAGCCGGTGCTGGTGAGCGAATCATGATAATCAAGTGTGGCGCCCTGCAGGAGCTGCGCGCTTTCCTTATCGACCAACAACCTTATGCCCGCCTGCTCCACGACCAAATCACCCGAGCGCACTTCACCGAGACTCATCTCGTATTGCAATCCGGAGCACCCTCCTTTGGCGATGGCGATTCGCAGGCCTTTTTCCGCGGCCGCCCCGACAAGCGCCCGTAGCTGTTCAGCCGCCCGGTTCGTCACATTAATCATTGATCTTTCAAGGTAGTTCGCACCGATTTGGGGTCAAACGTGGCAAACTTGGTTTCACAACATGAATCGTGCCGTTACAGTCGTTGACGATGAGTCGCATCAAACTTTTGCCGGAGACACTGGCCAGCCAGGTCGCTGCTGGCGAAGTCGTGGAGCGACCGGGCTCGGTCGTCAAAGAGCTGGTCGAGAACAGTATTGACGCAGGTGCGCGCAACATCGAAGTGCGCATCCATCGGGGAGGAATCTCGCTCATTCGAGTCATTGACGATGGCTGTGGGATGGATCGGGATGACGCACTTCTTTCCCTCGAACGGCATGCTACCAGTAAGATCGATTCCCTGGACGACCTTGTCGCCATCAACACACTTGGGTTCCGGGGCGAAGCGCTTCCCAGCATTGCCAGCGTCTCGCGACTGCGTTTAGCGACACGCGAGCGCGACAGTATCGCCGGCACCGAAATTATCGTGAATGGCGGACGGATCGAGGCGGTGCGCGATGGCGGCGAAGCGCCTGGAACTCAAATTGAAGTGCGATCGCTGTTTTTCAACGTTCCGGCCCGGCGAAAGTTTCTGCGCGCGGAAACGACCGAGACGAGAAACATCGAACATCAATTCTTTCTCCATGCTCTCTCCCATCCGGCAATCGGCTTCACCATCGTGCGCGATGACAAATTTTCTCTGCAATTGCCAATTTCAAGTTCGCTCCGTGACCGTATTCGCGATCTTTATGACGCTCAGTTGATCGAGGATTTGCTCGAAGTTATTCCTGGCGATGCGAGCACGCGCGTAAGCGGATGGATAGGACGTGCCGGAGTGAGTCGACAAACTCGGAATCAACAGTTCGTCTTCGTAAATGGCCGTCCGATCGAAAGCCCACTCATCACGAATGCGCTCCGGGAGGGTTATCACACCGCCCTGATGAAGGGACAGTACCCGGTCACGTTCTTGTCAATTGCGCTCAATCCCAAAGACGTCGATGTCAACGTGCATCCGGCAAAGCGCGAGGTTCGATTCCGTAATCCGCCGAAAATTCATGAAGCCGTTGTTGCGGCCGTGCAGCGGACATTGACCGCCGCCCGCAAGGGATGGCAGGAAAAATTCCAATCCTCGTTTGCCGGGCCAATTCCAGACGACAAACCGCTGCCGGGACAACCGGTCTCTTCGGCGGAGATCATGCCTTCCGCTTTACCGATCCAGCCGGCTGCCCATCGGCAAGATCATGATTTCGTTCCGTCGCAGATTGTCGAGCCCGCGCGTGAGAAGGAATCACTACGTAATGGCTCACCATTTCAAATCATCGGCGTTCTCAATCGACTCTACGTTTTAATGGAGAATTCCGAAGGACTTGTCCTTGTCGATCAGCATGCCGCCCACGAGCGGATCTTGTTTGAAGAACTCAGGCGGCGAATGGAAGAGCAGGGTGTGCCTTCGCAACGATTGCTGTTGCCGCAGATTTTTTCTTTGCCACCACGTGACGCCGAATGGGTCGAACGCAATATTGCGGTCCTGCAGAAAATGGGGATCGGAGTAGAAAATTTTGGCGGCACCAGTTTTCGAATCGACAGTCTCCCTTCTTTTCTGCAGGTCGCGGACGCCGGGGAATTCCTGCGGGAAGTAATCGACGAGTTGATCGCAACGAGCCGCCACAGCTCTCCGATGCGCCTGGGCGAAGACATGATCGCAACCACCGTTTGCCGCCACGCAATTAAAGCCAATGATGCGCTGCGTCATCCGGAGATCGAAAAATTAATTCATGACTTACTTGCTTGTGAATTGCCGTATTGCTGTCCGCACGGCCGGCCCACCATGATTCAGATATCGCTGACTGAGTTGGAGAAGAAATTCGGGCGAAAAGCATAGAAAGAGTGGCCCGATGCATACGCGGATGCGGCTTGCGCTTTAACGAGTGCGTTCTAGTTTCGCCGCGTTGAATCACCCAACCGCTTGGAATGACACTGATTACGTTGGCGTAGACTGAAGGCCGATGAATGATTTTCTCCTTTCGTTTTTTCTCGGCCTCGTCGAGGGCCTAACGGAGTTTCTGCCGGTCAGTTCCACGGCGCATCTGCGCATAACCGAGGCAGCTCTGCATCTGGATCTCCAGGATGCCTACTGGAAAATGTACACGATCGTGATCCAGCTCGGTGCGATCCTCGCTCTTCCGGTTTATTTCCGCCACCGGATTGTGAAATTCATCTCAACTTTCCCGCGCGGGGAAAGCGGCGATCGCAACGCCCTCACTCATCCGGTTGGACTTACTTTGATCGCTTTTGTAATCACGGCCATACCGGCTTTTCTATTGAAAAAGCAGATCGGTCAGAATCTCGAAAATCTTTGGGTGATGGCCTGGGCTTTGTTGATCGGCGGTGTGATCATGTGGTTGGTGGACCTGTTCTGCCGTCGGCCACGCACGGAGCGCATGGAAGACATGAACCTGCTGCAAGCCGCCTGGATTGGCGTTGCCCAGATTACGTCCGCGGTTTTTCCCGGAACGTCCCGGTCGATGTCAACCATCGCGGCGGGGCAAATTGCCGGGCTTTCACGCAGTGCTGCGCTCGAGTTTTCCTTTTTTCTGTCAATGCCCACAATGATCGTGGCGACGGCGTACGATTTTCTGAAAACCATTATGCCGCATCATCAAAGCAACGCCGGTGACAATCTTGCCCCGCTTGTTATGACGAATCACAATTGGATCGTACTCGCGATCGGTTTTGTCGTTTCGTTTGTGGTCGCACTGGGTGTGGTCGCGTGGTTCATGGATTGGGTGAGGACTCGAGGTTTCACTCTGTTTGCAATTTACCGAATCGGTCTGGCCACAGTGTTGTTTTGGTTCCTCTTGCACGGTGGCATCTGAGAGATGGAATCGGAGCCTATCCTTCCTGATCTGCAGAGTTGCCTCCTGTGCGAGGACGTCCGTCACGAATTCAACGGCATGCAAACTCTTGTCGGCGTGGTCAACGTCGTGCCGGCGCCGTCGTTGCCGATTAATTATATGCGGCTTTGTATCTGGTCTCGCTGGTGCAGCGGGACGGGGAAATTCCGCCAGCGCTCACGGATTGTCGGAGTCGACGAACAGCATGTGATCGCTCAAGCCGAAGTGGAGTTCGAGCTCAAGGAAATGGAAGGACATGCCACCAACGTGCATTATTTTGGAGGTATCCAGTTTCAGCAATTCGGTCTCCATCACGTTGAGATTTATCTTCAGAACGAATTGCGGTTGCGGTTTCCATTGCCGGTCGTGCGGGTCGTTCCCGCATAGCGATGGTTGCCTGAAGAGCGTTCAGCTCGTCCGCTGGCGCAATCGTCTCCGCCAAACTTCCATCGCTGCCAAAGCCCCTCCTAACAGAGCAAAGGCCGAACCCCCGTCCGGTGCCGTGAGAATGCTGGTAATGCGGAGTGTGGAATTAAAACCGGTGAGCATGTTCGGGCCTTGGTTGATGACAATTTCCTGAGTCAGGGAGACGTTTTCCCCGAAGGTGACGGCGCCGCTCAAGTTGTCATTAAAGGTTGCACCTCCGAACGGACCCTGCGACGTCAACTGGTTGCCCAACCCCAGGCTCAAATTGGTAGCGTCCATGAATGTCTGATAAGAAATCTGGCCTGACGACAGAGAGAGCGTGTTCGCGCCCGGGGGGAAGGGAATGCTGGTCCCCCCAATGTGGGTGTTTATGATCCCGTTTTGAACAGGCCCGAAATCGGTATCGCCAAACAGGATGGTGAGCGTTCCACCCAGGTTGGTCGTGGTCGTGTCAGGCGCGGTGAAGGCAAGCTGGGGCTGGGTACCGGTCCCGCTAAACGGCTTTGACGTGCCCGTCCCGAAGGTACCGGTAAAAGCACCAACGGTACCGGTAAATCTGATAGAGCCAAGGGTCGGATCGGCGTCGCCCGGCATATTGTCCATTATCAAGACGGATGTTGTTCCGTCGGACAGAGACAACTCCGCAGAAGCTTTAGCTATACGACCGAGCGAAAGTGGAATTCCAAGGGCGACGAGAGAAAACAGCAATAACTTCCGCTTGGGGAACATAAATCGAATTTCTGGGGAGGGGGATTGTGGGGAACGCAGAGACTATGATGCGTTAGCCCCAATGATCCAGCACAAAATGCGCAATCCCGGCGCCGAGTTCGCGCCCCGATTCGGCGGAAACTTCGGCTCCGGGTAGCGGGCAGGTTACGCCCTGACGAGGACCAAAACTAAGATGATCAACAGAATTAGACCGCCGCTCGGATAATAACCCCATCCCGAGCTGTATGGCCAGGTGGGCAGAGCGCCGATCAGCAACAGCACGAGAAGAACAAGAAGAATAGTGCGCATGGGACGAAGGTTTACGAAATACTCATTTCGGCGGCAACCAATTTTTTGCGCAACCAAGAATCAGCCTTGCGTCAAGCGGGCCCGCTCTTAATCTTGGACGTAGTCCCGAATGTGTCCGGCAGGATGCATCGGGAACATTTTTTGTCTGGTAACAAGCATGGCGAACACAATTCTGATTGGCGCGCAGTGGGGCGACGAAGGGAAGGGAAAAATCATCGACGTCCTCACCGCCGACGCGGACATCGTCGTGCGGAGCCAGGGCGGTAATAATGCCGGGCATACCGTCATTCATCGGGGAAAGACTTACATTTTGCATTTGATCCCTTCCGGGATTCTGCGCCGCAATAAAGTTTGCGTGATCGGCAACGGCGTGGTCATCGATCCGATTGCGCTGGTCGAGGAAATTGTCGGGTTACGAAAGGTAGGGATCAGGATTGATCGCAATTTGCTCATCAGCGACGCCGCACATCTGGTGCTGCCTTATCACCGCGCCTTGGACGAACAACGCGAGCTGCGCAAAGGCCGTGCTCGAATTGGGACGACCAAACGTGGGATCGGTCCAGCCTATGGCGACAAAGCCGCCCGGACGGGATTGCGTATCTCCGATCTGATTCAGCCCTCTTTATTCAGCAAGAAACTTGAAGGAAAGATACGGGAGAATAATGCCGTTCTGCGCGCATTCGGGGCGAAGCCGATTGAATTTAACCAGGTTAATCAGCAATATCTTTCCGCTGGTGAGGTGCTCGCCCCGTTTGTCGAGAATACCGTTGTCTACCTCCATCGAGCCTTACAACGTGGACGTGAGATTCTGTTCGAAGGCGCTCAAGGCACATTCCTGGATATCGATCACGGGACGTATCCCTACGTTACCTCATCGAATACGACGGCTGGCGGAGCGTGCACGGGTAGCGGCGTTCCTCCGCACCGGATGGATCGCGTGGTGGGAGTTATGAAGGCCTACACCACTCGCGTCGGCGAAGGCCCGCTTCCCACAGAAGATGCGAGGGTGACAAAAATGTTGCACGAGATGGGGCGCGAATTCGGCGCCACCACCGGGCGCGCCCGCCGCTGCGGCTGGTTTGACGCGGTCGCAACACGCTATGCCACAATGATCAATGGCATCGATGACCTCGCCATCACGAATCTCGATGGGCTTGACACCGTCGATCCGATTTTGGTCTGCGTCGGTTACCGTCTCAACGGCAAACGACTCAATGTGCCGCCCTGTGACTCCGCTCAATGGATTAATTGTGAGCCGATTTACGAACAAGTGCGGGGCTGGAAAAAACCGATTGGAGCGGCTCGAAAATTTTCCGAACTGCCGAAGCTTGCGCGCGACTACGTGAAGCGAATTTCGCTGTTAACCGGCGCAAGATTGTCGATCGTCAGCGTTGGCCCAACCCGGGCCCAAACTATCGTACTTTGATCCATGGCCGCCGCGCCCAAAATTGTTCCGCGGCACGTCGCCATTATTATGGATGGCAACGGCCGTTGGGCAAAACAGCGCGGTTTGCCAAGAATCAAAGGTCATGAAAAAGGCGCAGACGCAGTGCGCGAGTGCGTTGAGGGCTGTGGCGAGCTTAAAATAGAATTCCTTACGCTGTACGCATTTTCCGCGGAAAACTGGCAACGCCCTAAAGGCGAAGTGTTCGCGCTGATGCGGCTGCTGGAAAAATTTCTGAAGGATAAGACGCCGGAGTTGATCGAGAAAAACGTGCGACTACAGGCGATTGGCCGGCTGAACGATCTGCCAGACTACTGTCAAAAGCGCTTGCATGAGTCGATCAAGCGTACCGCGCGGAATACGGGCCTCACGCTCATCCTTGCGCTCAGTTACAGCGGCCGGGATGAGATTATCGACGGAGTCCGCAGTTTGCTGCGAGGAATCGAAGCGGGGCACCTCGACAAGGCGATGATTAACCCCGAGATGTTCAGCAAACATCTTTATACCCGGTATTATCCCGACCCGGACCTGCTCATTCGCACCTCCGGCGAGATGCGTATTTCAAATTTCCTGCTTTGGCAGCTTTCCTATACAGAGATGTATGTCACGCCCAAACTTTGGCCCGATTTCACGCGGAAAGATCTCTTCGCTGCGGTAGATGATTTCGGAAAACGGCAGCGCCGTTATGGGGGAGTGTAGGTTGTTTGGAGCGGGTCCTTGCTAGAGGAGATTCTCCGCTATGGAATCCGCCAACAATTTTCCTCTGCTGGTCAAAAGAAAACGACCATCCTCCTCTACGAGCAAGCCGGCAGCGATCAAATCGCCTGGAACCGTTTCGTTAATTAATTCCTTGGCGATTCCCTCGTTCGTCCGCAATCCCAGAGCGATTCGTTCGGTTCGTTGCATGTCGCTCGTCAGGTTCTCGACCGACGCGATCGGCGATTCGCCCGCTTCTAATCGCCGGGCGTACTCACGGTGGTCAGTTACGTTTTGCCAGCGCTGGCGAAATCGCGTGGAAAATGCACTCGGACCCAGGCCGATGTAGTCGGCACCACCCCAATAAGCCTGATTGTGCCGGGATCGAAAACCGGCCCGAGCATAGTTCGAGATTTCGTAATGCTCGTAACCTGCAGATTGAAGAAGTTTCATCGCGACTACAAGAAAGCGCGCTTCGATTTCATCATGGACTTGAAATTCTCCGCGCTCAAAGCGCGCCAGAAACTCCGTGTCTTCTTCATAGGTCAGGCAGTAGGTGGAAATATGTTCCGGCCCGAGCTCGATCGTGTTCTCCAGCGACCGCAGCCATTGCGCCTCCGTCTGTCCTGGAAGCGCAAACATCAAATCGACGCTGATATTTTCGAATCCGGCTTCGCGAAAAAGGCGAAACGAATGGCGGGCCTGTTCGGCGTTGTGTTCGCGGCCGAGCAGACGAAGAAGTCCATTATCCCAGCTTTGAACGCCAAGGCTGACGCGTGTAATTCCGCCCTTGCGCAGGACGACGGCCTTTCTCGCTGACACGCTGCCGGGATTGCTTTCTATCGTCCATTCCTGCAATTTCCCGAGATCAAAAACCTCTTGGAAAAAACGAAGCAAAGATCCGAGTTGATCGGTCCCCAGTACAGTAGGAGTTCCGCCTCCGAAAAAGATCGTTTCAAGCTCGAAGCGAACGCTTTTGCTGAGGCGTTCCACTTCTGTTGTTAGAGCAGTGCAGAACCTTGTCAGATCGGCCGCGTTCCCGCGTGTTTTGTAAAAGGCGCAATAGGGGCAAATCCGCGCGCAAAATGGGAAATGAACGTAAAGGTGCCTAATTGCGTCTGAGTTGTGCGCGCGAGCGCCAGTCATAAACTCGTCCTTTCCGCGTGCGTCTCCTCCTCATTAGTCAAATCGTAGTCGCGACTCAAATCGCAGTTGCGCAGTCGCCTCGCCCAGGCGGTGCGCCTTCGATCGTTTACGTCGCGCATAATCCGGCAGCGATCAAGAGCTACAAGACCGATCCGGCCGTCGTTCGAGCGATGGTGAACCGGCTCGTCACCGCGGTCACAAATCAACCGGATATTCCCAGCGCTTGGAATTCGTTGGTCTCCCCCAAAGACACCGTCGGGATAAAGATTTCCGCGATCGGCGGAGAAATTTTCACGACTCACCGCGATATTGTTAATGCAATTGTCGACGGACTTGCCGCCGCTGGGCATGCCCGCAACAGCATCGTCGTGTGGGATCGCAGCCTCGGGGGTGCGGCCGAGGCTGGATACCGGTCGGAAGCTTATCGACTCGCTAGCGTAGCGCCTCGGGATGGTTACGACCCGAAGGCGGTCGTCAGTGCACCGGTGCTCGGTAAACTGATTTGGGGGGATTACGAATATGTCGGACGGACAATGTTACCGCTCTCGGACACCGAAAATACCAGCAGTGTGAGTCATTTCGCGCGCGTGCTAACGAGCGAAGTGACAAAAGTTATTAACGTTCCGGTGATGAGCGATAGCGAAACCACCGGTATCACCGGCTGCATCTATAATATGACTGTTCCGAACCTGGATAATTGGAGGCGTTTCACCCAGGGAACTCGCTTTGGCGCTTCCAGCCTGGCTGAAATTTACAGCGATCCGATGATCGCAAAAAAAGTTGTGCTCAACATCATGGATGGATTGGTGGCCGAGTATGCCGGGGGCCCGGAAGCGCGTCCGAATTTCCAAGAGCATTACGCAACGATCTATGCCAGCCGCGACCCGGTCGCGATCGACGCCCTGGCCCTAAAAAAGATTGAGGAATGGCGGAAGCACGCCAGCCTGCCGTCGCTGACCGAGCGCGCGGTGCATGTCGAAGCGGCGGCGCTGATGGGACTCGGCAATGCCAGCCCCGATCGGATTGAAGTTCGAAACGTCTCGCCGTGAGTGGTCGCGCGCTAAAGCTGCTGCGGCCTGTTTCGCGGTCCTTCTATATTTCCATTCGACTTCTCCCGCGGAATCTGCGGGAGCCGGTCGGCCTGGCCTATCTGCTGGCGCGCACGACCGACACAATTGCCGACACTCCGGCGATTGACATCGATCTCAGGATTGAACTTTTGCGGCGAACCGCGGATGCGATCCAGGGTGATGGCACATCGGTCGCGGAGGAGCTGCGGCGAAGATTTGCCCCGCTCTTGCAAAATGAAGCGGAAAGAAATCTCATACTCGGTTTTGAGAATTGTATTCGAAATCTGGAAGCGTTATCGGAGGAAGATAGGGCTGATATCCGTACGTTGCTCGCGACGATTACTCGGGGCCAGCGCCTGGATCTCGAACGCTGGCGGGGCGGATTCGCTGCCTTGGCGAATGCCGACGAATTGCGCGAGTACACTTATCTTGTCGCCGGTTGCGTCGGTGAATTCTGGACGCGTATTTGTTTCCGCAAACTTGATCGTTTCGCAAAACGTTCTCCGTCCGAAATGCTCAAATGGGGCCGGCGATATGGTTCCGGATTGCAGCTGGTTAATATTCTGCGAGACGCCGGCACCGACTTAAGTGCCGGACGCTGCTATTTTCCCGCAGACGAGTTGCGCGATGCCGAGGTTATGCCGGAAGAGGTGTTGGTGAAGCCCGCGAAATTCCTGGTGGTGTATCGACGGTGGCTTGAGGAATCGCGAAAAGGACTTGAAGCCGGCATTGATTACTCTCTCTCCATTGTCCCGGCGCGCGTTCGCGTTGCGACATCTCTTCCGGCGTTGATCGGCGCACGGACCTTGCGCCTGATCGACCGGGGCGGCGTGAATTCCTTGCGAGAAAGGGTGAAGGTGCCACGCGCGGAGGTGCGAAGCATGGTAGCGTCGATTGCGATTACTCTGGGCGCACCCAATCGTTTGCGCGCAGCGTTTAATCCGCAGGGGTAAGAAAATATTTCCGCTGTTTCTCGCTGATGGGTTTCTCGAGCGATTCGAGGACAGAAAGCATATCCTCCCAAACCTTGCGCTTTTCGCTCAGCATCTGGTTGCGCAGCAAATAGGAAGGATGATAGGTGATCATGAGTGGCATATCGTTGAATGAATGCCAGCGGCCGCGTAGCTCGCGCATGGTCCTTCTCACACCGAGTAATCCCTCTACGGCAGTTGCGCCCAGGGCAACAATCACGCGTGGCTGAATGATTTCGAGCTGCTCGAGCAAGTAAGAGATGCATGTTTGCATTTCTTCCGGCGTCGGCGGTCGATTTCCGGAGGCGCCTTTCGGCATATCCGGACGGCATTTTAAAATGTTTGCGATATAAACGTCGCTTCGCCTAAGTCCCATCGTTTCGATGATGCGGGTGAGCAATTGACCGGCGCGTCCGACGAATGGTTCACCGCGCAGGTCTTCGTCCGCCCCGGGAGCTTCGCCGACAAACATTAACTCCGCGTCCGGGTTGCCAACCCCAAACACGGTTTGGGTACGCGATTTTGCCAGGTGCGGACATTTTGTGCAGGAGCAAACGCGCGAATTCAAAATTTCGAGCCGCGTCGCTTTGTTGAGAGGCCGGCTCGGGGCCATTTGCAATCTCGCATCGACAAAGCGCAGAAGAGTCTCGCGTGAAACGCGCGGCTTTCGCTCCTGCGAGTCTCGGATCTCCTTTAACGTTGCCAGCACTAAATTGATCGCGGGTTCCAGCACCGGCGCGATAATGTCAATTTTATACTGTGCGGCAAATCATTTGATCATGCCTGGAGCGAATACCAGCCTAGCGGATTATAATTACCGGCTCCCGCCAGAGTTAATCGCGCAATATCCTCTTCCGCGCCGGGATGGCTCCCGCATGATGGTTCTGAATCGCGAGCGGCAAACGATCGAACATGCGAGTTTTGCAGATTTGAAAACATTTCTTGGCGATGACGACTTGCTTATTTTAAACAATTCGCGCGTTTTGCCAGCGCGACACTTTTCAGACGACGGCGAATTTGAGTTCCTGTTTTTGGAAAGACTCGCGCCAGGAAAATGGAAAGCGCTGATAAAGCCGGGTCGGCGGTTTCGGGAGAGCAGAACAACTCTAATCCAAGGTGTTCGGGCGACAGCGGGCAGGCGGTTTGCCGACGGTTCCCGTGAAATCATATTATCTCGGGATCTCGATCTCCAAGGCAGCGGTGTAATGCCGCTGCCGCCCTATCTCAATCGTCAGACCGAACCCGAAGATGAAACGCGTTATCAGACGGTGTTCGCGCAGGTCGCTGGCTCCCTCGCCGCCCCGACTGCGGGCCTGCATTTTACCCTGGAAACGCTTTCGACCATGCCACACGCGTTCGTCACTTTGCACGTTGGCACCGGGACTTTTCGTCCTGTCAAGACAAGCGATATATCGCAGCATGAAATGTATCCTGAACGATTCAATATCTCGGGTCCGACGGCGGCAGCGGTCAAAAAAGCTCGGCGGCGCGTTGCGGTAGGAACAACCACAGTAAGGGTTTTGGAGTCAGTTTATCGGCACTTGGGCGAGGTTCGCGCCGTGGACGGGACGACCAACATTTTCATCTATCCGCCTTTTCAATTCCGCGTGGTGGACGTTCTCCTGACCAATTTCCATTTGCCGCATTCAACACTGCTTATGCTGGTAAGTGCGTTCGGGGGGCGGGAGTTCATCCTGCGAGCTTATGAAGAAGCGGTGCGGGAACGTTATCGTTTTTTTAGTTACGGGGATTGCATGCTGATCTTTTGAGCGTGCGTCAGTCGCACTACCGGCGATAGGTTTCGCCGTGAACAAACCCAAAGGCGAGCTCGTTGTTCAAACGATTGCCATGCCGAAGGACACCAACCCAAGCGGCGACATTTTCGGCGGCTGGGTCATGTCACAAATGGATCTGGGGAGCGCAATTCTTGCATCGAAAACAGCGAAAGCTCGGGTCGTTACCGTGGCCATGGAAGGACTGTCGTTTTTGCAGCCGGTTGGAGTAGGGGACACGGTGGCGTGCTACGCCTGGGTGGAAAAAATCGGCCGGTCCTCGATGAAAATTCCGGTCGAAGTGTGGGTGCAGCGTTTTCGGCAACATTCTGAGCCGATCCTGGTCACTCGCGGCGTTTTTACTTATGTAGCCGTCGACGAATCGGGACGACCTATCCCGGTGAAACGTGCCTGATTCGGTCTACTGAGACGGCGATCCACCAGCCGTAACTGATTCCGGACCGGAACTGGTGGCGATCTGCGGCTCACTTTGCGTTTCCGGAGATGGAATTTTCACGCGCCGCCAATGCTTTTTTTGCATTTTCACCCGCGCATAGCTGGAGCGCCGAACATAGCGAGCGTAAGCAGCCTGTTGCCGTCCACTCGTCGTCAGATACGAGCAGCCGCTCTCGGCAAGGGTGAGCAAAATGAGAAGAATTAGTGTTTTTTTCATGACGCTTTTGCCAGATGCGCTGTTTCGTCAACAATGGCGATCTGTCCGACATGTAACATTTCGGCGATAGCGCGATAAATTTTCAACTCGCAAACCGAATTCTGGCGGAACAACTGGTCAATCGTGACCCGGCGATGGTCGATCAACCGCCAGATGCGTTCCGCTATTGGTTTTAATCGCTCATCTGCTTCAGCCGGCCATTCGAATTCATTGGCAAAACGCTGCAGAGGCGTGCGGGAGTCGGGCATGGTTTTCTTCAGCTCTACAAGTTCGTCACGATACTGCATGGCCGAGAGAAGCAGATCGTGTGGGGTTTGTTCGATCTCGGCCGATTGCAGGCAATCGGTGATCGGCCGCGCGCCCGCGGAAAAGGAAAATGTCCCCGGAATATTTTCGCAAAGAAAGAGCTGCCAGAAAGCTTCTTCCCCGGTGAGATGTTGAAATTGACCGCTCCGCGGTGAGCCATTTTCAAAAAAGAAGGTCGCGATCCGTTCACCGCTTTCGTTTAGAACGCAAAGCTCCCCGGTTTGGCCGGAACTGATGATGGTTTGATGGACGGTGACCAGATCGAAATTAGCCAGATCACCGCGAAGCTGTTGGCAGACACTGGTCGCCGTGATTGCGCTCGATTGTTGCAATCGCAGCGCCATTTGCTCGCAGAGGAACATGAAGAAAGTTGGTACCCGCCGTGCGATGGCGGTGAAATTCTGCCGTTCAAAACACTGTACGCTTACTAATTCCTGGGCGCGGGCGGAATGGGATCTTTCCAGACCAGCCAGGGTTTCAGCCAAGCCAAAGATGTCTCCGCGGGAAAGGTAGGTGTGTTCGTCCGACGATTGCGTCATCAGACAGGTCAATTCCACTACCCCGCGGTTAACGCTGTAAATTGCATCCGAGACGTCGCCGGATTGGTAAATTACTTCCCCTTTTTGCAAATGCCGGACGCGGGACAACTCGCCGAGCGCTTTCAATTCCACCGGACGAAGCGTCGTACAAAAGGAGAAGAAATCCCGGCGAGGCATTGGCCCCCTCTGAAGCAGGAGTCGTGCAGAGGGCATTTGAATCAGGGGAGAGAGACGTTTTCTCGGCGCGGTGGCCGTTGGCAAAGGCACCGTTGCAGCGTTAAATCAGAGGGTGCTGGCTTATATTTTCGAGCGTTTCCCGAAATTTTCGCAGACGTTTTGCTACCGGGAAGTGGCCGAACTTTTTCGTCAGAACGAACGGCCTGCCATCTTCTCATTGCGGGGCCCCGATCTGGGGCCGGAATCGTCCTGGGACAGTGAAATTGTGGGGGCGGTGGATCGTTTGCCGGAAGGGAATGAGTTTGCGCAAATTGTTGATGCCGAGGTTAAAACGATTCCAAGAGAGGCGCACAAAATCTTACGAAAATGGCGTGGAAAACGCGATTCCCTTCGCCTTTATCAGGCCGTCTACGTCGGCATTCGATCACGGGAGCGAGGAGTTTCGCATCTTCACGCGCACTTTGCCGGCATGGCCGCCCGGACCGCATTTTGGATCCGAAAGTTTTTTGGCCTGACTTACAGCGTGACGGTTCATGCCAACGACATTTTCGCACCGGCCGACTTCGAAATCGGTTTGGATCAAATTTTCTCGTCGGCCAGTGCAATTGTCGCCGTAAGCGACTTCGGGGCGGAATATATCCGCCGGAAATTCCCCGAGGCAGCGGAACGTGTTTATCGCATCTACAACGGGATCGATATCGATGGATTTCAACCGGCACGATTCGACCACCCACCCCTGATTCTATCGATTGGCCGCCTGATCAGCAAAAAGGGTTTCGATCTTCTGATCTCCGCCTGCGGGATTTTGCGCGACCGCGGACTGGAATTTCGCTGCGAAATTGTCGGCGAAGGCCCATTGGAAAAAGAACTGCGAAGTCAGATTCAAAAGTACGATCTGAACGAACGAGTGCGACTTTCGGGACCCAAAAGGCAGCCGGAAATTGCCACACTACTTTCGGACGCAACCGTCTTTACCTTGCCCTGTCGAATCGATCCTGATGGTGCGATGGACAATCTGCCAACGGTGATCATGGAAGCGATGGCTGCGGCGTTGCCGGTAGTGTCGACCGAAGTCGGCGGCATCAGCGAAATGGTCCGCGATGGCAAGACCGGCTTATTAGTATCGACGGAGAATCCGACAGCCGTTGCAAATGCAATCAACCGCTTTATTTGTGACCCAAATCTGGCCCGTTCATACGGGCAGGACGCGCGCGTGAGAGCGACCGAGCTTTTCTCGGTCAAAAATAACGTAAATCTCCTGCGCAATCTATTCGCGCGTTTTTCCAAATAACTGAAAGTCGTGTTTTGCGATAAGGGCCTGGCGACTACAAAAGTTGGCGAACTTTTTCGATTGCACTTAAATAAACCTGATGCGGTCCGCCTCGCATCAGCTCCTCGCTCATCAATCTGACTGGATCGTTTTCTCCTAAAGGCATTAACTGACGCGCCCGCTTTTCGGCGCTCGCGCTGCGGGAGATTTCCAGCAAATCGCCACAGTTCGCAACCGCGACGCAAAACTCCAATCCACCAGATTGCGCGGCAAAAGATGCGATAGGTGAAGAGTCTTTTTCCTCCAATGCAATGCGGAGCGATCTCCCCACTCGATTCCTAAGGTCGATTATTCCGGGTTTTGGAGATGCCACAACGTCCCAACCGAGCCGGGCAGCCAGCCACCCGATAAACAACAGGGCAGTCGAGCGATAATTGCGATTGAACTGGATCGTGGCGTTTTCGATTTCATCAAAATGGTGGTGCGAGGCGGGATGATCGAAAAACTGGGCGAAGGCCAGGCGGTAATGCACGAGCCGAGTCCAGTTTAGATCGCAGAGCACGATTCGCTGCTTTGCCTCTCGCTGTGCGGCCTCAACCAATCGCATCTGGCCATCGAAATCGCGCCAGGTTTGACTGTCGTAGATCAGGCGGTCGACGCAGGCCCAAAGCTGCGCATCCATCTTTTCGCTAAATTCGGCCTGCCACCACAAATAAAGCGGCAGATCGGAATCGAGCTGTGAGAAAACAATGCTTGGGAGGAATTGTATCGAGGCCCCTTCAAGTAAAAACGAAATCTGCTCCGAGCAAACCTGATGGCTCCCAGCCTGCAAATGACAGTGGGCGCTGATCCAAGCTTCAACACGATCGTCTTTTGCCGACCGATCGGCGGCAATGACAATCGCACGGCCGGCATAATTTTCGGCAATCTTTGCGATAAGCTGAGTGTTACGGGCGAGGGAGCCGGGTTCTTCATTATAGACCGCCAGATTAATATGGGAGGCGCGCGTCATTGCGCCTTCGCCAGCCGCCCAGAGCTTTTTCAGCTCGCGATCGATGCGAGCGATCTCCACCGGCGTTCCAAGGGAGTAGGTGTCGCCAGACATTTAAAGTCTTCTCCAGGCGCGGCCGTCGCGCGCGAGCAATTCGTCGGCTTCTTCCGGACCCCACGATCCCGCCGGGTAAAAAGAAAGCGGCGGCGGATTTTCTTTTTGCCCCCAGGCGTTTTCGATGGTGTCGATGAAGGCCCACGCTTCCTCCACTTCATCGCGCCGCGCAAAAAGTGTGGGATCGCCGCTCATCGCATCTAGCAGCAGACGTTCATAAGCTTCCGGACTGGCTTTGCCAAAACTGGTTCCGTAATGAAAATCCATTTTCACCGGTTCGATCCGCAAACTCGTTCCCGGTATTTTCGCCATCATTCGCAGCGAAATTCCTTCATCCGGCTGGATCCGAATGACGAGCACGTTTTGATCGAGAGTCGGTGAATCGCGATTGAACAGGACCATTGGTGCTCTCTTGAAATGGACCGAAATCTCCGTCGCCGATTTTGGTAAGCGTTTACCTACCCGGATATAGATCGGAACCTCGGACCAGCGCCAATTGTCGACCAGTGCGCGTAATGCTACGTAAGTTTCGGTCTGTGAATCGGGATTTACATTCCCTTCCTCACGATAACCAGCGACCGGCTTTCCATTGATCGCGCCTGCCCTGTACTGGCCTCGAACAACAAATTTTCCGACTGCGTCCGGTGTGTAGCGACGCAAAGACCGCACTACCTTTACTTTCTCATCGCGAATGCTATCGGCACTGAGATCGGTCGGGGCTTCCATCGCCACCAGACAAAGTAATTGCAGCATGTGATTCTGGACCATGTCGCGCAGCGCCCCGGCACTCTCGTAATATCCGGCCCGTCCTTCTACTCCCAAAGTTTCCGAGGCGGTGATCTGGAGATGGTCGATGTAGCGCGTGTTCCAAATCGGCTCGAAAATAGCATTGGCAAAACGAAGTACCAGAATGTTCTGCGCCGTTTCTTTCCCCAGAAAGTGGTCGATCCGATAAGTCTGTTCTTCAGCGAATACTTCGTGGACGATGCGGTTCAGCTCGCGAGCTGAGGCAAGATCGCGGCCAAACGGTTTTTCGATAATGACGCGTGCCCAGCTGCCTTCTTTTGGCTTGTTTAACCCCGCCGCTTTCAGATTTTTCAGGATTGGAGCGAACTGCTCCGGCGCCACTGCCAGGTAAAACATTCGATTACCACGTGTTCCGCGCTCCTCATCCATCCGAGCGAGTCGCTTCACCAGCGATTTGTAACCCTCCTCGTCTTGAAATTCGCTCTGATGATAGAAAACCGATTGTGCGAATGTTTTCCAGATATCGTCACGCACGGGCTGGCGCGAAAATTTCTTCGTTGTCTCAGCGAGCTCCTCTCGAAACTCGTCGTCGGTTTTAGGCCGGCGCGCGAAACCGATAACATTTACAGCAGGTGGCAATTCGCCGTCGGCCGCAAGATTGTACAGGGCCGGAATCAATTTCCGATGCGTTAAGTCGCCGGTGGCACCGAAGATAACCATCGCGCATGGCTGGGGCACGGCACGTGTGCTCAGACCTGCACGCAACGGATTTAGCTGCGACATCTCCTCGCCTTTTAACATCCGGTGAACGTTACGACGGCAGCGGAAATCTGCTCGTAAGCTGGCGCACTTTTGCGCGGACCCGGTCGAGGGCCGAACCGTCGCCGCGACTTTGCAGTGCCTCGGCGACCAGATCCGCAATCTCTAACATTTCTTCTTCCTTCATCCCACGCGTGGTCACCGCGGGGGTACCGACGCGGACGCCGCCCGGCTTGAAAATTGGATAAGTATCAAAGGGAATGGCGTTCTTATTAACGGTAATGCCTGCCCGATCGAGAACTTCCTGCGCTTCTTTGCCGTTTATCTCCTTTGGCCGCAAGTCGACGAGGAGAAGGTGATTGTCGGTCCCACCGCTGACGATCCGGTAACCATGTTTGTTGAGCCCGGCGGCAAGCGCTTTGGCGTTGATGACCACCTGTCGCTGGTAATCGCGAAATTGCGGTTGCAGTGCTTCGTGGAAACAGACCGCTTTGGCAGCGATGACATGCATGAGGGGACCTCCTTGAACACCGGGAAAGACCATCGAATCGATCTGTTTGGCATATTTTTGCTCGCACAACACAATTCCGCCGCGCGGACCGCGCAGACTTTTGTGGGTTGTCGTCGTAATAAACTGAGCGTACGGCACCGGGCTGGGATGCTGGCCGCCGGCGACGAGGCCCGCGATGTGCGCCATATCGATAAACAAGAGGGCACCCACGGAATCGGCAATCTGGCGGAGCCGAGGATAATCAAGGATGCGTGGGTAAGCCGAGGCGCCAGCGGTAATCATGGCCGGCTTAGATTCTTTCGCCAGGCCTTCCAGGGCGTCATAATCAATTTGCTCGGTTTTGGGATCCACGCCGTAATGTGTTACTTGATAAAACTTTCCGGAGAAGTTGGCGGGGTGGCCGTGGGTCAGATGCCCACCGTGGGCCAGATTCATCGTAAGAATCTTGTCGCCAACTTTGAGAGCGGAAAAATAAACCGCCATGTTGGCCTGGGCGCCGCTATGAGGCTGGACGTTAACATGTTCGGCGGCGAATAACTGTTTCGCGCGATCAATCGCCAATTGCTCCACCGTATCGACGTTTTCACAGCCGCCGTACCACCTTTTTCCCGGATAGCCCTCGGCGTACTTGTTGGTCAGGACGCTTCCCTGGGCCTCCATGACGGCACGACTGGTGAAATTTTCCGACGCGATGAGCTCAATATTCTCGCGCTGGCGCTTTTCTTCAGCCGCAATGGCATCGAAGATTTGGGGATCAACTTTCCGCAGACCACCGGTCGGTGGTCCCAATTTGGCTTCGGCAGAATGGGAAAAATTACTCATTGAATATCCGGAAGCGCCGCCGCTGCGCGCGGCAGACGGCACTGTCACTTCGCTTTCTTCTACGAACGCAAGCACGCTCGGCAAGGCGTTTTTGATCGTCTGCGCGCATGTGATGTAAACATCCCGTCCGAGACCGATCGGATCTGGCACGTCCAGCCACGAAGTCGCGCCCGCTTCTTCGAACTCGCGCAACAGAAATGTCTTGTCCGCCGCATTAGGAAAAAGCATCGAGATGGCTTCCACGTGCGCCCCGGTCATAGCAAAAATATGCGTCGCACGATCGATCAGCCCGGGCGTAAGCGGCTGACTCCGGACATCTCGAATATCCACCCCGTCCTCAGCGCAGACTTCAATGGCGTGCCCGCTTGGCGGCTGTCCGCGGACGGCGTGCACGCCGGCAGAGCCCACTTCAATGTCCTTGCGATTTCCCAGAAGACGGCGAAAAAGGCCTTCCGCAATGGGACTTCGGCAGATATTCCCCGTACAAACGAAAAGGACGCTTTTCACAACTTGCAGTCGCGCGAAAGAGACGCGATTTCCGATTAGGTTCGCACAAAAAACGCCGAGCGCGACTGAGCTCGTTTCATGAAACGAACCTGGAAACGGCTCCGCTATCGAGTCGAGTATTGCCTGTTACAGTTCGCGGCCCGGGTGATCGCGCGGTTGCCACGGATATTCGTTCTGTCACTGGCCCGGGTCGGAAGCGACATCGCATCTGTCCTTGATCGAAAAGGCCGACGCGTTGCGCTGGCAAATCTCGATCTCGCTTTTGCCGATCGCCGTTCGCGCGCGGAAAAGCGTCGGATTGTTCGCCTTTCCTACCGGCATTTTGCACAAACGATGCTTGACCTGATGTGGAGCTCTCGCCTCACCGCGGACAATTTTAGGCGCTATATCGAGCTCGAAAAATTTCCCGATCTCGATCCGGGCCAGGGCGTAATCATTGTTTGTTATCACTACAGCAATTTCGAGTGGCTAAGCCTTGCCTGCGGATTTATCGGGCAAACGGGAACTATTCTGGCGCAGGAATTCAAAAATCCCCTCCTCGATCCTATTTTTCGCCGGTGGCGGGAGCAGTCCGGACATTCTTTTATCGGGCGAACTGGTGGAATTATCCGCCTTTACAAGGTGCTGCGGCGAGGCGGCAAGACTGCCATGCTCGTCGATCTCACGGTTCCGGCTGGGAACTCCGCTGTTGCCATTAATTGTTTTGGATTGTGGACGAGCGTAACTGCGGCGCACGCCTGGCTTCACCAGCGTTCCGGTGCCGCGCTGATCCCGGCGCATTGCGAACCATTGCCCCATGGACGTTACCGGATCATTTTCCATCCGCGCATTCAGCTCGGGCCAGATGCTTCCGTGCGCCAAATCGCACAAGCTTGCTGGGATTCGTTCGAACCGGTCGTGCGGGCGAATCCATCCCCCTGGCTCTGGATGTATAAACATTGGCGCTATCGTCCATTGACGGCGGACCGCCAATACCCGTTTTACGCCAGTCCTCACCACAAATTTGAACCAATGCTGTCGCAAGACTGAACAGGGGACAGGAAGCCAACCTAATGGTGACGGCCCCGACTGGAATAGCTCTCGCGGCTTTAAATAACTGCGGCTTGCAATTGGGCCCGCAACGCCGGGCGGCGCCGCAACTGCGCGGTGAGCGCTTCGATTGCCCGCAGGGTCGGCACGCTGATGTGGTGCTCCATTCCTTCGACATCCCGGTAGATGACATCCTCTTTCAAGCCGAGAAGCTTGAGAAAGTCGGTGAGAAGCTTATGCCGATGCGCGATTTTTCGGGCGAGCTTGGCGCCGGATTCAGTTAAAACCAGGCCGCGATATTTTTCGTATTTGAGCAATCCCTCGGCATCCAGGCGCTGAACCATGTTGGTGACGCTGGCTTGGGAGATGTGCAGGGCGGCGGCAATATCGATCACCCTGGCGTAGCCCTTGGAGTTAATCAGTTCGAGAATGCGTTCGAGGTAGTCCTCGACCGCTGCCGAACTGCCACGCGAGGTCCGGGAATGCCTGGCCACAGGCTAAAACTAGCCGAAAAATCAGACCTGCCAATAATTAATTTGCTTTTAACATAATCATGCTCATACATAGTTTAATTAGGTTAACCTAATTATCGTGGAATTGATTGTTCCCGACTCAATCGACCTGGCCAAATGAATTCAACGAAGGAACTGGACCGGACAGTTCGATATGCGCCTGGAGTCGGCTGGCGCAGAAAAACCGAGCACGTCTCTCTCCCGGAAGTGCATCGCAGCATCGTCATTCCGGCCACCGCTTCTTTTTGGCGCAAGCTTTTCGCATTCTCCGGCCCGGGTTTTCTCGTCGCCGTCGGCTACATGGACCCTGGGAATTGGGCGACCGATCTGGCGGCAGGCGCGAAGTTTGGCTACGCGCTGCTCGCCATCGTCATGATTTCAAATTTGATGGCGATCCTGCTGCAGCATTTATGCATCAAGCTGGGGGTTGCGACCGGGCGTGATCTGGCACAGGCGTGTCGCGACCATTATTCAAGGCCGACAGCGTGGTTCCTTTGGATTGTTTGCGAAATCGCAATCGCGGCATGCGATTTGGCCGAGGTCGTCGGCTCGGCCATTGCCCTGCAACTTCTCTTCGGTATCCCGCTCGTCTGGGGCTGCCTGATTACCGCTCTCGATGTTCTGGCGATCCTCTTTTTGCAGACGAAAGGATTTCGTTACATCGAAGCGCTGGTCATTACCCTGATTGCGACGATCGCCGGCTGCTTCGCGGCCGAGTTAATGTTTTCCAGGCCGAGCCTTGCCGGCGTCCTTCTCGGGTTCGTCCCCGGACCGCACATTATCATGAACCAGCAGATGCTTTACGTCAGCATCGGAATCCTGGGCGCGACCGTGATGCCGCATAATCTGTATCTCCATTCCTCCATCGTGCAGACGCGCAAATTCGAGCAAAGTAGCGAAGGGAAGCGTGAAGCGATCAAATACGCCAGTATCGATTCGACGGCGGCTTTGATGTTCGCCTTGTTTATTAACGCCTCCATCCTGGTGCTGGCCGCGGCAGCGTTCCATTGGTCAGGTCATCAGGATGTGGCGGAGATCCAGGACGCCTACAAGCTCCTGAGCCCATTGCTCGGGGTCGGTTTTGCCAGCATTCTCTTCGCGGTCGCACTGCTGGCTTCGGGACAGAACTCGACCCTCACCGGCACGCTCGCCGGCCAGATAGTAATGGAGGGATTTCTTAACTTTCGAATTACGCCATGGTTGCGTCGGTTGATCACCCGCGGCCTGGCGATTATCCCGGCCGTGTTTGTAATTGGCGTGTTCGGCGAAAATAAAACAACGCAATTGCTCGTTGCCAGCCAGGTCGTGCTCAGCATGCAGCTCGGGTTCGCGGTGTGGCCGCTAATGCGTTTTACCAGCGAAAAAGCGAAGATGGGCGAGTTCGCTAATCGACTTTGGCTGAAAATCCTTGGCTGGACCACTGCAGCTATCATTATCGTGCTCAATCTGAAATTGCTCTTCGACATGTTCATGCCTATGGCAGTGCTCAAGGGATTTTACGGATTTTTGGGAGTACCAGTTCCAACCGACTAAGCCCGAGGCGATGTATCATCACATTCTCGTTCCCCTCGAGAACAGCCCAGCGGATGAGACGATTTTGAACCATATCAAGCTTCTGGCCCGGCTGACCGGGGCGAAACTTCTTCTAGTCCATGTCGCGGATGGCTGGGTGGCGCGGAATTTCGACCAGCTCAAACTCGCCGAAAGTGAAGAGATGAAGCAGGACCGTGCTTATTTGGAAAAGAGGTATCGCGAACTGACCGACGAGGGTTTTTCTTGCGAGGCAGTTCTCGCACTGGGTGAGCCGTCCCATGAAATTATTAAACTGGCCGAGACGCATGATGTCGACCTGATCGCAATGTCTACGCACGGTCATCGATTCGTCAGCGATATTCTCTATGGGGCGACAGCGGACAAAGTTCGGCATGCCGTTGAAATTCCCGTGCTTCTGTTGCGCGCGGACAAATAAAAGGTCTCTGAACGCGGGTGCTTGCTCTGCCTTGCGCGCACGACTAGTAGAAACCCTGGGTGAAGGCTCTTATCCTTACTAACGAATATCCGCCTCACACCTATGGAGGTGCGGGTGTCCACGTGGAATATTTGTCGCGCGAGGTGTCC
Source organism: Chthoniobacterales bacterium (assembly GCA_036498205.1). Lineage (GTDB taxonomy): Bacteria > Verrucomicrobiota > Verrucomicrobiia > Chthoniobacterales > UBA10450 > AV69. The sequence goes on along the minus strand of DASXIC010000042.1, from coordinate 23,973 downwards.
AAGCTGATGCCGGTGGAGGTTCGCTGTTTTGGTAACCAGAACCTTACATCGGGCAATCTGACCGTTCGCGGCTTTGAGGTCGATGCGACCGATTGGAAATGCCCGAAAGAACTCCGTTCCACTTTTGGCGCAGTTGAGCGCTGCACCAAATTCAATACGGCGGGAATCGATGCCCAGATCGTGCATTGTCATACCTGGTACAGCCATTGGGGTGGGATTCTTGCCCGGCAAAATTATGGCATCCCGCTCGTCATCACCGTTCATTCGCTTGAGCCCCTCCGCCCATGGAAGCGCGAGCAACTGGCCGGCGGCTACGATTTCACCCTCTGGCTCGAGAAAACCGCGCTTGAAATGGCTGATGCTGTGATCGCGGTTTCGGATGAAACCAGGCAGGATATTGAACGCCTGTTCAATGTGCGCCGAGAACGTGTTCACGTGATCTACAACGGCATTGACCTGGACGAATATAAACCGACGCCTGCCGACGATGTCCTGCGAAAATTCGGAATCGACCCGGCCAGGCCATTCCTCCTTTTTGTCGGCCGGATTACGCGACAAAAAGGGATCATTCATCTGGTTCGCGCAGTCGATTTCATGGAGAAGGATTTCCAAATCGTGCTCTGTGCCGGCGCTCCGGACACAAAAGAAATCGCGGAAGAGATGAAGAGTGCAGTCGAACGCGCACAAAAATTGCGGGAGGGAGTAATCTGGATCGACCGAATGCTCGATCGGCCAAGTATCATTCAGCTTTACTCGAGCGCCGCGGTCTTTTGTTGCCCCTCGATTTATGAGCCCTTTGGCATCATCAATCTTGAAGCAATGGCGTGCGAAACGGCTGTTGTCGCCAGCGCTGTCGGTGGAATCAAAGAAGTCGTCGTCGACGGCGAAACCGGATTTCTCGTTCCGCTAGAGCAAATGAAGGAAAGTCCGTTTGAACCGTTGCATCCTGAAAAGTTCGCCCGGGACCTGGCTGAAAAAATTAACCTGCTAATGCGAAACGAGGAATTGCGCGAGCGCTTCGGAAAAGCGGGGCGGCAGCGGGCCGAGAAGAAATTCAGTTGGCGCGCAATCGCGCAGGAAACGAAAAAGCTTTACGAGTCGCTCGTCACTGCATAGCGGCTCGGCGACTGTGGAAGTTCAACTCCCTGGTCGATCTTTTCGCAGTGTTCGCTGTGGGTCATCTCGAAAAATCTGAGATCTTATCTCTATCGAACGAAGGACAAGGGCGAAATAGTGCCAAGGCACAGTATAGTCGCGCATGTTCGTAGACCGGATCCGGGTTTTTGCCCAGGCAGGCAATGGCGGGCGCGGATGCGTAAGCTTTCGCCGGGAAAAATTTGTCCCGAAGGGTGGACCGGATGGAGGCGATGGCGGACGCGGCGGTGACATCGTTTTGCGTGCCGATCAGCACACCGACCATCTAGCCGGTCTATTTTACGAACCAATTATCAGGGCAAAAAGCGGGGAGCATGGACAGGGGAAGAAGATGCATGGGAAGGGGGCGCCGCAGAAAACGATTGCCGTACCAATCGGAACGATTGTTTACCGCGCGATCCCGGCCGAGGAAGGCGGTTCAAGTGTTGTGGAGAAAGAGGACGCTCACCTGACGCGATTGGAAGCGGGCGAGGAGATTGCGGACCTGACGCACGATGGGGAAGAATTCCTCCTCGTTCGCGGGGGCGCCGGCGGGAAAGGCAACGTGCATTTTAAGAGCTCTCGGAACCGGGCCCCCCGCGAGTATACCGAGGGAGGGGAAGGGGAGAGCGGTTATTTTTTTCTTGAGCTGAGAACCATTGCCGACGCCGCATTGGTCGGCTATCCGAACGCGGGCAAGTCAACCCTGCTCCGGCAGTTGTCCGGGGCGCAACCAAAGGTGGCAGCGTATCCATTCACGACACTGCATCCCGTGATCGGAGTGGTGGAACTGGGCGGTTATCGCCGGGTGACGGTGGCAGATATCCCTGGTTTGATCGAGGGTGCTCATCGCAATTTGGGGCTGGGACACGATTTCCTCAGGCACATTACTCGCTGTGGGTTGTTGATCTTTGTTTTGGATATGGCTGGAAGCGAAGGCCGGAGTCCGATTGCGGACTTCGAATCTCTCAGGCGTGAAATTGATTTATACGATGCCCGCCTTTCCCAAAAGCCATGGCTTGTGGTAGCTAATAAAATGGATTTGGCCGGGGCGAATGAAAATCTGGTTCAGTTCCGAGTGCGGTTTCCGCAGCTGACGGTCGCGCCGGTCTCAGGCAAAGCGGGGCAGGGGATGGAACAATTGAAAGATTTACTGGATTCTTCGATTCCTATACAACCGGTGGTTGCCAGGTGGGATGAAGCGAATTTAACTTCGGCGAACGATTAAGCATTAGACAAGGTGCTCCACCTCACACAAACTCAGCGCTTCCGCCATGGGTAAACCGGTTGTCGCCAGTTATTGCAGTACATTTTTGAAGTCGGAAATGCTGCATGTCTACCGGCAGGTAGCCTCACTCCGCCGGGTAAACACTTTCGTCATGACAAAGAAAGTGGAGAACGCCTCTCGGTTCCCGTTTGAGGATATTGAAGTAATTCCGCGCCCCCACACAAATCTCTTGCGCCATGGCTGGATGAAATTCATCGAACGGCGTCCCCCCCTGATTTATCGAGGCGAACATCAACTGTTGGTTTCCATTCTTGGCCGGCGCCACGCGGACATGATGCATATTTACTTCGGCCATACTGGCGTGCATTTGCTGCCCTTCATTCGGGAATGGAACCGGCCGTGCGTGGTCTCTTTTCACGGATTCGATCTGGCGAAGAATCCGAAAATCGACAATTATCCGGGCAAGCTGCGAATATTGTTCGACTCGGTTCCGGTGGTGTTGGCGCGTTCGCATTCCCTTGCTGATCGATTGATCAAGTTCGGCTGTGCGCCGGAGAAAATCCGAATCAATCGTACTGGCATTCCATTGGAAGAATTTCCGTTTACACACCGCGACCCGCCGCGCGGGAATGCCTGGCGAATTCTGCAAGCCTGCCGTCTTATCGACAAGAAAGGGGTCGCTTCGGCAATTCGAGCCTTTGCGGTTTTCGCCACAAAATACCCGAACTCTGAATTTGTGATTGCGGGAAAAGGTCCCCTTCAGCCGGAGCTCGAAGCCCTGGCACAGCGACTCAACATAGCGTCGAGGGTTCACTTCTGCGGTTTTCTCAGCCAGAAAGATTTGCGTTGGCTCTACGAGCATTCCCACATTTTTATTCATCCAAGCGAGACGCCGCCGGACGAGAACCAGGAGGGAGTCCCCAATTCCATCCTCGAGGCCATGGCAACCGGGCTGCCCGTGATCGCGACGAGACATGGCGGGATACCCGAAGCGGTAAGCGAAAACGTCAGCGGTTTTTTGAGCGACGAACAGGATTGGGAAAATCTCGGGCGATCCATGGTCGCCCTGGCCAATTCACCTGAGCTCTATGCCCGCTGCAGCAGGGCGGCGCGGGATGCTGTGGCGGAGAATTTCGATCAGACCCGGACAATCCACGATCTCGAGCAAACCTACGAAGAGGTCATATCGTCCCGTTCCACACGTGAGCTGGCCAGGCGAAACGCGACCGCTCAAATATCTGCGCCGCTAATAGAAGAAGCGGTGGCAAAATAACTTGTCTTCGCTGCAAAAACGGCTTTGGTAAGCGCCGCAAGCGCCCCGGGGGCGAGGGTGAGGCCGTCATGGCTGGTCCGCCTCAGGTAAGATTGGGTTTTCGCTTGCAAAATCTCATGTCACGCCACCGCTGTTTTTTTCGAATGAGGTCAGCGATTATCGCGCTGTTCGGCTTTGCTTTGGTTGGTCTGGCGCCCGCTTTAATGGCGGCGGAGACGGAGGAATCACTTCCGCTGAAGCCTACCGCTCTGTTCCAACTCGGAAAACTGACCGTGACCAATTCGATGCTGGTTTCCTGGATTGTAGCGATCGCGGTCATTATTTTCGCACAAATAGCGACCCGAAATCTTAAGCCGGTGCCCAGCGGAGCGCAGAATTTTTGGGAATGGCTGGTGGAAAGTCTCTACAACTTTTTGGAGAGCATCATTGGGAGCGATCTGGTCAGGAAAACCTTTTGGTTTTTCGCCACTATTTTTATTTTCATCCTGTTCACGAATTGGGCTGGATTGGTTCCTGGGGTAGGGACAATCGGCTGGGGCCATCGCGACCTCGCCACTGGCGCGTTTCATGTTGATCGCCCATTGCTTCGCGGGGCGAACGCCGATCTCAATATGACATTCGCGATGGCGGCGGTCTTTTTCGTTTTGTGGATCGTCTGGGCCATCCAAGCCAACGGCGTGGGCGGGGTAATCAAACATTTGTTCGGGCCTAAAGGCGAAACCTCCGGCGCGTTGAAAGTGCTGATGGTGATTATTTTCTTTCTCGTAGGCCTTCTCGAAATCGTTTCTATTTTGTTCCGCCCGATTTCCCTAAGCTTCCGTTTGTTCGGCAATATTTACGCCGGGGAAAACATGCTCGAATCAATGGCTAATCTCGTCCCATCGCTTTCCTGGCTGATTCCGATCCCGTTTTACTTTATGGAACTGCTGGTCGGCCTGGTTCAAGCGCTTGTCTTTATGCTTTTGACGGCAGTGTTCACCCTTTTGATCGCGCAACACGAGCCGGGACACGAATCGCATCACTAAAAATTTGGCGGCTATGACCGTGGTTCCCGCGGAGGCCGTTAAGAGAAACAACAAAGAAAAACAAAATGATAATACCACTATTGGCAGAAATTGGCGGAAGCATTCACGTCGGGCTTGCCGCGCTTGGCTCGGCGATCGGCGTTGGCCTTATTGGAATGGGCGCAGCCTCAGCAGTCGGGCGTAACCCGGGGGCGGCGACACCAATTCTGGTGCAGGCAATTCTCGCCATCGCATTTACCGAAGCAATCGTGTTCTACGCGCTCTTCCTCGTAAAGTAGCAGTCGCTTATGATGCCGATGTATTTGGCTGCTGCGGGAGCGGGCGATATCGTGCGGGATACGGTCGAGACCTTCGGCTGGAATCCGTGGCTCTTCCTTTCGCAGGTGATCAGCTTCGTCATCGTCATGATTGCCCTGCGGGTATTTGCCTATAAACCGATCCTTGCTGTGCTTCATCAGCGCCGTGATCAAATTGCGCAGGCGCAATTGAACGCGGAAAAGATCAAGCAACAGCTGGCGGAAGCGGAACAACGACACGCTGAGATTCTGGCAAAAGCGAATGCCGAAGCGCAAAAAATGATCGACGAAGCGCGCGCCAGCAGCGGCATTCTGGCTGAGCGCAAGCAGCAGGAAGCAATTGCGGCCGCGGAACAAATCGTAGCTAAAGCCCGCGAAGCCAGCGCGATCGAGCATGAGCGCACAATGTCGCAGTTGAAGCGGGAGCTCGGCCGGCTCGTCGTCGATACGACAGCGAAGGTGACGGGTAAGGTGTTGACGCCGGACGATCAAAAACGGCTCCAGGAGGAGGCGACGCGCCAGATCGCGTAATCCAAGAGAATGCGTGTTTCAAAGGAGGTGCGGCAAATTGCGCGCGAACTATTGCGCGCGAGTTTCACCGATAATCAGCTCGACCAGGGTCGAGTGGTGTCGGTAGTCGACTCCGTTCTGACCAAGAAACCGCGGAGTTACATTAAGATCCTGGATTATTACAAACGTCTCCTCCGTCTGGAGGCGGAGAAACGGCATGCGCGTATTGAGACCGCGACGCCCTTGAATTCGAACGTGGGATCTCAGATCGTCGGCAACCTGAAGAAGCGTTACGGGACGGATCTGACTTCCGAGTTCGTCGTCAATCCCGCCTTGCTCGGGGGGATGAAAATTCGCGTTGGTAGCGACGTGTGGGACAGCAGCGTGCGCAATCGTCTCGAGCGATTGCAGCAGCAACTTTGATAAACAAAAACCATGAACAGCATACTTGAAGAAATCGAAACAAAGATTGCCGGTCTAAAAACATCGACGACCAAAAGTAACGTCGGTGTTGTTCGAGAAACCGGAGACGGAGTCGCCCGCATAGAGGGCTTAAGCGATGTGATGCTGAACGAAATGATCGAGTTTCAAAACGACGTTTATGGTCTCGCGCTTAACCTTGAGGAAACTGAAGTCGGCGCGATTCTTCTCGGCGACAATGTCAACGTGTCTGAAGGCGATGAAGTCCGTACCACCGGCAAACTCCTCCAGGTGCCAGTAGGCAAAGCTTTGCTGGGGCGGGTTGTTAATACGCTCGGCCAGCCACTCGACGGCAAAGGTCCGGTCAAGGCCGAGACTTTCTATCCGGTAGAGAAGATCGCTCCCGGAATTATCAAACGGCGTAGCGTGAGCGAGCCGGTTCAAACCGGAATCATGGCGATTGACGCGATGATTCCGATCGGGCGCGGCCAGCGCGAATTGATTATCGGTGATCGGGCGACGGGTAAATCGACGATTGCGCTGGACACGATCATCAGCCAGGCGCGGTTAAACAAGGCTGCGGAGGAAGGTCGCTTGAAAGATCATCGGCCGCTTTATTGCATTTACGTTGCTATCGGTCAGAAGAATTCCAACGTCGCACGTGCGCTCGGTGTTTTAGAAAAAGCCGGCGCGATGCCATATACAACGATCATTTCCGCGCCAGCATCGGACACGGCGACAAACCAATATCTTGCCCCGTTTGCGGGAGCTGCAATGGGAGAATGGTTCATGGACCATGGGATGGATGCGCTCATCATCTATGACGACTTGTCGAAGCACGCGGTCGCTTATCGCCAGGTTTCTCTCGTCTTAAAACGGCCGTCGGGTCGTGAAGCCTATCCGGGAGACGTTTTCTATTTGCATTCCCGCCTTCTTGAGCGCGCGGCGCGCGTGACAGAGGCGGCGGGCGGAGGCTCGTTGACCGCCCTTCCAATTATCGAGACACAGGCCGGTGACGTCTCGGCCTACATCCCGACAAACGTCATCTCCATAACCGATGGGCAAATTTATCTGGAGACGGATCTGTTCTATCAGGGGATACGTCCGGCGATCTCGGTGGGTCTATCCGTCAGCCGGGTAGGTTCGGCTGCCCAAATCAAGGCCATTAAGCAGGTCGCCGGTAAGGTGAAGCTCGACCTTGCGCAATTCCGGGAACTCGCCGCCTTTGCCCAGTTCGGTTCGGACTTGGACGCCGCGACCAAGGCACGCCTTGATCGCGGTCAGCGGATTGTCGAACTCTTTAAGCAAAAACAATACAATCCCCTGCCAGTGGAGCTCCAGGTGGCGGTGATGTGGGCCATGCAGAATGGATTTCTCGATTCCGTGCCAGTGGATCGGGTGAAGGAGTTTCAGAATAAACTGCAGGATTTCCTGGAAACACGAAAGGAATCGCTACTCGCCGCGGTCCGCGAAAAGAAGCAGCTCGATCCCGAGTTGGAAGGGAATTTAAAAGCGACTCTGGAAGAATTCGTGGCAACCAAGCCTGTCGGCTAACGACAAACGGCCAATGGCGAAGACACAGGATATTCGGCGCCGGATCAAATCGATCCGAAATACGGCGCAGATCACAAAGGCGATGCAGATGGTGGCCGCATCGAAGATGCGTCGTGCACAGCAACGCGCGCTTGCCGGTCGGCCGTATGCGACAGTGATGAATAAAGTCTTCGTTTCATTGCAGCAGCGGACCGACGCCAAACTGCATCCTCTGCTTCAAGTACGTGAGGTGAAGAAGGAACTGGTGATCGTCATTAGCACTGACAAGGGGCTGGCCGGCGCGCTGAATACGAACTTACTGCGCGAGGCAGCACGCTTCGATGCGACGAAAACCGGATATGTCGTCGCTGGGCGAAAAGCGCGTCAATTTCTCGCGCGCACAAAACGTGAGTTGCTGGCCGACTTCGAATTGAAAGACTCGCCTTCGTTCGTCGAGACCAAACCGATCGCCAATTTTGCGATAGAGAAATTTCTCGCCGGCGAGGTGGACAAGGTTTCCGTGCTTTTCACGCATTTCATCAACACCATCAATCAGCGACCGACGGCGGAGACCTTGCTCCCGATCAGTCCGTTCGATTTGGGGAAAGAGCAGAAGCAGAACGGGACCGACCCGATGCTTGGTTACATCTTCGAGCCGACAGCGGAACAGGTCCTGGATGCGATGCTGCCGTATTATATCCAGTACCAGGTTTATCAGATGATCCTGGACGCACGCGCCTCCGAGCACAGTGCGCGCATGGTGGCAATGAAGAACGCCACCGACAACGCACTGCAATTTATCAAAGATCTAACGCTCGAATATAACAAGATGCGGCAGGCCAGCATCACCACCGAGCTGCTTGAGATCGCGACGGCGCAGATGGCGCTTGGCCAATAAATTTATGAATACAGGTAACATTGTTCAGGTAATCGGCCCGGTGGTCGATGTGGAATTTCCCGAAGGCGCGCGTTTGCCGCGCATCTACAACGCCCTGGAAATCGAGTACGAAGTGAATGGCAATCCGACCAAGCTCACGCTCGAAGTGCAACAGCACCTCGGTGACAATTGGGCGAGATCAATCGCCATGTCCTCCACCGAAGGCCTGAAGCGAGGAATGAAAGTGAGCGACACCGGCGCTCCGATCAGTGTGCCAGTTGGAGATGGTGTGCTCGGTCGTGTCTTCAACGTTACCGGCGATCCGGTGGACGAGCGCGGCCCGGTTAAGTTCACCAAACGTTATCCGATTCATCGCAAATCGCCGGACCTGACCGACCAGGAGACAACGGCATCGATTCTTGAAACCGGGATCAAAGTAATCGACCTCGTCTGCCCGTTTACCCGTGGCGGTAAAGTCGGTGCCTTCGGCGGTGCCGGCGTGGGCAAGACCGTCATTATCCAGGAACTGATTAACAACATCGCGATGAAGCATGGCGGTTATTCCGTATTTGCCGGGGTGGGGGAGCGGACGCGCGAAGGCAACGACCTTTATAAGGAAATGAGCGACGCCGGCGTGATCGATCAGAAAGACTTATCAAAATCCAAGGTCGCGCTTGTCTTCGGACAAATGAATGAGCCGCCCGGCGCGCGTTTGCGCGTAGCTCTCTCGGCCCTGGCGATGACCGAATATTTCCGTGATGAAAAAAGCCAGGATGTGCTTTTGTTCATCGACAATATCTTTCGTTTCTCGCAAGCCGGCTCAGAAGTATCTGCTTTGCTCGGACGCACGCCTAGCGCGGTCGGCTATCAGCCGACACTGGCGGCGGAGATGGGCGATTTGCAGGAACGAATTACTTCCACCCACAAAGGATCGATTACTTCTTTCCAGGCCGTCTATGTTCCGGCCGACGATCTCACCGATCCTGCGCCAGCGAACACGTTTGCGCACCTGGATTCCACCATTGTGCTTGAGCGTTCGATTGCCGAGCTTGGAATTTACCCGGCGGTCGATCCGCTCGCCTCAACCTCGAAGGCACTTGCTCCAGAAGTGGTGGGTGAAGATCACTACAACGTCGCACGCGGCGTGCAGCGCGTTTTGCAACGATATAAGGATTTGCAGGACATCATCGCGATTCTCGGCATGGACGAACTTTCGCCGGAAGACAAACTGACCGTTTACCGGGCGCGGAAGATCCAGCGTTTTCTCAGTCAGCCATTTCATGTCGCGGAAGTTTTCACCGGCCATAAGGGGCAATACGTGCCGATTGCTGAAACGGTGCGCGGTTTTAAAGAGATTCTCGATGGCAAATACGACGAAGTTCCGGAGACGAATTTCTACATGAAAGGCGGCATCGACCAGATCAACGAAAACTGATGGCAACGCTACGTCTTGAGATAGTTACACCTGAAACTACGGCTTATTCGGAGAATGTCGAGATGGTCACGCTTCCCGGGTCGGAAGGCGATCTTGGCGTTTATCCGAAGCATGTCCCTTTGCTTACGATTTTAAAGCCGGGGGAATTGCGCGTCATAAAGGACGGTCGGGTAAGTTCTCTCGCCGTCGGGGAGGGATTTATCGAAATAACAGCGGACCGGGTTTCTGTCCTTACCGACATGGCGCTCGGTTCTGAGCAAATCGATGAGCACGCCGCCGAAGAAGCAGTTGCGCGCGCGCAGTCAGCGATGAAGGAAGATCACAGCAAAGAGGAAGTCGCAGCGCTGCAGGCAACCTTGAGCAAAGCACTGGCCCAGTTGCACGTGAAGCGTCGCCGCCACTCTTAAGAGTTCCGCTGCGCGAATTTTGCAGTCGCTCGATCATCTCGGAATAATCGCCGGCAACGGCGCCTATCCGCAGGTACTGGCACAAGCAGCGCGCTCGAGCGGCGTTCGAAAGATTACCGCTGTCGCTTTTACTGCGGAAACAGACCCAAGATTGGCCGAATTCGTTGATGAGATTTCCTGGCTGCGCGTGGGGCAGCTGAATCGAATGCTCTCGGCATTGCGCGAATCAGGATTACGTCAGGCGATTATGGCGGGGCAGATCGCTCCGCGAAATCTATTCGATTTGCAACCGGATTGGCGCGCTCTCCTGCTGCTAGCTAAACTAAAACGTCGCAATGCCGAGTCTATTTTTACCGCAATTGGCGCCGAGTTGGAAAAAATCGGAGTCAGGTTGTTGCCAGCAACGACATTTCTCGAGAATTTTTTAGCGGCCGAAGGACTGATCGCAGGTCCAAAACTATCGCGCCGAGAGAAATCCGACATAGAGTTTGGCTGGAAGATCGCTAAAGAGATCGCGTCGCTCGACATTGGACAAACTGTTGTGGTCAAAAACGGAACCGTGCTCGCGGTAGAAGGATTTGATGGCACAAATGAAACGATCAGGCGTGGCGGTGTGCTCGGGCGCGACGGTGCAATTGCGATCAAAGTCTCGAAGCCGAACCAGGACATGCGTTTCGATGTCCCAGTGATTGGCCTTGAAACTGTCCGCACCGCCGCCGAAACAAAGATTCGGGTTATTGCGGTCGAAGCGGGCCGGACATTGTTACTGGAAAGAGATCATGTGATACAAACGGCGAGCAGCGCCAACATTTCGATTATTGGGCGCTAGTTGCAATCAACCATCGAGAATCTACAATCTGAAATTCTTCCGGGGTCTTAGCTCAGTTGGTAGAGCGCCTCAATGGCATTGAGGAGGTCAGGGGTTCGAATCCCCTAGGCTCCAGATTTTTCCCTGGAGCGTCGGGGAGAACGAAGCTCTGTCACGCCGCAAGCGAAGCGCAGGCGGACTTTGATTTCACTTGCTGTTAGGCGCTCCAAGATTACGGCTTGGCGGGCCAGTAAATGCGACCCTCCCTTTACGTGTTTACATCCTAGTCAGTGAAGCAAGCGAATAAGCATTCTACAGGCGAGGCTGGCATTGCCAGCGAATCTCTTAGGCTCCAAAGTGAAGCGCGGAAACCGGGCTTAAATCGATAGGGATACATATTGATGCAACTAACGGGGGCGTAATTTTCTGCGCTCGCTAACGAACAAAACTGAAGAACGATTACTCATATATTTTGTGACGCGTATTGTTGTGCTCGCTCTCCTTAACACCGCCGTCTGCATCTTGCCGCTCATCGCTGCAGACTCGGTCTTGCCCCGAACCGACGAGATTTATCGTGGTTGGCTCAAAATGTACGACCTCGAATTCGAGGATGCTCATCGAGTTTTCCGCCAATGGATGCAGGAGCATTCTACCGATCCTCTCGGACCGGTGTCTGATGCCGCCGCCTATCTCTTCTCCGAGCTAACGCGTTTGGGAGCACTCGAATCGGAGCTATTTGTCGATGACGCGCAGTTTGCGGCCCGGAAGAAATTGCAAGCGGACGCGCAAGTGCGGCTGCAGTTCAACCAACAGATCGATAAGGCCGATCGCCTGGCCGATTCCGCTCTTCAGAATTCGCCCAATGATGGGACTGCGCTGTTCGTGAAGGCTCTCGTCTGCGGCCTGCGGGCCGACTATGCCGCGCTCGTCGAGAAGCGGAATCTCGCCGCGCTTAGCTATACCAAGCGAGGACGTCCCTATGTAGACAGACTCCTGGCCGTGGATCCGAACGCATTTGACGCTTATCTCGGCCTGGGCGTGGAAAATTATTTATTAAGTCTAAAGCCAACTCCGATGCGCGTTCTGCTCAGGCTTACGGGGTCGAGAATCGATCGCGAGAAAGGACTCGAAGAGCTTCGCATGACTGCACTTCACGGTTATTACCTCGAGCCTTTCGCAAAACTCCTCCTGGCAGTTGCCGCTTTGCGAGACAAGAACCTGGACCAAGCCGGCGAACTTTTGCGAGGACTGCACGACCGATTTCCCGATAATCAACTATATTTGCACGAACTGGAGCGCATTAAACCCGGCACGCCGACAAATCGTTAACGGCCATCGTGCAACCTTTAATCGTTGAAAGGTCAGAACCGAATGACTTGCTTGCGGGGCGTGGTTCCCTCCAGAACGGCTCGGTAAGCACGCGGCCCTTGCTCGATAGCAACAGTATCTAACTGAGGCGGCGTTAGCACGCCGGCGGTCACCAATGGGACGATTTCTCGCAGAACTCCCGCACTCTCGGAGAACGAAAGCTTCAAGGTGTCGACGCCAATCAGCCGTGCCTCACAGTGATAGAAGTCTACCAAACTGAACGAAACTCTCGGCTCGATCGATGCGATTACTACGTGACGTCCACGATGAGCCAGGCATTGGTTCACTGACTCAAAGGATGATCCTCCCACCACATCAAGAACGAGGTCCGCTCCTTTGCCTTGCGTGATTTCAACAAGACCTTTGGGAAGAGGTTCCTTTTCCAAAACAAGCCAGTCATCGGAAGGGATGCCGTCGATCCTAACGCGGTCGGCTTCCTTTCTGAGAACGCCGATGACTCTCTTAGCGCCAATATGCTTGGCTATTTTTACCGCAGCGGATCCGACCGCGCCCGTCGCTCCGAGCACCAGCACAATGTCATTGGAGGATACCCGACCCGCCGTCACCATCGCGCTCCATGCAGTCACATAACCCAAGCCTAAAGTAGCAGCTTGTTCGAAACTGAGCTGCTTGGGTTTCTCAACCAAGGCCTCCACCGGCACGGATACAAACTCTGCATGTGAACCATTCCGTCCAAACCCCAGGTTTCCGCCGGTTCCAAAAACTTCTTTCTCTTTCCATGTCACTGGACCTTCAATAACGATGCCGGCGAAATCCCTTCCCGGCACTCGAGGAGGTTTGGTCTCCGAGATTTTTCCGAGGACGCTTTTGGGGTCGCTCGGATTGATGGCAGCGGCGCGTACCCGAACCAGAACCTCACCACCGTGAGGGTCGACGCGCGGGACTTCGACGTCCTCAACGCGAAGATTATCTAGAGAGCCGGTCTCGCGAAAGTACAAGGCTTTCATTGTAAAGGTGTCGTCTGAGTCGCAGATGCCGAAGATGGTAGGGTTCCATTCATTGACGTCGTATGTTGAAATGGACTTGTGATTGTGGATCAGTTGCGCGAGAAAAAATCCGACGTAGGCCTAAACCTCCCCCCTGTTTAGCCTACTTGGGCAGAGAGGGCTGGGCCTGTTTAGGGCCAAAGGCCCGAGCGGTGTCGCGCTGCGGCCGGGTGGTTCGGGAAAGGGCGCGCTGGCGTGCCAACTCCGACGCTCCTTGCTCTTTGTAGTTGGGGCTCGTGAGCGAGGCCATGAAAGCCACGAGATCGTCGATATCATTCTCGGTCAGGGCAAGCGGCTGGATATCCTGATCGAGATATGGATCCTGCAGCCCGGCGCCTTTGTTATAATGATCGACTACATCCCAAAGAGTCTCCTGCGAACCATCATGAAAATAGGGTCCGGTTACCAGCACGTTGCGTATGTTTGGTGTCTTGAAGGAGGCAATGTCCTTTTCCTGTTTGGTGATGAGAAAGCGGCCCAGTGCTGACATCTCCGCCTGGATGGCGGCGTGATCGATGGCGGACGTATCGCCTGTCTTAATGAGCTGCTCGGCCTGGCGGGCCAACGAGACAACGTTGTGTCGGACGACGAGCACACCGATATTGTGAAAGTCGTTATCGATTAAGTTCGTGACGTCCCGCGTTGTTTCCGTTAACGCGTGGCATTTGTTGCAGCGGGCCTGGGTATTGAAAAGCTCCCAGCCGTGTTTCGCCGACTCACTGATTGCGTTCGCCTCTCCAGCGATGAAGTGATCGAACGGAGAATCAAACGATAATTGTGTGCGTTCGTAGGATGCGATTGCTCGCAGCAGATCGGGGCCATTGGGTGGGCGACCAAATATACGCTGGAATGCTTGCTGGTATTCTTTGACAGTTGCGATCGGGGCGACAGCGGCGTCCAGGCTAGCATTCCCCATTTCAACGCTATTGACGATCGGCAGCACGGCCTGTTCCTCGAGCGTGTTTACTCGGCCGTCCCAGAACTGCGTCTTATTATAGAGAGCGTTTAGAACAGTCGGTGCGTTGCGTTGGCCGACGCGACCTTTGATGCCAACAGAAGTAGGCTTCCTGTCGGTGAAGGCAAGCGCCGGATCATGACATGTGCTGCACGAAACAGTACCATCAGCGGACAAGCGACGGTCAAAAAAGAGTCGCTGCCCCAGGGAAATTTTCTCAGGGGTCTGTGGGTTATCCACCGGGATCACTGCACGAGTCATCTCAGTCGGTAGGCCGATTTGTTGCAGCGACTTTGGCTGCGCCAGGGGATCCGTTTCTGGAATGAGTGGTAGCTGCTGGCTCGCCTTTTTGATCGACCGTTCGCAGCCTGAGATCAGTCCGGTAATCCCTGCTAGCATCACAACAAGGATCAAAACGTTTCTCACCCTATCTATCCGAGTGTAAGCAGCGCTTCCATACTTATAGAAGCCGGTATTTCAGCTGGCTAAACGAAGCTGCGCCAGTGCGGGAGGACGCGACTTTTGGCTGATCGTGGTGACGTCGTGATTGTTAGTCAGGTAGTCGTAGATGGCCGAGAAATCCTGGGTGTCGTGTCCGTCGCGCATCGCCAGCCGATAGATTTCTTTGGTCACGTTCGCCAATGGCATTGCCACACCGGATTCGTATGCGCTGACCGTGGCAAGTTGCATATCCTTCTGCATCCACCGCAACGGGAATTCAGCTTCGTAGTTCCCGGTCTCGATCTTCTCGCGCTTCAACGCGAGAAAGGGCGCGACCGCAGGCGCGCCGAGCAGTGAATCAAACAACATCTTCTGCGAGAGGCCGAGTCCTCGGCCAAGGGCCAGTGCTTCGGCAAAGGACGCCATTCCTGCACCTAACAAGAGATTGACCACCATTTTCAT
Source organism: Chthoniobacterales bacterium (assembly GCA_036498205.1). GTDB lineage: Bacteria > Verrucomicrobiota > Verrucomicrobiia > Chthoniobacterales > UBA10450 > AV69. The sequence goes on along the minus strand of DASXIC010000042.1, from coordinate 8,794 downwards.
AGAAGTGCCCATCCCATGTCCCCCTGTGTGAACAATTTTGTTGCCCATGCACATCAGCAACGGATGAACTCGTTCGAGGTCGGCAGGATCAGCCCCGACCCAGAAAACAAGCTTGGCTTCTGCCGCCGCAGGTGCGGACCCGGTGACGGGCGCATCAATAAAGCGAATCTGCCGCGCCGCTGCTTCTCCGGCCATTTTCTTAGAAAAGGACGGATTAACCGAACTGCAATCTACCCAAAGGGAATTCGGCTTGAGATGAGTTAGAAAACCACTGCTGCGACCCAACGCCGCCTGCTCTACCGCCTCAGGATGTGCCAGCATTGTGAACAGTACGTCCACTCGCTCTGCAACTTTTGGCGGAGATTCCGCGAATGTCGCGCCCTTGTCGATCAGCGGCTGCGCTTTGGCACGAGTTCGATTGAATACGACCAAATCGTAGCCGTGTTTTTGCAGGTTCGCCGCCATGCGGCTCCCCATGATTCCTAAACCAATGAATCCAATTCTCATTTTCGCTCCTCTCTTAAGCTGCGTTGACTAACTCCTGTGCCCGCACATTCTTGCCTTCGATTTGCGTGATTTCATCATCCGTTAGATGGAAATTAGCCGCGCCGACGTTTCCTTCGACTTGCTTCGCGTTGCGAGCGCCAACGATGGCGCCAGTCACGGCTGGATTTTGAAGCACCCACGCGATTGCAACCTGACCGGGCGGCCGTCCGTGGCGCTGGCCTACTTGTCGCAGACGCTCAACGAGAGCGAGATTTTCCGACAGCCTCGGTTCCTTAAACTCGATGTCGCGACTTCGCCAATCGCTGGCCGGAAGACTGGTCACGCGTTCACGCGTCATTGCTCCGGTCAACAACCCCGATGCCATCGGGGAATAGGCAATTGCGCCGAGTCCGTTAGAGCGGCAATAAGGCAGAATCTCTTTCTCCACTTCGCGGCGAACTAACGAATACGGAGGCTGTAGCGACGTGATCGGAGCGATCGTTTGTGCTCGACGAAGTTCCTCTACATTGAAGTTAGAAACGCCGATCCATCGGACCTTTCCTTCTTTTTGCAGCTGGGCCATTGTGCCCCAGCCGTCTTCCAAATCCTCCGTTGGCCAATGGATTTGATAGAGATCGATGACATCCACGTTCAGCCGGCGCAGGCTGTCCTCGCATTCGCGGCGGATTGAGTCTGCGTTTAGGGAGCGATGAATATATCCCTGTTCATCCCATCGGAGACCGCATTTGGTAAAAACGTACGGGCGTCGTCCCGGCCAGCTCCTCAAGGCATCAGCGACCACTTCCTCGGAATGTCCCATGCCGTAAACGGCCGCGGTGTCGATCCAGTTGACGCCCAGCTCGAGCGCGCGATGAATCGCGGCGACAGAAGCCTTATCATCCTGTTCACCCCAGCCAAATTCCCAGCCATCTCCACCAATAGCCCAGGCGCCGAAGCCGACTGAAGTGATAAACAAGTCGGAGTTACCGAGTTGCTTCGTTTTCATATCGACATTCTCGGGTTTCATTGTCATGCCTGGGTTTGCTCTTATGCGACTTGCGGTTTACGCGCCGAACAAGAGGGGCTGGTCCACGAATTGCAGAATTGCAGCGAGAGCACTCAAAACGACAAGCGCGTAAACGATCATCTCAAAGAACGCGTGCCTCTTGTTTTCCGAACGCACAAGCAAAGCATAGGTCGATTCTTCGACTTTGCTGTTTGGCTGGTATGTTTTCATAGATATCTTTCCTTTCGTCATTTGCGGGTATTAGCTTGCGGTCTGCGTGGCCTGCGGTGGTTCCGGCAAGCCGAAGGACTGCAACGTCTGTGCTGACAAACTCCCGGTCACGTCCAGGTTCTTGTCGATTTGATACTTCGCCACCGCGTCGCGGGTTTGCTGGCCAAAAATACCGTCTATTGGCCCGGTGTAATAGCCCTGCTGCGTGAGCTGAGTTTGGACAGCGCTGACCGTTGGATCAGCAACAGGCGTTTCGCTGTATACACCTTCGCTGTAATAATACGGCTCTGTGTCGGCGTAATAGCCAGGATAGTAATCGTACGGGTAATAGTCATAGGAATCGTAGGGATAGTAGTCCCAAGGGAAATACCCGGAATCGAGCCCAAACCAGAAGCCGTCGTCAAAGACGAAGAAGCGATGGTTGAAGAAGTGCGCATGCCGCCGGTCCCAGTCGGTATGCCAATTTTGGTCGTGGCGTTCAGCGATATGATCAGTCCGCCCACCCAATACGGGTCGCGCGGCTGTTCCGGATTGACGCGCCGCGGAAGCCGTCGTTCGATTACCGACAATTGGACGCGTGTTAACCACATGATTCATCCCAGAGCGGTTGCTTATCGAGCGAGCGGGCCCATTAAAGACATGCGGTCGCGAGAGCGGCATGCGTGCCGATGAGGAGGGAGCGAAATGTGCGGTCGAATTCCCGAAACGCATCCCTCTGCTGTAGTAGAATCCCCCACCGCCGTTAAATCCGGGATGGAATCCTCCTCCGCCGGCGCGAACTCCGCCGCCGCCAACATGGCCACCACCAAATCCTCCACCGCCTCCGCCATGGCCAGCTGCCCAGCCGGCGTGCGCAAGAGACATCGAGATGATGCCAACTAGACTAATTAATCTTAACTTTTTCATACTACAAAATCACGGGTTTTGGGTCTCCGCACCATTGCGCGTGAGTGGGATTTTGTGTTGCCACCTAAGAGTGACGTTTAATGCCTCTTTCGAGTGAATCGGAGATGCCGCGCATTCGTTAGCTGCGGCCGCTTCAGCCTTTACCGTCTGACTGGTCAAAGGACCACCCACAAGATCGCGGTTAATAGGCAAATGACCAGTATCGACAAAAGAATGATCTGCCACGAGCTCGCCCATAATGGTCGCGGGTGATCGAGCTTGGCAGTAGTATCGCCAAATAGCAGGCGAAGGCTCTCCGGATGGTCATCAAAAACCAGAATCTGCTGCAGGTTCTTTTCCCTCGCAGAATCTGTTGGCGGCAGTTGTATCCTCTGCCTGATGACGAAAATTCTCTTCGGGCGTGCGCCACGCTGCCGGCTACGGGAACGAAAACCAGACGGATTGGAAGAACAACCTTCTCCCGGCTTACGGACACGCATTTTGAATGTTCTGGCGCGGTAATCAAACCCCCTTCTTTTCACATATCACGCTATGGCGGAGCAGGAGGTAGTCGCCAGCACGCATGTGCGGGGTTTTTTTATGCCACTCGCGAGGTGGCCCTTACCCTCTCTTTGGAGATAGACTGGTCAACGCCGACAAGTAGACCAGGTAATGCAGGATCTCCTGTTATGACCTAGGCGAATTTCTTTTGAGGAGCAGCGCCAGCCGCAGCGGACACTCGGGGTGGCCGCACTATTATCGGCACTAGTGTGGAAACGGCCATGACTCCCGCGATAACACGAAGCGCTCCGCCATAGGAGCCGCTTGTTTCTCGCATGTGCGCGATAAAGAGAGGCCCAAACGCGCTGGCGAATCCCCAAGCTGTCAGCATCAAACCATAGATGGGACCAACATTCTTCGGACCAAAATAATCAGCGGTAAACGCTGGCATGGTGCCAAAACCGCCACCGTAACACATTAACACGACAAACGTGACCATGGTCATTAAAGAAGCCGAGGCAACGTTCGGAAGAAACCAGAAAAGTAGAACCTGGAGAAGGAACATGACAAAAAATGTTGCCCGTCTCGTGATTAAGTCGGAGACCCACGCCCAAAATACTCGTCCGACGGCATTACCAAGGCTGGCCACTCCCACCATCCCGCCCGCAACGACGGCAGTTACTTTAGTCAATTCCTGAAAAATGGGTGCTTCCTGGGAAATGACCGAAATTCCCGCGCAGGTATTGAGAAACAAAAGCAGCCAAAGCGCCCACCACTGCCAGGTCTTGAGCGCCTCGACCAGCTTGAAGTCGTGTCCCGCGCGTTCCGACGTTTCCCTGGCCGTCGGCGACCAACCCTCGGGTTTCCAGCCATCGGGTGGATTCTGCATAAATGATCCCGCAATAACGGTCACGATAAGATATCCTATCCCAAGATAGGCAAAGGTATTTAATACGCCCACGGTCTGAATTAGCCGTGTCGCTACAGGCGCGGTAATCAGGGCGCCGGCCCCGAACCCGCCAACGGCGACGCCTGTGATGAGTCCCCTCCGATCCGGAAACCATTTTACCAATACTGCGACCGGAACGATGTAACCAAAACCAAGACCGATTCCGCCGATCAAGCCGTAACTGAGATAGAGCCACCACAGGTTATGCGAGAAGCTGGCGAGGAAAACTCCCAGGCCATAGAGCACACCACCAGTCAAGGCGACGATTCGCGGTCCTTTGCGGTTGAGCCAGAGGCCGCCGAAAAAGGCCGCACACCCCAGCACAAAAATGCTGATGGTAAAGGTCAGCGTTACTTCGGAGATGCTCCATCCGAATTGCTTTGTCAGTGGGACGCGGAAAACGCTCCAGGCATAGACCGCACCTAAGGCAATCTGGAAAAAAACTCCCGCGATTGCGATTACCCAGCGATTATTCGAGCGCATAGTCTGATCATATTGGAGTTATTAAGGGCGCTTCTCTTGGTATCGCATCGAGGGTCGCTTTGTCGATGTGCAAATGCGCCATGACCAATTCCGGCGGCGTGTGAGCGAGCCACACCGACAAGGAAAGATCTTGAAAGCGATCGGCTTTGAACATCTCGAGGAACACCAAATCGGTGTCGCCCGTGTTCTCGATGTAGTGCAGCAAGCTTTTCTGGACGTAGCCCACGTCTCCCTCCTGAAAGTCCATCGTCCGAGCTTTGTTGCCCGCCGCCACCACCGTCATTCGTCCTTTGCCGGTGATGTAATACTGCCATTCGTCCGCATTGGGGTGCCAGTGAAGTTCTCGTAACCCGCCCGGATGAACCGTGACCATGGCCATGGCGGTAGTGGAGGCTTTAAAGTTGCGCGAATCCACGATCCGCACTTCGCCGCCTTTCGTCTGCTTGGTAGGCGGCATTGCCATGGTACGAAAGGCAAAATCCTGTGGCGACTTTCCGCGTGCTCCCGCCGCTACTTTCTGATCGACGTCTAGTGCCCCTGGGACATCGGCTTGGAATATAAATAACTCTTTACCGGGCAGATTTTGAAACGCGGCTTCGCCGACGTTAAAATTTTTCGACAATACCTCATGCGGCAAATGCGCCGCCACATCGCTCAACAGCACCGTCTCCGACTCGGAAAACTCACCGTCATCGAACACCAGCATAAATTCGCACCCGTCGGGATTAAGACCCTGGATCGAGTGCGGGATGCCGCTGGGAAAAAACCAAAGATCGTTCTTGTTAACATCGGCGACAAAGCCCTTGCCGTCCAAGTCGATCGCTGTAATTCGCGCCGTGCCGTAAAGCATGATGGCCCATTCACCGGCAGTGTGCCAATGTAACTCCCTGATACCCCCCGCAGTGAGTCTCATGTTAACGCCCGCCAGCTCCTTGGAGACGGGCAGTTCCCGAATAGTCACTTCACGCGACCATCCGCCTTCGTAAGTTCGCTTGTTTGCAAAAGAAAAGGGGTACTTAAAGTTCTGGACCAGGCTCTTCGAGTCCGTGCTAGGTGGCCAGATGGAATCTGGGTTTTGGCCATCAAGCTCGTGATTGGCAGGGCCCGGATCGCTCCTACTACGGTCTGCGCCCGGCACCTTTTGCAATGCGGCAAAGCTGCCTACTGCGGCAGCGGCTGTTCCAATGAAACTGCGACGAGTAAGTGCACTCATAATGATTTTTTCCTGATGGTTCTGGGGTTGTGTTAAAGATTTCGAACAGTTCGCGTCATGCGCGCCACACCTGGTACAAAATGGTCAGGAGAACGAGCGTTAGAGCGCCCCAAACAAATAGAATCTGCTCCAGCCGAATATGGCGGACGGCAGGGACATCGTTTTCGACGTTTGGATCGCGATCGAAATACTGGTGCCGTCTGCGGAAGATAAGGACTCCGGCATACAAGAAGACAAGGACGGCAATGGTAAAGGTCACCCGCAAAGCAGGAACGCCGGTCGGTGCAATTGCGGCGACGAACGCCGCTATTGGACCGTTGATTAAAGAGCTCATTTCGATTTGCGAAATGGGCTCTGCGTCCAGTCGTGTCTTTCCTCCCCGATTATGACGATGCGATCGGGTGGATAAGGCTTGGCCGGGTAGGGAGACCGAAGCACTGCAAATGCATTCGAAGCGAAGATCGACAAGAAGATCAGCGGTATCGCGAAGGATCTGCTCGTTTTCATGAGAAAAGCTATCGGGGCTCACCGTTTCTATCTACGACGCGTCCGGAGTATTTTCCGATACCACCGTGGGACGGATTGCGAATCCCTCATCAGAGGTATCTGGTACAGGAAACAGGGGCCGAGGCTGTTGTTATAAAGAAGCTCGCGGCGTGAACCGAAAATTGTGTAGGCGGCGCTTTTATCGGGAGAAGCGGTCGAGCCGACAATGCCAGATGCATCTCGGCAGAGCGAAGCGGTTACATTGTAGCCACGGCGCTCTGTTGCCGTGACCGTTGGGAACAAAGAACCCGCGGCCAGCGACCGCGGCTACAAACGCGAAATCCGCTACAGCCGTTCCGCAGCGAAAACAGCCTCCGGGTCTGCGCCGGAAACTCGGCCTACAGCGATCCAACCGAAGCGGCTGACCATGGAGCCGATCAAAAAGGAGATTGCTGCGAACGGAACGAGACCGAGAAGCCGGAGAATGATTGCCAGCGGGCCATTCAAAATTTCGCCGATGCGAATTAGCCAACCGGAACCATGTTCGTGTATCGCGCGATCGGCTGCACCATGCTTATCGAGGCTGAGCCATATTAAAAGAGCCGTCTCAACTCCAGCCGCGTAGTAGCCGAGAACGTTAAGTGCCGGGATTCGATGACCGATCAACTCCAACCACGCCGCCGCAGAACCAAGTCCAGCCGTGCCAAAATGGATCGGCAACAATATGCGATGCAAGAACCACGCCGGAATAGCCGTCGCGCCGATCAGGACACCCGTGTAAGTAGCGAGCAAGGTCCCGAAGAATGCGGAGCCGAATATGAAGATTGCGGCAGCAATTCGTATTAGTTGGCCCAAAGCCCCGCTGAAAACATGATGAAAGTGAAGCTCCACCGCGATTAAGGCGGGGACGGTGCAGGCGCCAAATCCGCTGAGAATCCAAGCACCCATCGACATCGCCGATTGATGCTTGAACACGCGCAACATGTTGAGAAAGAGCCGCGGCCGGCCTAGATCCATAATCAGCAGAACAGGGGAGAGAATAGTCGCGATGGCCGCGAGCCACATCGCGGCCCGGATAAGATCGATATGATGAAAAAGGGTGGCGGCGCTCGCGATTACCGCTGACATGCCTCCAATGCCGCCGATAAAAAAATACAACCCGATTTCCCATGTCCAGACTGGGGGTCTGACCACCGGTTCACCATAGTAGCCAGGTTTCCGCGGAATTGGACCACCCGCGACATCGACGCCACGATCAGTCACGACGCCATCCTTCCACGCTTGCTCGCGCAATTGCTCGAGTCGCTTTTCCGATGGTCGATCGTTTGTCATTGTTGTAGCCGCGGTCGCGGGCCGCGGTAGTCGAGACCGAGGTCAGCCACCTCGTCTACAACGCCCTGGGTTCTGCCTCTCATGAGAACAATGCGAACGCTAATAAAGTCGCAATGAAGGATCCAATCGCTGTTGCGAACGCCGCCGTCCAAGCCGACTTCAAATAAATTGTTGGAACCTGCGGCTTCGGCGGCAATCCATACGCTTCCGGTTCGCCGAGAATCAAAAAGAATGCGTGAATACCACGTACCGAAGTCTCTGTCGGATCGTAAAGCTGCGCGTCATGGTAGCCACTTTGTCGTAATTGCTCTACACGCTCTACTCCACGCGCACGGAGATCATCCAATCGGCCGAAGACAATTGATTCCGTCGGGCAAACTTTTGCGCAAGCCGGGACAAGTCCACTCTTTTGCCGGTCGTAACAAAAGGTGCATTTGAATGCGCCACCGGCATCGGGCAGCGGCTCCGGCCGGCGATCGATCACGCCAAAGGGGCATGACACGACACAATAACCGCAGCCGTTGCAGACGTCGTTCTGCACCAGCACCGAACCCACTTCGGTGCGGACGATCGCTCCAGTTGGACATGATTCGAGGCAACCTGCTTCTTCGCAATGCTTGCACACATCGGAGAGAAATACCCAGCGGAAAGGATCCTCCCCGTCGCCGTCGCCCAGCGAGTGCGACCCGACAATCTGATTTCCCTTTTGCCGGTCCTGCTCCAGGAACATGACATGACGCCAGGTCGATGCTCCGAGATGACCGGTATTGTCGTAGGAATTTCCCGACCAGGTGAATCCGTCATCGGGAACGTGATTCCACTCCTTACATGCGACTTCGCAAGCTTTGCAACCGATGCAAACACTCGGATCGGTGAAGAAACCGACCTCGACGTGGTCTTTCACGAAGGAATGCCGGCGCTGATTAGAGCTTTGAATTCCTTCCCCGATCATGATGCGGATTCTGGGTGGCGCGCGCACGGCGCATGCAAATTTTGCCGTTCCGGCGAAATGAATTGTTCCCTGGATGAGACGATGTTCACTCGAAAAACTCTTATCGGCGAAAATCGGCCATGGCGAGATGCCATCGCCAACACGCGCGACGCGTGCGTTACCCTGAGATTTTCACTGCTCATCATGCGTCTTGTGTAGTGGGAGATTCGTGACTGTGCCCGCCTGCTTCTTTTCCACGCTGCGGTGCGCCTGGCGGCGGTTGTTCCGGAT
>DASXIC010000041.1:0-18578 GCA_036498205.1 Chthoniobacterales bacterium | reverse complement strand
CGGTCAGCATCTCCGCGGCATCGGCCATTCCGGAAAGGTCGGCCCCTACGTTGATGGAGTTGGCGGCGAAAAGCGCGATTGCGGCGACGAACAGCATCCACTTGGGAATTTTTTGCCGCATCGCCCCTCCAAGCCCGCGGCCCGTTACCATGCCGATGCGGGCGCACATAAATTGCACGCAACCCATGAGAGGCCAGGTGATGAGGGCGGTCCAAAGCAACGACGTTCCAAGCTGCGCCCCGGCTATCGTGTAAGTCGCAACGCCCGAAGGATCGTCATCGGCAGCGCCCGTAATCAAACCGGGACCAAGAATGGAAACGAAGCGACGAAAAAGGTTTTGCTTCGCGCTCTTCTTCTTCTTTGTCGTCCTCGTCATTGTTTTTCCACCGCTCTCTTTTGGCTCGGAAGTGCTACCGGATCCGGGCTAAAGACTGATTGGCGCTCACCACATCTTTCAAATCGTAGACGTCCAGAAAATGGCCCTGAATGGGCCTTACGAGTTCGACCGACCTTACGATCCAACATTCTATTGATTGCAAAAAAATCCCCATAAATCGCAGATTTTTCGCGACTAAGTTTTTGTCGGATTTGAATCCCTGAATTAGGAAGTTTTGGGCGCAATGAATGTCGTTTCTCCGGTGCGCGGGGGAGGGGCGGAAATGTCCCGCATTCCACACATTGAAGGCGTGAGCATTCGAGTGACGAACCTGGTTCGATGGGAGCGGGGATCTCCAAGCTGATAGGAGTTTTTCCGACCTTCCAATCCGGTTCGTGCCCGATTGTGTGGTCGGCGAACTTTATTACGTTACGTCGCCAGCGTCGGATCGGGCGGAAAAGGGATGGCGAAGCTGACTTCGGCGAGACGCGGGAAACTCGCAGGGGCCCGCCCGCCCCCGGCGCGGCACATCTTGGCCGAACCTGACCAGGCTTCGATTGCCGCGACACCGGATGGAATTCCGCGTAGATACGTCGACGGATCGCCGCTAGCTGGCAGATCTTACCGGCCGTTTTTGAGCAGTCGGCCTGACAGTGGAGGGTGGCGGTCGCAGGGCGCGCAAGTATTGCAAATCGAAGGCACGAAGCGCGCTTTCGACAGTATTGCCGATTCCAGCGATGCCTGTTTGCAAGTTCTGTCCGAGCAAAGCGACGAAGGTACCGCCACGGCGACAAAGCTGAGGACGTCGAACAGCGCTCGGGCTGCGCGGATGAGCAGCGCAATAATGTTCCATTTCTATAGACGCTTGGGCGAGCGTCCCTGGAGTTCGGCCGGCCGGCGGAAGCTGATGTTTACTCATTCGAAAGCTAACGCAGCTGGTGGAAATGTTGGATGGAATAATTTCTATAATCGCGTCCCCGGCCGAAGTTATTCACTTTCGGCATCGGGAAATTTCCTATCCACATATCGTTATCCATCCCGATTGTCCGTTTTCGATTATTGCAGAAACATGAATGACGCATGTGGAACAAAACGAAGTCACATGATCCACTCTCAATCCTTCGGGCTCGTGATCACTTCCGTCACTGGAGCACACTGGATGATGAACGCGCGTGTGTGGTGTGCGGCCGCTCCTTTAATGGTCGCGAGGTGCAAATCGTGAGGAACGGCGATGAATATAAATTGCATTGCCCGACGCGCGATTGCGAGTCCGGCATTCACCAATGGGTTTATGCGGGCAACCCTCTCATTTCGGAGAGTGCCTATGCCGATTGGTGGCGCGCTCTCAGTTCGGCAGACGACGGATCTTCCGACGCGGCCAAAGCATTACTTTAGACACAATGATTGAACCAACCCTCCAGCACCGTTTTAGCACGGCGAGCGATGAAATGATTATGGGCGCGATCACGGAGCGGGACGAGACGGCCCTGGCCGCTCTCTACGAACGGCATGGAGATACCCTGCGCTCAATCATCGAGAGCGTAATTCACGAGCAAGCTGAAGCCGAAGACGTCCTGCAGGAGACGCTCCTCCAAGTGTGGAAACAGGCGAAAAACTATGCGCCGCGCGTGGGCAAACCGCTTGGATGGTTAACGACAATTACGCGACGACGCGCGATCGACCGCCTGCGTCGACGGCAGGCTTACATCCGGGTGAAAGACCGCTATGAAGAGCAATTGCATAAAGTTCCAATAGGGGCGGGAACGACTGTGGATGGCGATGAGGAAATGTCGCGCGCGGATTTGCGTCGTTATTTGACCGAACAGATGTCGGCGCTGCCGGCCTTTCAACGCCAGGCTTTGGAGCTGTCGTTCTTCACCGGGATGAGCCATCGGGAGATTGCGGCGACAACCCAAGATCCATTAGGCACGGTGAAGACGCGCTTGGAATTGGGACTGCAAAAATTGCATGCATGGCTAAAGCCTTTGCAACAAAAGATCTGACGGGTGTCAGGTCGCTTTGGTGGGATGAAAGAATGTGCCGGGGCCTCGAGGGCTGAGCGGGAAAACGTCGGGGCTACCGGCCTCTTTCTTTTTGGGCAAGTAATTGAGCCGAGCGGACTGGCGTGCTATCTTGCATGACCATGGGAAAACCTCAGATTACCGCCTATCTAAAGACTCACTGCGGCTGGAGCGGCGGTGTCCGCGCTGTCCTTGCCAAGTACGATCTGCCTTACATCGAAAAGGATATTATTCAAAACCCGGCTTTTCGTTGGGAGATGGAAACGAAAAGCGGCCAGTCACTTTCACCTTGCGTTGAGATTGACGGCAAGATGCTGCCGGACGTTAGCGGAGAAGAAGTCGAACAGTTCTTGATCGAAAACGACCTGGTGCAGGCAAGTGAGGCGGCGACCGACGTGCCGACAAACGCTCCTTGTGCCTCTGAGGAGCATGGCAGCGCGGTAAACCTTCGTTTGTAACTGCCAGTCCTTTGCGCGGTTCATAATCGAGGGGGCGTTTATTTCCGCCGCCGTATGATTCCGCCAAATTGGTGGTTCTGCGCCACCCGAGGAGAGCGGATCTCGCTGTGCGATGTTCGCGAACGTGACGAAACGCGCATTTAGCTTACTGTTTCCGAAGCGAGTTTGCGATGAGGGTTTTTCAAAAAAAAACCGATAGCGGCAAGAAACGAAGCCGCCTTTTTCGGTGGGGTTGGAAGATTTCCCTGATCGCGCTCGTCGGCGGGGGCGGGGTCGCTCTGCTTCTTTTTTATTCAGCCTGGGCTCAGACCTTCGACATGAAAAAGGTCGGAGAGATGCCGGAGCGAAATACGGTCTTTGACGTGGATGGCAAGATTTATAGCCGTCTCGCTGGCGCGAATCGACTGATTGTGCCTCTCAACGAAGTTTCACCCGCCTTCATCGATGCCTTGCTCGCACGCGAGGACACCCGTTTTTACAAACATAACGGAATCGACTGGTATGGAATCGGCCGTGCGCTGATTCGGGACGTCATGAGCCGCTCGGCCCGGGAAGGAGCGAGCAGTCTCACCCAGCAACTGGCGCGTAACTCATTGCCTCTTGGCGGCCGCACGATCAACCGCAAGATTCTTGAAGCGATGGTGGCGCTGCGGATCGAGCACGAATTCACCAAGCAGCAGATTCTCGAGCTTTATGTGAACCGAATTTATTTTGGTGCCGGCTGTTATGGTATCGAGACAGCATCGCAGGCCTATTTCGGAAAAAGCGCTAAAAAACTGAATCTGCCCGAATCTGCCATCCTGGCCGGGCTGATACGAAGTCCGAATCGCTTTTCGCCTCTGCGCAATCCGGATGGAGCTGCGGCGCAAAGAGACGCGGTCCTCAACCGAATGGTGGAACTGAAGAAAATATCCGTTGGGCAGGCGCAAGAGGCCAAAGCTACGCGCGTAGCTTCGCACCCGAAAAGGATGCCGATGATTCAGGAAAATTACGCCATGGATGCGGTGCAACGGGATTTGAATGTCCTGCTTACACAGGATCAAATCGACCAGGGCGGTCTTTATATTTACACCACGCTCGACCCGAGCGTGCAGAACGTCGCCACGCAGGCGCTCGAATCGACCCTCGTAAAAATTGAGCATCAATCCAATTTCCATCATCCACTCAGGGCGAATTACAAACCCCCCGAGGATGGCGAGGATTCTTCCATGCCGTACCTGGAAGGCGCTGTGGTCGTGATCGATAATGCCAGTGGCGGCATTCGCGCACTCGTCGGCGGCCGTGACTATTCGCAGAGCAAATTCAATCGTGCGCTCGCCCCGGCTAATCGGCAGGTGGGCTCATCCTTCAAGCCGTTTGTTTACACGCTCGCCTTCGCCAACGGCTTGTTGCCAGGGGCTGCTATCAGCGACGGCCCGATTCAACCAGGCGAGATCGAGGGCGCAGGAAATTGGGCGCCAGGTAATTCCGACGGCACCTATGGCGGAATTCAGCCGGCCTCATATGGATTAGTCCATTCGCGCAACACCATGAGCGTACGCGTTGGTCAATTCGCCGGTATCGACCAGGTGCAAAAGGTGGCCACTAACCTGAATCTTGGCGACAAGATTCCGCGTGGGCCGGCGATCTACATCGGCTCATTTGAAACAAATCTGAAAGATCTGACCGCCGCATATACCGCATTTCCAAACGCCGGCGTGAGAAAACAATCCTACATCATCGAACGGATCGACGATCAGGAGCGTCATCCAATTTACCGCGCCGCCCACATTGCCGTCCCTTCGCTCGATCCCAGTGCGGCCTGGATGACTTCGCAATTAATGGAGCAGGTCCTCTCCCGTGGAACGGCGGCTAGCGCCCGTTCCTCGTTGGGTCTTAAAATTCCGGCAGCGGGCAAGACCGGAACAACCAATGATTACAAGGACGCATGGTTCATGGGTTATACCACGGCCTTGACGTGCGGCGTCTGGGTTGGGTTCGACCAGCCAACGACGATTATCCCGCACGGGTACGGTGCAGCTCTGGCCCTACCAGTCTGGGTTCAAGTGATGAACAAGTCGGCATCACGCTATCCCGCACAACCGTTTCAGCCCACGATGCCGCTCGCGAGTGCGACGGTGTGTTCGATTTCGAACGGACTCGCCACGACCGGTTGCGAGGCGGCAGGCACCGCCTACGACATTAGCCTTCCAGCCGATAAGGTGCCGACGCAAACCTGCCAGGTTCACGGTGGCGATCCAATGCAGTTCGCAGACCGGCTCGATAACACCATTCCAAAAGCAATCCCAAAACTCTTCCAGTCGTTCCGCAAATTTTTTGGTGGAAAATGATCGCGTCCGCATTGCGGGGTGAACTGCATCATGGCCAGTATCGCCGGTCGTGCGTGCCGCCATCCGGGCCCGGCTGAGATCGATCGAATCACACACGATACCGAGCCACTGACGATTCGTTTCCGAAACTGCCTGGGCCAGCTCAGTTGGCCAAAATCAATTGACGAGATCCTCATTTGAAGAAGGACGCTATTATTGCTTGTTGTGGGGAAATTAGAGGCGGAATTTGGTTTTCGCCCGCCTGGCTGATTGCTGTCAGGGCTAGCCGTTCTATTTCCCCGAATTGGTCGGGTTGGGCCCGCTGAATGCTACGATTATCGTAGTGAACAGGGCGCGGCGGAGCTTCCTTTGTGCTGCAGCATTCGCGCTTTTGCTGATTGCGCCCGGCCCGGCCGAGGCCGCGGTCCCGGCGCCTGGTCAGATTGATCAAGTCTTCCTCCCGGCTCCGGGAACGGACAACACGATAAACGTGGTTGTCCCGCAGCCAGACGGAAAAATCATTGCAGCTGGGCGCTTCTCTACTGCAAACGGAGTCGCACGCAATCGGATCGCGCGATTCAATTCCAACGGGTCGCTCGATGGCTCGTTCGATCCCGGAACCGGACCGGACGGAGAAATCTTCGCAGCCGTGTTGCAACCGGACGGTCGTGTAGTGATTGCCGGCAGCTTCACCATGTTCAACGGAGTTCCGCGCAATCGCGTGGCGCGATTGAACGCAAATGGCAGCGTTGATTCGACTTTTGGTTTCACCAACGGAATCAATAACACGCCCGCAAGTCTGGCGTTGCAAGATGATGGACGGATCGTTGTTGGCGGCCAGTTCAGTCAGGTCGACCTCGTGCAGCGTTTCAATCTCGCCCGTCTGAACACCGACGGTACGGTTGATCTGACTTTTGATCCCGGCAATGGCCCCAATGGCACTGTCAACGCAATCGCAATTCAGCGCGATGGGCGCATTGTTATCGGAGGAACTTTCATCGGCTACAACGGCTTCGCACGAGGCGGGATTGCTCGTGTGCTCAGCAATGGTTCCCTCGATCTGACGTTCGACTCAGGAACCGGCACCGGCGGCAGTGTTTTCGCATTGGCGCTGCAACTGAACGGCCAGATCGTTCTAGGCGGCCGTTTTGTTCAATACTCCGGAATTAATCGCACCTTTATCGCGCGGGTGAACGCGGATGGTTCGTTGGATGCGGGCTTCAATCCCATCCCGAATGACTGGATCCAAACGCTAGCGTTGCAGGCAAACGGAGGCATCCTCCTCGGCGGTTTTTTTACCAACATAAATGGCACCGGGCGAAACCGTATTGCGCGACTAAACGCGGATGGCTCGCTTGATTTTACCTTTGATCCAGGCGCCGGTTTTGCGGGTTCCCTCACCAACGACGCCACTCAAATTCGCAGTCTCGCCTTGCAGCGCTCCGACCGGATCGTGGCGGGCGGCGCTTTCACGACCTACAACAATGTTAGCCGGGATAACATTACCCGAATCTTCGGCGGAACCCCGGCATTGCAAAACATCTCTGCCCGCGCTCATGTTTTTACGGGAGATCCGGTGCTTATTGGCGGCTTCATCATCGAGGGCGCTGATAGCAAGACCGTCTTGATTCGCGGAATTGGACCCTCGCTTTCCAGTTTTGGAATTTCCATGCCATTAGCAAATCCGATACTTGAATTACATGATCATACAGGCGCGTTAATCGCTTCTAACGATAATTGGAAAGATACTCAGGAATCGCAGATTGCTGCCACGGGCTTGTCGCCCTCGAACGATCTGGAATCAGCATTGCTGGTCACGCTTTCACCGGGGGCATATACCGCTGTAGTCCAGGGTGTGGCGATGACCACTGGACCGGGATTAGTAGAAATTTTCGATCTCGACCAAAATGCGAACGCAGAATTGACCAACCTGAGCGCGCGCGCCTTTGCCGGAACAGGGGATGATGTTCTGATCGGCGGCATCATCATTCGCGGCCGGGCTGATTCCTCCGCTCGCATTCTGGTTCGCGCGACCGGTCCATCGCTGGCCGGTTCCGGGGTAAGCGGGTCGCTTTCCGATCCAAAACTGTCGCTGTTCGACGCCAATGGCAGCGTTATTGCCAGCAACGATAACTGGAGAGACACGCAGGAATCCGAAATCGCAGCCACGGGGCTTGCTCCGGGCGATAATCGCGAGTCTGCGATCATCATGCTCTTAAGTCCCGGTAATTACACTGCCATCGTCACCGGAAAAGGTGGGACGACCGGAATTGCGCTCGTTGAATTCTTCGACCTCTTCTGATCAAGGCAGCTCAATTGACGAACATCGCGCCCGCTTTCAAGCTTACTCGAACCGTCGGCCATTGGAGGAGTGCGCCTGATCTTCGGACTAACCTGGGAGATCAGCGACAAGTCGCAAAAGCAAAACCGCGCGGCAGATTTCTCTCTGCCGCGCGGTGCTGAATACTGAATGGGCGTTTAAGCCAGTCCCAGTGTAGCCAGAGTCGGCTGGTCGATTGCCGCTGTCACGGCCAATCCATGATCGGCCTGGAAGCGTTCGATTGCACCCCGGGTCATCGGTCCGAGAATGCCGTCAATGGGCCCTTGATAATAGCCCTGTTGTGCGAGCGCTTGTTGCACTTCCGAGGTTACATCGCCCGGAGCAATATTGTTATAGCCGTAGATGGGCCCGTCATAGACGTAGTTGCTGTAGTAGGGGTCGTAACCATACGCTGGATACCACCAGCCATTGTTCCAGAACCAGTAACCACCGCCGTAGAGAACGAGCGGAAAACCCTGCGACGACCACCACCCACGATCGTGGCGCTGATGCCAGTTCCATTGCCGCGCATCGGCGAATGAAGCGTAATTGCGTCCGCCAACAGTTGCAAACCGGCGGTTGCCGCCCGTGTTCACAACAACGTTGTTCCGCCGGCCGACATTGATTTGATTGCTCTGCCTCGCCAAGTTCGTCTGTGTCTGGTTCAGATGCGCGCGGTTAAAATTGCCGGAGGCCCCGATGTTTGAATGAACAGGCCTGTAATAAGCATTCATTTTCCGGCCGGTATTTCCGTGAATTTGACCACCGCTACGAGGGGCGACCGCGGCCTGTTGAACTGCCTGCGCCTTTCCTTTCCCTTGCTTCTTCGGTGGCTGTTCCGCCCGAGCCAGCGGCGCGAGCGCTACCACCGTAAGAATTACCATTAATGTTCGTTTCATTTTAATTTCCTTCTTATTATTTAGACGCGCCAACGGGACATTCATTCAACTTGAGCCCAATGATTTAAAGGTCGTCGCGGCTTTTCCTTCGCGATGATTTTCCTTGTCGATAGACGAGTGATTCGCAGATTCACTCTTAATGAAGAGGATACTCGATCCCGTTCGGCCCATCCTGCTGGCAGAGATTCAGGAAGCGCGTAAACGCGTGGCGGGCACCATCATACGGACACCTTTGGTCCGTCTAGAGCTGGGGCCGGAGTACCCCGATATACGCCTGAAGTTGGAGAATCTTCAGCCGATCAACGCCTACAAGTTGCGTGGCGCCGCCAATGCGGTAGCGATGTTGCCCGAATCCGAACGTGGTCGTGGGGTCTGGACGATTAGCGCCGGGAACGCGGGTCAGGGCGTGGCCTACGCCGCACGACAGGCCGGGATACCTTGCTCGGTCGTGGTAATTGAAACCGCGCCGGCCGCGAAGATCGCTCGAATGCGAGCACTCGGTGCAAAACTGGTACCAGTGTCATTCGATGTCGCCTGGAAGGCGCTCGAGGACAGAGCGTTTCCTGGAGTGGAAGGAACATTCGTGCATCCGTTCGATGATCACAATTTCGTTACCGGTCATGCGACAATGGGTCTGGAGATTCTGGAAGACGCTCCCGACACCGCAGCCGTCGTTGCAAGCATCGGAGGCGGCGGATTAATTGCCGGTGTTGGGAGTGCGATCAAGGCGCTCAACCCGGAAATCAAGGTTTGGGGTGCCGAACCCGAGACAGCCGCGCCGGCCGCGCTCTCCTTCGCCAAAGGATCTCCGCAGACATTTGACGACTGGCAGTACTCATTCGTCGACGGCGCAGGCGGCAAAAGCATCTTTCCCCGGATGTGGGAGCGGATGAAACCGGTCGTCGATGGCTATATCGTGGTGAGCTTGGACGAGACGAAAAAGGCGATGCGATTATTGGCCGAAAAAACACGTGTCATTGCCGAAGGGGCCGGAGCTTTGTCAGTAGCGGCGGCCTTAACTGGAAAGGCGGGCAGGGGCCCGATCGTGGCCGTCCTCTCCGGTGGAAACATCGATCTCGAGAAATTTTGCGAACTAATCGAGTGTGACCGAAGCGTCGTGTCGGATGCTGCTCGGCCGTAGCGCAGATGATCGCGGTTTTTTGGCATACGGTAAGCTAGGGTCAGTCATGCATGACCCGAAAATCATTTCGCGTTATCCTCGTCGAAGATCATGCGGACACGGCTGAGTGCTTGCGAAAATTTCTCAGTACCATCGGCTACAAAGTCTACATTGCGCCAGATGTCGCTTCTGCTCGCGCCCTGGCCAAGGCTATCGAATTCGATGTCCTTTTGAGCGATCTTGGTCTGCCCGACGGTAGTGGATGGGACCTGATGCAGGAGTTGAGCGCGGAACATCCAGTGCGGGCGATTGCGATCAGCGGCCATAATACTGCTGATGACATCGCGCGAAGCCGGGAGGTCGGCTTTCTTCATCACATGGCCAAACCACTTGTTCTCGAGCAATTGAGCGTCGCACTGCAGGAAGCTGTCGCACAATAATCTGTTCGGCATCGCCCGAAACTGGCTGGCCCTTGTTTCCGTAGGGGGCAGAAATCTTTTGCGGAACCAAGGTCGCCCTTCTGTGACTGAAACGGAACGCTTGCTATTGGTGAGATCGCTTAGTGCGGTGCTCTAGAGTGAATTGTATCCGGGATTTTTCCGGGCAAGGTTTCGTGGCAATGTCAAAGTCTGTGCAGCAAACGATGAGATCGAGACCGATTGAATCAGCCAGAAAACTCATCTCCATGGGCGTAAATAACTGCCAGTCGAACTCATCGGCGGTTCCGTCAGGATAATCGAGGCGGACAAAAAGCCGATTGTTCTGCATGTGTTTTTGCTCGCGAACGATCCCACCACACAACTCCAGGTCCCGGTCGCCTGGATAATTGACGAAGAATTCCGGGTTCCAGAGATCGAGAATGATGCGGCCGCCCTCGCGCAATCCGGTCGTCAGCCGTCTGAGTACCTCGCGATTGGTCGCCGGAGAGAAATAACCAAAGCTTTGAGACATGACGATAGCTGCATCGTAAGCGCAAGGATTGGGTAGATAGTCGCGGATATCTGCCCGGATGTAGGTCGGGCCTCCCGCAAGTTCCTGCGCTTTGGCAAATGCTAAAGCATCGCGCTCAATTCCGGTTACCGAGTACCCGCGTCTGACAAGGGCTCTGGCATGCCGACCCATTCCGCAGCACACATCTACGACTTTGCGGAAATGAGGCAAAGGCGCACAAGCACACACGAAGTCGGTCTCCTGGCTCGTACGGGTGGCGCTGATACCGCTGTGAAAAAATCGAAACCAACGATCAGAGTAGGCATTCGATTTCACTTAAATATCACTGCACTTCCGGATGGATGACCGCAAAGTATTGGTAGTTGGCGAGAATGAAAACGAAGGTATTCGGAAAGCACGATGAGGCCACCATCAGGCAGATCGAGACCTGCATCGAGATGGGTGGAGAACGCGGGGTCCTTTGCGCCGATGGTCATAAGGGTTATGCCCAGCCGATCGGCGGCGTCGTCGCCTACAAGGACAAAATTTCACTCTCAGGAGTTGGATTCGATATCGCGTGTGGAAACCTCGCCATTTTAACTGACGCTGATCGCAAAGAAATAGCGCCCCGGATCAAATCGATCATGGATGATATTGTCCGTGACATCTCTTTCGGGATCGGACGGAAATCGAAAACGCGGGTCGATCATGAACTATTCGAGGATGAGGCGTGGAAAATAGCGCCACTGTCTGGTCTGAAAGAAATCGCGCGAGATCAACTCGGCACGGTCGGTGGCGGTAATCACTACATCGACATTTTCTCCGACGAACAGGATCGGATTTGGGTGGGAGTCCACTTCGGTTCGCGCGGCCTTGGACATAAGACAGCGACGCATTTTTTGAAAGCGGCGGGCGGCAAGGATGGAATGGATGTACCGCCAACGGTGCTACCGGTGAACTCCGAAGCGGGCATCGATTACCTGGCGGCAATGACGTTAGCCGGGCGTTATGCTTATGCCGGACGGGAAGCCGTCGCGCGACACGTAGTCGGGCGCATTCTCGGCGGGCGGATTATCGACGAGGTGCACAACCATCATAATTTCGCCTGGCGCGAACAACACGACGGGGAAGAACTCTGGGTTGTGCGCAAGGGCGCGACTCCGGCGTTTCCGGCTCAACGCGGATTTGTCGGTGGCAGCATGGGGGATGATGCAGTGATCGTTGAAGGGATTGATTCGACCGAATCGCGCGCCGCTCTTTTTTCTACCGTTCACGGCGCCGGCCGGATCATGTCGCGAACGGCGGCGAAGGGAAAATTCGAGCGGGTGGGGAACAAGCGAATTCGTCGCGATGGATTAGTCCGCCATGATGAGATGATGAAGTGGATCGCCAATAGGAGAGTGGAATTGCGTGGCGGGGACGTTGATGAAGCGCCACAAGCGTATCGGCGGTTATCGGAGGTGCTCGCGGCACACGCGGGGACTATCCGAGTGTTACATACTTTGCGTCCGCTCGGAGTGGCGATGGCCGGGCGCGACATCGTTGATCCTTACAAGGATTGAAGGAGTGGCGGACAAAAATTTAGACTGGAGGCGACGGAGCCCATTCCCGGGGCTCCGGTTTGCCACTCTGGAGGATCCGCTGAGGACACCGGACGCTACAGCCTGCAAACCGCTGTCCCCCATCCTCATCTGATCTCATGCCGACAATATCACCGTAGCTACCAAATAGCCCAAATCCGGGCTTTGAGCTTGTTTAGGCGCTGAAGATTGCCTAAACATCGCTGTATGAACTGGCTAGCAATTCTCTGCGCGGGAGTGGCCTATTGGGTCCTGGGGGCCCTCTGGTATTCCAAATTATTCAGTAAACCCTGGTCGAGTGCTATCGAGCAACACGGGATCAAGCTTCGTCCTGGCGGTTTCGCGATGAAGTTGTTGGTGACGTTTGTCGCGAATCTCGTTGCGGCCGCGGTTCTGGGGCGCCTGTTCCATCAGCTTCAGGTCATAGACGTTTTGCGAGGAGTTAAGATTGGAGCGGCAGTGGGGGTCGGGTTTTGTGCAACGGTATTAACCATGACTTACATTTGGCAATCGCCGCCGCCCAGGTTGTGGGCGATCGATACCGGCTTTCACATTGTCGGTTTTATTTTGATGGGAGCGATTTTGTCCGCCTGGCCATAAAGAGGCAGCCCAGGGGTTTCAGGGAAATTTGAGCCATCCGCAGTTTTTGCGGGTTCAATGGAAGGGGGACTTTTTCGGCTTGAATTGTAAAATGGGTCCGCCCGTCCAAGCTTCCTAGTAATGAAGAAACTGCTCCTTCTCTGCACGCTCTCTTTTCTCTTCACCGTGCCCGGAAAGTCGCAGCAACCGAGAGCCGGAACCACGTCGTCGACTGCGAGCGGGCTTCCTGACGTTGCACGCAATCTCCCTCTGCACCGCCTCTCATCCGGTGCGCTCCTTTTACTCAATCGCGATAATCTTTTGGTTAAACCGCCCCGCGTTTCGACCGTGACTTGGAAGGGAGGCACGGTGAGTCAGGAACAAATCACTGCTCCTGTTGCTCTTGATGTGCGAGTGGGTCCAAACATCCGGTTGGGCGACGATCCGCCGCAGTTGCCTCCCAATTTACGTGCGCAGGCAGAGCCGGATATCGCCCGTTCGCTCTCGGATGACAATTTTTTGGTGGCGACATTTCAGGAAGGCCGATTCGGCGCCAACGGCGGCGCGGTCGATCTAGGATACTCTACTTCACATGATGGCGGGCTGACGTGGACGCGCGCGTTGATCCCGAACCTGACCCAGGCAGTGGGCGGGCCCTATTTTCGCGCGACCGATCCGGTGGTCGCTTTCGACGCAAACAACAACGTCTACATCAGCACCGACGCAGCGACCGACCCCAATTTCAATAATGGCGTGATCGCCGTGACCAAATCGACCGATGGTGGTGCCACTTTTGGTCAACCTATGGTGGCGTTTCAACCGGCCGATAATTCCGTTTTTCCGGATAAAGAATGGGTCGCTGTCAATACCTTCGGCGGCACGGCGCCACTGGGCCGGATTCTGGTGACGTTTACTTTGTTCAGTAATACCAACGGAAATTTTCACCCGATCGTGCGCACCTATAGTGACGATGGCGGGGCGCATTGGAGCCCAATCGCGAATATCAACAGCTCCAATACCGCGCTGCAGGGATCACAGCCCGTGTTCCTGCCAAACGGCAACGTCGCGATCGTCTACTGGAACTTTGGTTCCGCAATAAGCCCAGGCGAGCGTTTGGAGTCGGTGATATCAACCGACGGAGGCGCGACGTTTGGTCCACCGCATCGAATAAGTTCCGCAACCGAATGGAATGAGCCGGCTATTCGAAGCGGTTCATTCCTGCCTTCGGCTACCGTCGATCGGACCACCAGTAACATCTACGTCGTCTACCAAACGGTGTTGGACGGACCGCGGGTAGCATTCACCAAATCCATCGACGGCGGTCTAACCTGGAGCGCGCCGATTGCGATCAGCGACAATCCGTCGGGCTCGGGTGTTTTTAATCCAGCGATCAATGTTTCGCCTGATGGTAGCACCCTGAGCGTGGTCTTTTACGATCATCGCAATAATCCGGGCTCGGACACCCTGGTCGATCTTTACCTGGCACAATCGTTTGACGGCGGTGCTAGCTGGGGTCCCAATCTCAGGCTCACCTCGATTTCGACGGATGCGTCGCTTGCTCCGCTTACGACCGATCCCGATGGAAACTCGACCGGGTATATGCTGGGGGACTATCTGGGCGTCGCGGAATCGACCCAGCCGAAAGTACCGGCTGTGCCGGTGTGGGTCGATACTCGAACCGGCAATTCCGATCCGTTTGTGACTCGCGTCGGAATGGCCCCGACGGGAACTTTCGTCGCCTGGGAGGCAGCTCATTTCTCGCTCGCGCAAATGAACAATCCGGCAATCGTGGCGCCGGATGCTGATCCGGATCATGACGGAGAAACTAATTTCTCCGAGTTTCTCGCCGGCACCAATCCAAACGATCCGAGTTCGGTCGAACCTACCGGCGGCAAAGAATTAAATATCTCGACCAGACTGCATGTAGAAACGAATGATCGAGTTGGTATCGCCGGTTTTGTCATTAGCGGGAACGCCCCCAAAAAAGTTATTATCCGCGCTATCGGACCTTCCCTCGCACAATTCAGCGTCCTGGACACCTTGCAAGACCCGACTTTGCAACTGTTCGACAGCAATCAGTCTTCCGTCGCGTTTAATGACAATTGGAAAGATTCGCAACAGGCCGAGATAGAAGCCAGTGGTCACATGCCGACGGACGATCGCGAGTCAGCCATGGTGGAGACTCTGGCGCCAGGGGCTTATACCGCCATTGTTCGCGGTTCCAACAACACTACTGGGACGGCGCTGTTGGAGGTCTTTGATCTCGACCCGGCGAGTACGTCCGTTCTCACCAACATTAGTACCCGGGGAGCCGTTGAACTGGGGGATAGTGTCATGATTGGCGGTTTCATTATTGGCGGTGGCAGCGGTTCGCAGGTGCTGGTTCGCGCCATCGGGCCGTCGCTCATGGCGGCCGGTGTTTCCAACGTGTTGCTCGATCCCACGCTCGAGTTGCACGACAGCAATGGCAACTTAATTGCATTTAACGACAATTGGAAAGACTCACAACAGGGCCAGATCGAGGCGACCGGCCAGGCCCCGACTGACGATCGGGAATCGGCGATTGTTACGACGTTGCCGCAAGGGAGCTGGACCGCCATTGTTCGCGGGAAAAACGGCACGAGTGGCGTCGGGCTGGTAGAAGTTTTCCGGCTTCGATAGTTTCAGTCTGTAGAACGCCGCTCTTTCCCGGATTCTAGTTTCCGCTGAGGACAGCGGACGCTACAGCGCGCCAACAAGGTTCAAAGAGCTGTAGAGTGCGGTGTCCTCACCGCATTTTATTTCGAGTTGAGACAATAAGCTACAGCTCAGCCAGCAGGGCTTCCAAGTTTAGTGGGTGAGTGAACATCTCAATCTGCCCTTTGCAGTCTCGAGGCCAGAGATGCTCTGGCCGGTCCCAGTAAAGTTCGACGCCGTTCTCATCCGGGTCGCGGAGGTAGAGCGCTTCGCTTACGCCGTGATCACTGGCTCCTTCGAGTGATACTTTCGCTTTCTGCAAGCGGCGGAGCGCATCGGCAAGGGCCGCACGCGTCGGATACATAATCGCGAAATGGAACAGGCCTGTTGCATTCGGAGGTGGGGGCGACCCGCCGCGACTACTCCAGGTGTTTAGTGCAATATGATGATGATAGCCGCCGGAAGAGAGGAAGGCGACCTCATCGCCGTGACGTTGAGTGATTTCAAAACCAAGAACGCCGGCATAAAAATTGAGCGCACGTTCCAGATCCGCAACTTTTAGATGGACGTGTCCGATTCGGACTCCGGGATCAATTGTGTTCACAGCGTGAAGTAATCGGCAATCTGAAATCGCAAATCGCAGATTCAGTTTGGGCGGTGAGGGTTTCGAACCCCCGACCTACTGGGTGTAAACCAGCCGCTCTACCACTGAGCTAACCGCCCCCAACAATTTATATACAATTATATTCGCTTTTGATTGAAGTCTAGATGCCGCCACGCTTAGCGCATCGACCGCCAATCTTTTCCAGGCTTTTACCAAGCGATTAGCCTGGAAGGCAGTACCGCATTGTTCCTATCGCAGTTTGAAAACTTCGACCAGCCCAACTCCAGTACTGCCATTTGCGCCGCTTACTAACGCGGTGTAACTACCGGGACTTAACGTGGCGAGGATCGCCGACTCCATATCGTTCACCGGTGCTATGCCCGTGGCTTGAATCTCAGCTTGTTGAGTGTCTTTCCAGTTATCGTCAAAAGCGATGGTGACCCCGTTGCCATCAATGAGCCGAAGAGTAGGATCGGGCAGGGCGCCTATCCCAAATTGCGCGAGTGATGGCCCGATGGCGCGGATTAACAATTGGGCCGAACTACCGTCCGGTGCAGTCGAAATAAAACCACCAATCATCACAAAATCTCCAGTTTGGACCAAGCCGCGAGTGGAGACATTGGTTAATTGCGAGGAGCTGGTATTATCCATCGAGTAAACCTCTACCAGACCAACTCCGGTTGCGCCGGTCTTGTCGGATACAATCGCAGTGTAGGATCCCGGCTGCAAAGTGATGAGAATGGCGGATTCGCGCGAATCGCCGGGCCTTAAGTTGGCTGGTATTTGCGCGGAGTTCGGGTCCGTTTGCCAATCATCATTCAACGCGATCGAGCTATTGGAGTTGTGTAAGTCAAGGACGGGATCCTGCAGCGGGTTAGGGACGCTAAAATTAGCCAGTGTCGGTCCGATCGCTCGAACCAGGACCTGCTTTGGAGTGGTACCCGAGATAACGAAACCGCCAATAAGCACGTTATCACCGGTCAACACACGCATTCGTGTGGAAATATTCGCCAGGCTCGCAGAACCAGTCCGGGCTGGCGGAGCCAGGTTATAGCCGATCACGTCGAGATTAATACCTTCCAGCGAACCGGCACTGATATCCGACGACCGGCCAGTGCAACCGAACGCATTCTGGACATGCGGATTGGGCTGAGGGCATTGCGGGCTCAACCAGTCGCCGAAATCGAAGCTCGGATTCTGATTAAAATCGATGAGGTCGGTGTTTCCGCTGTCGATCGAAAAATAGCGGCTTCCGGACGACGTAAGATTTCGCACGCCCGGAGACGACCAACTGAACAAATCCTGCGGCCGGAGATCGTTACTCCCAAGAGCAAGGTGGGAACCAAGACCGAGAATTTCGTCAATCTCGTGCTCAGTCCCCAGTTGCGCGTCGTAGTTGCCGCTATTAACGGGTCGAGTGAATTGGAAAGAGGTATTGGAATTTAAGGTGACAATTCCGTCGTAAACGAAACCAGGGCCGGTTCCCACATTTCCGTTGGCATCTATCCCTGGCGGGGTATTGAGCCCGATGGCCCTGCCATTCGCACTGCTGGGATTTACGTTTGTGGACAAGGCACTAACCGGCAGGCTCGCGTTCGCGGCGACATCATTGGCACTGGTGGCGTCTGCTCGCAGCGCACTGATGTATGTATTCCATGGGATGGCATAGAACACCCACCCACTACCGGCCAAGCCCCGAATAGGGCTCCCATCCGGGGCGGTCGTCGAATAGCGGAAAAGGATCGAAACCGTTATCGGGTCGCTGAACAGATTTTCAAAGATCGACACGGCCTGAGTAATCATTGATTGGATCACCACCGAGTTCGGATTGGTAGTGATGGTGCTATCGAAAGTAGCATTGATGACTAGCCCGGCTCCGCTTGCTGTCGTGCCGGCCATTACCTGTGAATCGGCGCTTGTGCCCGCCCCATTGTAAGCACGCACGCGATAGTAATATTTGGTACGTGGATTTAACCCGGTCACTACCCGGCCGGTCATGTTTCCCACATCCAAATCCCGATACCCGGTCACATAACTGCTAAAAGAGCTTTGTTGCGATACATCAAGCCGGTATCCCGTTGCCGCGTTCACGCTGCCCCAAGAAGCGAAAAAAGTGCTACCAGTGGAGACAACGGGAATTGACGATTGCGAGAAGTTGCCAGGATTTACCTCGCCGGCTCGGGGCGGTATTTGCATCTCTTCTTCTCGAGCTGCCACATGTTCCCCTAGCTGCGGTCGAAACGCAGTCGGAGTGACAAGAGCGGGATTTTGCATGCCCGCCTTCGCAGAAAAGGGCACTGCGGCCAACGAAACCGCGACTCTAAACAATATGAAAAGAATCCGCCGTTCCATAAGATGGCTGAATAGTTGCGCCGACAATCCTTGCAAGCCCACGTCTTTTAACGCAAGAACAGTTCCCCGATTGACCATTCTAAGACGCCCGCCTGCGTTGTTAGCTTCGACATTGCGTTGATGTCGGGCGATGCCACGATGTTTCCCAAAATGGGGAAGTGCACATTCGAGGATTTTCCGGCGAACACACATTTGCAATCCTCCGTCATTGAGGTGACGAGGGAATCGATCATCCAATTCGCCAGGCAGTTCGACCCGCAACCTTTTCATCTTGATCCTGCGACGGCGGAGAAAACGATCCTCGGGGGTCTCGTCGCGAGCGGTTGGCACACTGCGGCGTTGTCGATGCGGCTT
>DASXIC010000040.1:0-6103 GCA_036498205.1 Chthoniobacterales bacterium | reverse complement strand
CAGGAAACCATCGGCGCAGTTCTGAGCCCTCTCGGCACCGCTGCGCTGGTCTTGCTGCTCGTGATTTTCATGCTGCTGAAGCGCGAAGATCTTCGTGGTCGGTTTATTCGACTGATCGGGCAGGGTCGGATCGGCGCGACTACTCGAGCGATGGAGGATGCGGGTGCCCGTGTATCCCGTTACCTCTCGATGCAATTTCTGGTGAATACTTGCTACGGAACGCTGGTGGGTTTTGGGTTGCATTTTATCGGGGTACCGAACGCGGCGCTTTGGGGGCTGCTGGCTGGCGTTCTGCGATTTGTTCCCTACGTCGGGCCGTGGATCGGCGCGGCGTTGCCGCTGTTGCTTTCCTTCGCCATTTCTACCAACTGGATTGTTCCAACTCTCACCGTTGTCCTGTTCTTAGTCCTGGAGCTCACTGTTTCGAACGCAGTCGAGCCGTGGCTTTACGGAGCGAGCACTGGAGTTTCGCCGATTGCGCTTATTATTTCCGCCGTGTTCTGGACATGGCTCTGGGGGCCGGTCGGTTTGATTCTCTCGACTCCGTTAACGGTCTGCCTGGCGGTGATGGGTCGCCACGTGCCGAGGCTGGAGTTCCTCAGTGTACTACTCAGCGAAGATCAGGCCCTGGCCCCGTATGAGGAGTTCTATCATCGGCTCTCGGCCGGCGGTGTCGAAGGCGCCGAGGATTTTGCCGAGACCCATGCGACGAAACAATCGCTCGTTTCTCTTTACGACGAAGTTATGATTCCGGCGATTACCTCGGCCGAGATCGATGCGCAAAATGGGGGCCTCAGCGCCGAACAACGGGCCTCAGTTTTGCAGCGAGTTCATGCCATCGTGGAAGATTTCGGATTGCGTCAATTGCCAACAGCCGATAACGACAAATTGGCCGAAAGCTCGGGGATGATGCCGGCCGTAGCCGGCAGTCGCGTCTTTTGCATCCCGGCAAGTGCGTATCGGGACGAACTTGCCGGCGAAATGCTTTCCCAACTTCTTCTCCGGCAAGGCTTCATCGTCGAGAACGCTCCGGCTCGGCTGAAACGGGAAGAACTGATAAACAAAGCGATTGAATTCGATCCGGAATCTATTGTCATTTCTGTGGTAACGCCGTCCACTCAGACTGAGGCGCGGCATCTGTGTGCGACATTACGCCAGCGGCTCCCCGGAGCGAAAATTGTCGTCGGCTTATGGGGATCCACCGGCGATCTGACAAATGCGATTGAACGTCTGCGTGCCTCCGGAGTGACCGAGGTGGTTGTTTCCTTGGCCGGCGCGGTCGTTCAGCTCGCTAAAATCATTGCGCCACTTGCCGACAAAATGGTGGCGGCGCCGCAGCCAGAAAACGAAGAGGAGCGATTGGAGGAACTCAGCGGATTGAAACTTCTCGATACCCCGCCCGAGGAAAAATTCGATCGATTGACGGAGCGCCTGAGGCGCCTTTTCAACGTCCCGATCGCGCTGGTGTCGCTGATCGATAAGGATCGACAATGGTTCAAATCTCAAGCCGGGCTGCCCGCCGACCTGGCCGAAGCTCGGAGCACGCCGCGGGATGTCTCGATTTGCGGGCATGTGGTCGCGAACAACGAAACATTAATCGTGCGGGATTTGGCTCGCGATCCACGCTTTGCCAATAATCCGTTTTTGAAAGAACGCGGATTCCGTTTTTACGCCGGTATTCCATTGCGGGGCCCGAACGGCCTTCCCATTGGATCCATTTGCATTCTCGACACCAAGCCGCGCGACATGTCCGACCACGAGCAGCAATTGCTCCAGGTCGTGGCCGAAGACACGATGGACGAAATCAAACGTCGACCAGTGGCGAATGCGCACGTGGCGGTTGAAGGTGAAAAGACATAGACGCGCTTCCAGTTCGCGGACAACATGGCGGTGATGCAAATATCTAAAGATACCCAGAAGGCCCTCGCGATTATTCTTGGCGCCATTGGCCTGCTCGTCGTCCTGCTCGTCTGGGCGAATCACCTGCGTCCGCACGCCTGAGAAACGCTCCGCGGCGCCCATTGCCTCCTTCAGAGGTCGCGCGTATCAGTCTTTGCCATGAATGGGGACGTAAACGTGCCAGCTTCGCGTCGCGGGATGCTTGCGCTCCTGCACGCCGGTCCCTTTCGTCGCTACATCATTGGATCGGCTATTTCCGACACTGGCACGTGGATGCAGGTAATGGCCCAGGGCTGGGTCCTGAGCACGCTCACCAACAGAGCGCTCCTCCTGGGCATGGTAAATTTCGCCGCCGGAATCCCCACCCTGGCGCTGACAATGATCGGGGGCTCCGCGGCCGATCGTTACGACAAACGAAAAATTTTAATCTGGACCCAAATCGCACAAACAATTCTTGCGCTCATTTTGGGAACTCTGGTCGCAACCGGGCGGATACACGTCTGGCACATAATTCTTCTCGCGGCATGTCTGGGCATTTGCATCGCATTCGAAATGCCAGCGATCTCCGCTCTCGTTCCGGAATTAGTACGGCGCGATCAAATCGCTGCGGCTATCGCGATGGATCGCTCGGTCTTTCACGGCTCGCGCCTGGTTGGACCTTCATTGGCAGGATTGTTCGTCGGCTGGTTTGGGGCGGCATCAGCGTTTTTTGCCAACGCCGCATCTTTTTTCGCTCTGATCATCTCAATGCTCACTCTTCCGCCACGCCGAACCGGCACGGCGGAAGAAGAGGAGCAACGTCGCAGCGGATTTAAGGAAGGTCTTCGCTATGTGCGTCGCGATCGTACCATTTTGTCGATGATTGCCCTGATCGCATTGACTACGATCTTCGTTTTCCCGTTTCTTTCGGTGATGCTTCCGCTTTACGTGCGGAACATTCTTCATCTCGGTCCGGACAGGATGGGGCTGCTCATGGCAGTTTCGGGTATCGGTTCACTAACAGGCTCTCTTGGACTGCTCAGTGTAGCGCGTGAACATCGTTTTCGGTTTATGACCGTAGCGGTCGTCGTCGTCGCCCTGGCCCTGTTCTGCATGTCGCGTTTGAACAGTTTTCTACTTACGGCAATTGCAATGGGAACCCTGGCGATTGCTCTTTCTCTCAACTTTGGGCTCGCCGGCACGATTGTCCAGGAACGCGCACCGGCTCATTTGCGTGGCCGCATCTCCGCCGTCTTCGGACTCAGCTTTTTCGGATTAATGCCAATTGCTGGATTGCTTACCACCGGGCTCTCGGACTTCATCGGAATGCGCACTGCCCTGATGATCTCTTCCATTCTTTTTGGAATTCTGGCCGTCATCGTCATGAATATTGCCGGGCGTACCGTTTGCTCGGAGCCTTGCAGCCCGGTTTCAGAACTGGGAACAGAAGTTCAACAACCCGCACCGGTCGCGTGATATTCGCCGGATGATCGCATTTTCCACTTCGTGGAATTCTGGCCGCCACACCTCAGGCGAGGCAATGCTTCAAGAGATCAAGGCGCTCGGTTTCGATCTGATCGAGCTCGGTCACGGCATCCGCATTTCTCTCCTGCCAGGTATTCAGAAAATGTTCGATGCCGGTGAAGTGCATTTCAGCAGCTTGCATAACTTCTGCCCACTGCCGGTGGAAGTCCTGACCGCGTCGCCTGACTGCTACGAGATGTCCGCCAGCGATGGTCGCGATCGCGAACGCGCCATCAAACAGACCCTCCAAACCATCGATTTAGCGGAACGATTACAGGCCAGGTTCGTGGTTCTGCATCTTGGGTCTATTCCAATGGGCCCGATCACGGATGAATTGATCGCACTGGCGCAGAACGGACATCTCTTTTCCCGCCATTACGTCCAAAAAAAAATCGATGCGGTGCGCAAACGCGAAGAACGCGCCCAAAGACCGCTGGCAACCGTGAAGGAATGTTTGCAGCCGGTTATTGCGCATGCTGCCGCCAAAAACGTGCGGCTCGGTATCGAAGCGCGACGCGGTTACGAAGAAATACCATCGGAGCGCGAAATGCCCGAGCTGCTCGATGAAATCGCCGCGTCCCACGTCGGCTATTGGCATGACATGGGTCATATTCAAATTAAGGAGAATCTTGGTTTTCTCGACCACGCCGAATGGCTGCAAAAAATCGCGCCTCGGATGTTCGGCTGCCATATGCAGGATGTGAAATGGCCGGGGCAGGATCATCAGGCGCCATTTCTGGGAGATATGAATCTCGAGCCGCTCACGCGCATGCTGCCACCCGATTGTCAGATTGTGTGGGAACTCAGTCCCCGGCGCACCGCTGAAGAGATAAACCAGTCGCTCGCGATCTGGAAAGACCGGTTCGGGACATGAAAAAGGTTTTGCTCGGCATTCTACAGCTGGCTGTGACTACGGCGGTCCTTTACTGGGTCTTTCACGATCCGACCAAGCGGGCCCAGATGGTAGTGGCACTGAAGCTGGCGGATTACCGATGGATCTTCGCCGCGATCGGTACCTATTTGGTGGTGGAAGTTGCCGCCCTCGTGCGCTGGCAGATTTTGCTCAAGGTTCAGGGCATACGTCTCCCTCTGCCGCGGCTTTCCGGGCTGTTTCTCATCGGCATGTTCTACAATCAGTTTCTTCCCGGAGGAACGGGCGGAGATATCATGAAGAGTTATCTGCTGCTGAAGGAGACTCCGGGAAAAAAAGCGGGCGCGCTCCTCAGCGTTCTATTCGATCGACTGATCGGGCTGGTGGCGCTGGTCACCATTACAGGGGTGCTGGTTCTTTTGCGCTACCAGTGGCTGGCGCAAAAACCGGAAACGCGCGCCTACCTTTATTTCCTCCTGATTACTCTTGCCATTTCGATCGCAAGTCTTGGCAGTACTTTTATCATCAGCGGGTTCAATTTGTTTCATTATCTCCCGGCGAGATTCCCCGGCCGCGAAAAGCTGCTTGAAACATCGAAAGCCTACCACCTCTATGCTCGACATTGGACCGCATCGTTGCTCGCGTTCCTCGCCTCGATCGTCGCCCACCTTGCCACCTTCAGTACCTTTCTTTGTGTTGCCTACGCCTTTCGGGCCGCCGTTCATCCGATTGACTTCTTTGCCGTGATGCCGATCGAGCGCACCATCTCTGCCATGCCTATCAGTTTCGCCGGTGTCGGTTTAAGGGAGCACGTCTTGCAAGTCATGCTTCACGGATTGTGCAACGTTCCGGAGGCGGTCGCGGTGCTGATCGGGTCGATGAGTTTCCTGGTAACTCTGCTCTGCTCCGTTCCTGGTGGGCTTGTTTACTTTTTTTATAAGCCGAGCGGCGCTGCACGACATGTCCGGCTGCGCGAGATGCAACAAGATGTCGCCGACGTCGAGCATGAAATCAGCCGGGTCGAGTAAACCTCGAAGACATCTCGGTCGCCGCCCCTTCGTTGCCGTCACTTTTGCGATGACGGTTGACGGCAAGGTGACCACTCGGAATTATGCCGGTGTCGATTTCACTTCGCGCGAGGACAAGGCGCGTTTGATCAGGGAGCGCGCTGTCGGTGACGCTGTAATGGTTGGCTATGGCACGCTCGAACGCGACAATGTCCGACTGGGAATTCCGAACGCAGAGTTGCGCGCGCAGCGGATCGAACGGGGACAAGCCGCCTATCCTATTCGGGTCATCATTTCCAATAGAGGACGGATCAATCCGGCGCTCAATATTTTCCAAACCGACTTTTCACCCATCCTCATTTTCTCCACGATCCGAATGCCGCAGAAAACCCAGCGAGAGTTGCGCGAGAAAGCGACCTTGCATTTGAGCGAATCCCCCACACTCGACTTGCGCTGGATGCTGCAACAACTGCGCGAAGATTACGATGTGAAGCGCATAGCTTGCGAAGGCGGGCCCGCCCTTTTCCGCTCGCTCCTGGAACTTGATCTGGTCGATCAGCTTAATCTTACGATTGCACCGTTTCTCTTCGGCGGTCGCAAAGCGCCAACGCTTACGGGAATCGATCCAGCGTTCCTTCCACGCAGCGTGCGTTGTTCGCTGACAGAGATGGAGGTTGTCGGCCAGGAGTGTTTTTTGACCTACCGAATAAAGACGAAGCGATCTCCGAAATAGTCAACTACCAAGACGCATTATCGCTGGGCGAGCAGACTTTCCGAGTGGCACGACCCCTGTTAAATTTGAACCGATGGATTGGCGCGGGCT
>DASXIC010000039.1:0-80834 GCA_036498205.1 Chthoniobacterales bacterium | reverse complement strand
ACTGCGTCGGTTTCACGATCGCCGCTGTTAAAAAAATGACCAAATCAAAAACTGCTCTTATTACGGGAATCACAGGGCAGGATGGCTCTTATCTGGCTGAGTTACTTTTGGACAAAGGCTACACTGTCCATGGAATTGTCCGGCGGACAAGCAATCTACGACGTTCGCGGATTGAACATTTGCGCTCGGATGAGAATCTTTTTGATCGGCGCTTTTTTCTTCACTACGGGGATCTTGCTGATGGGACGACGTTACGTCGAATTTTTTCCGCTGTGCATCCAGATGAGTTTTACCATCTGGCCGGGCAGAGTCACGTGGGCCTCAGTTTCGAAATTCCGGAGTCCACTTGCGAAGAAGTGGCGATGGGGACGCTGCGTCTTTTGGAAATCGCGCGCGATCAACCGAAGCAGGTAAAATTCTATCACGCTTCAAGCTCGGAAATTTTTGGCAACACGAAAGAATCGCCGCAAACCGAAGCGACAGCATTTTCGCCCGCCAATCCCTATGGCTGTGCGAAGGCCTGCGCCACTCAGTTGGGTCGCGTTTATCGCGATTCCTACGGGATGTTCGTTTGCAATGGCATTTCCTACAACCACGAGTCTCCACGTCGAGGTGAAAACTTTGTCACGCGTAAGATCGCACGAACGGCGGCTCGTATTGCGAGGGGTTTAGAAGACGAATTATTGCTGGGCAACCTGGAAGGTAAAAGGGACTGGGGTCACGCGCGCGACTATGTCCAGGCAATGTGGTTGATGCTGCAACACTACAAGCCTGACGACTACATTCTGGCGACTGGGGAGACTCATTCCATTCGCGATTTTGTGACGGCCGCATTCGATCTTGTGAGTTTACCGTGGAAAAAGTATGTGAAGCATAATCAGGCGCTCGATCGGCCTGCGGATCCCGCTCATCTGGTCGGATGCCCCGATAAGATCAAGCGCGTGCTTCAATGGCAGCCAACGAGCCTATTCCAGGATCTTGTTCGCGAAATGGTAGAAGCAGAGCTTGCGCTTATCGATCGCGATCAGAAAGATTGAGTGAGGCTCGGCCCCACAATTTATTTGTGCCAACAGGGGGAAGCAAATCCCCCGCTGATAGCCCGGTAAATTACTCCCAGGTATCGATTGATTTGCCGCCGGTAGTATTGGCAATGGCGATGACTTCGATTTCGACGTTGGCTCCCTTTGGCAGGGCCGAGACCTGAACGGTGGAGCGTGCGGGCGGATCGGATTTGAAATAGGAACCGTAGAGCTCGTTGACGGTTTGGAAATCCCCGAGATCGGTCAGGAACATAGTCGTCTTCACGATGTTTTCGAAAGTCATCCCCTCCGCTCTCAATACCGCGGTAATGTTTTCCATTACGCGCCGCGCCTGCGCCGTGATATCGCCTTCGACGATTTTGCCGCTTTTGGGATCGAGCGGAATCTGGCCGGAACAAAAGATAAGATTGCCAGCCCGAATGGCTTGGGAATATGGCCCGACGGCCGCGGGCGCTTCCGTCGTCGAGATGATTTTCTTCATGGGGCGAATCAACACGGCACGGCGAGCGCTGTCTAACCGAAGTTTCGTTTGCGAAAGGCGCGTAAGAACCGGATTGTTCGTATTCGAGTAAATTACGGAAATGGTAGGCTGGATTTTAAAGAAGATATTGGGGTCAAAGAATCAGCGCGAGATCAAGCGCATGACGCCTATCGTCCGTCGCATCAACGAGTTGGACGAGCAGTTTAAATCGCTCTCTGACGAAGACCTCCGAGCCAAAACTGCGGCTTGGAACGATGAGTTGGTGAAGATTTCTTCAACGGAGGAGCAGTGGAAGCGGCTCGACGAGATTCTGCCGGAGGCTTTCGCGGTGGTGAAAAACGCGGCGCGCCGGCTCAAAGAACGGGGCCACACCTTCAGTGTCTGCGATCAACCAATGAAATGGGACATGGTCCATTTCGACGTCCAACTTATCGGCGGCGTCGTTCTGCATCGAGGGAAGATCGCGGAAATGGCGACTGGCGAAGGGAAAACACTGGTGGCCACTCTGCCGCTCTACCTGAACGCCTTGACCGGACGCGGCGTTCATCTTGTCACGGTGAACGATTATCTCGCGCGGCGCGACGCGGAGTGGATGGGGCAGCTCTACACTTTTCTGGGACTCACCGTTGGGTGCATTCAGCACGACCAGCCGCCCGACGTTCGGCGTGAGCAGTACGCGATGGACATCACCTACGGAACGAACTCCGAATTTGGTTTCGATTATTTGCGCGATAATGGGATGGCGACCACGCGGGAACAGCAAGTCCAGCGTGGTTACAATTATGCGATCGTTGACGAAGTCGATTCTATTCTCATCGACGAGGCGCGAACACCACTGATCATCAGCGGGCCAGCCACGATCTCGACGCATCAGTACGACAAATGGAAGCCTTTGGTCGAGCAACTCGTCCGTAAGCAGAACATGCTCTGCAATCGCGTTGCGAGTGAGGCGAAAGAGAAGTTCGACGCGGGTGAAACCGAGGAGGGCGGCCTTTTGATGTTCAAGGTGAAACTAGGCCAGCCGCGCAACAAGCAGTTGCTGCGCATGATGGAAGACCCGGAAAAACGCAAGGCGATCGACAAGGCCGAGCTTTCTTTTTACCAGGATACGCGCAAGGAAGAGCTTTTTGCGCTGAAGGAAGAACTCTTCTTTACCATCGACGAAAAATCGCAGGAGGCCGATCTCTCGGAGCAGGGGCGTTCGTTCATGAATCCCGACGATCCGAATGCGTTCGTGCTGCCAGATTTGATTAACGAATTCACCGAAATCGATCTGAACTCTGCTCTAGGTGACGAAGAGAGAGAGAAGATGAAAGCGGAGCGGCAGCAGCTTTGCGACAGCCAGGCCGAGCGAATCCATAATATTTCACAACTGCTGCGCGCCTACTGCTTGTTCGAGAAAGACGTTCAGTACGTCGTCGAAGAAAATAAGGTTGTCATTGTCGACGAATACACCGGTCGCAAGATGCCGGGCCGGCGCTGGAGCGACGGATTACATCAGGCGGTCGAAGCGAAGGAAGGGGTGCAAATTGACCGCGAAACGCAGACGCTGGCGACGATCACGATTCAAAATTATTTCCGGCTTTACCAAAAACTCGCCGGCATGACTGGTACAGCCGAGACAGAAGCCAACGAATTTCACGACATTTATAAGCTCGATGTTGCTGTTATACCGACCAACCGACCCGTAGCGCGGAAGGACTCGAACGATCGCATCTACAAGACTCGGCGAGAAAAATACAACGCCGTGATCAATGAGATCAAAGAATGCCACGGCAAGTCGCAGCCGGTGCTGGTGGGAACAGTCAGCGTGGAAGCGAGCGAGTTGCTTAGCCGGATGCTCAAGCGCGAAAAGATTCCGCACAACGTGTTGAACGCGAAATATCACATGCAGGAAGCGGAGATCGTCGCACGCGCCGGTCAGGCTGGAACTGTCACGATTTCCACTAACATGGCCGGTCGTGGCACCGACATTAAACTGGGCCCAAGCGTGCCCGATAGAGGAGGACTTTATGTCATTGGCACGGAACGGCACGAATCGCGCCGGATCGATCGGCAATTGCGTGGCCGTTGCGCGAGACAAGGCGATCCCGGGGCGTCGCGTTTCTACGTCAGTTTTGAGGACGACCTTATGCGTAATTTCGGGGCAGCCGACCGAATGACGAAAATCATGGAACGTTTCGGTCTCGAAGAGGGACAGGAGCTCGAGCACCCGTGGCTGAATAAATCGGTCGAAACTGCGCAGAAGCGGGTCGAGCAGCGGAATTACCTGATCCGGAAGCGGACGCTCGACATGGACGACGTCATGAACAATCAGCGCGAGGTTGTTTATGGCTATCGTAATGAAGTCATCGACAGTGAGGAACCGCGGACGCTGATTTTCGAGGTAGTTGACGAAGCGGTACCGGCGAAAGTGAGAGAATACCTCGGCAGCGGAAAACCGGACGACGAGCCGAACTACAGCGGCCTATTGCAATGGGTGAATACGACTTTTCCGGTCGGGCTAAACAAAGACCGGGCGCAGTTTGAGACGCGCGATCCAGATGGGAATGCGCAATTTTTGATCGAGAAAATCAAAGACGCCTACCAGCGCAAGGCGTCGCACGAAGAGCCGACGGCAGTGAAGAGCCTCGAGCGCTACATCATTCTCAATGCGATCGACCGTCTGTGGCAGGAGCATTTATACGCGATGGACGCCTTGCGCGAGGGCGTCTATCTGCGCGCTTATGCGCAGAAGGACCCGCTGGTAGAGTACAAGGCCGAGGCCTACGACATGTTCGTCGAGTTAATGGCCAATATAAAAAATGAGGTCCTGCATAATCTTTTCCGCAGCACATCCAACTTGCAGGCATTCGAGAATTTTCTCGCAACGCTTCCGCAATTTTTGGTGCGCGAAACCGCTCCGGGTGTGGACGGACCGCAGCCCGGACGTCAGCGTCAACCCGCCCCGGCCGCCATGGGAGCGGCTCACAACGGCGAAGGCGACGGCGAAGTGAAACTCGATCTCGCACCGGTGCGGCGCGACATGCCTAAAGTAGGCCGCAACGATCCGTGTCCGTGTGGGAGCGGCAAGAAATACAAAAATTGCTGCGGTCGCGTAGCATAGGAGTTTGCGCTTGAAAAAACTGGCGGAGGCGATTGCGTTGTCGACCATGTGCCGTCTCGCTCTTGCCACTCTCGCCGGCTGCATCGCAACGCAATTTGCCGTCGCCGCCGATCTGCCGATGTATCGCCCCGCCCTCATTGGCAGCTCGCCTGATGCAGTTATCAATCGGATCGACACCAACTTACTGCTTAAAGCGGGGCAAAAGAACGCGGCAGTCATGTTTGTCGCCGCGATAGAAAAAACCGGCGAAGTAAAATGGAGCGGGACATATAGAGGCACGCCGGACTCCAAGCTGCTTGAACAGGAGATTCAGCATGCCCTGGAAAATGCGAAAATGATTCCTGCGGTTCGCAATCATCAACCGGTCTCCGTTTTTTATTACGGAACAGTTGTGTTCGAGGTGATTAACAACAAGCCGCGTTTGCGGATTTTTGCTAATCAGGAAGCAAATGAGCTGAAAACAGAAAATGATTTTGTTGGTCCACAGCCGTGCCTAGGTGCCGATTCCAAATTTGACGGCTTCCACTATCCCCCTTCCAGCGATGCACCGCTCACAGTGAGCGGCGCAGTGGAGCTCGCTCTAAAAGTTGACGCGGAGGGGAACTTGCAGGCACAGAAAGTGGTTTCTGAGTATCCCCCTCTGCTTGGATTTGGTGAGGCGGCAAGAGATGATTTCGCGGCGGCGAAATTTATTCCGGCGTTTCGCAATGGTCAGCCGGTAGCATGCGAGATCACTTTACCGGTTTATTACAAACCGAAGAATTGAGAATCGCGCAGGTCCCATCGAGCGCCAAAATGATTGGCGCGGATTTTTTCCGACGTAATCCATTGAGCTGTGCGCGAGACCTGATCGGTTGCGAACTAATTTGGGGTCGGTGTGCGGGTGTGATTGTGGAAACAGAGGCCTACACTGAGTTTGATGATGAAGCTTCTCACTGTTTTGTTCGGCCGACGGCACGCGCCTTTGTTGGACGTAACAAAGCCGGGACGGCTTATGTTTATCTTAATTATGGCGTGCACTGGATGCTGAACGTCTTAGTCAAGGGTGACGAAAATGGTTTTGTTCTCATTCGTGCTCTTGAACCGGCGGCGGGCATCGGATTAATGAAAAAACGTCGCCGAACCCGTGATGAGCGCGAACTCTGCTCCGGCCCGGGGAAACTTACCCAGGCCCTCGCGATCACAATTCATCATCACGAAATGGATCTCTGCGCTGACGAACGGTTTTGTTTTCGTGCTCGATCGGGAGGAGAGGCGGAGGTTATTGCAGATTCGCGCGTTGGCATTCGGAGATCTGCGCATTTGCCCTGGCGATTTACCCTCCGCGACAGTCAACACGTGAGTGTGCGACCCAGGTTGTAGTCGAAGCCAACCGTTTGTCGGAATCATTTGCGAGGGTTGGCCAGTGCCGCTAGAGAAGGGAAGAATGAGGTCTGGAAAAGAGCGTGTGTTGCTCGGAATGAGCGGCGGTGTCGATTCAAGTGTCGCCGCTTACCTATTGCGCGAGCAAAGTTACGAAGTCGTCGGGGTGACGATGAAGGTTTGGCCGCAGGATTGTATATCGCGCGCCGAGGACAAGTGTTGCGGACCGCAAGCGGTGGCGGATGCGCGCGGTGTTGCCCATGCGCTCGGGATTCCACATTACGTAGTCGATGAAGCCGACCAATTTGAGAAGCTGGTTATCAATTATTTTTCGAGCGAATACCAGGCTGGTCGGACGCCGAATCCGTGTGTGATGTGTAACGAAAAACTAAAGTTCGGGAATCTTTGGGAGAAGGCGCAAGTATTGGACTGCGATTTCATTGCTACCGGGCACTATGCAATTATCGAGCAGCAACCCGAAGGCGCCGTTTTGCGAAAGGGCGCTGACCCGCGGAAGGATCAATCCTATTTTTTGTTCAGTCTGCGACAAGAACAACTACGGCGCGCCATGACGCCGCTCGGCCGAATGTCAAAAGCCGAGATTCGCTCGATTGCGCGGAGGCTTGGATTGAAGGTAGCCGATAAAGCGGACAGCCAGGAAATTTGTTTTGTCCCGGGGCAGGATTACAAAACTTTTCTGCGTTCGCATCTTGGCCGAGACGAATTTCATCCTGGCGGTATTTACGACTTGGAAGGCAAATTCATCGCACCGCATGACGGAATTGAGATGTTCACAATCGGACAGCGTAGGGGCTTACCCGGCGGGTCGGCGCGTCCGCGTTATGTCGTCGATCTCGATCCGGCGAGTAACCGGGTCATCGTTGGCGAGGCCGAGGACCTGTTAGTGGAGCGCTTCGAAATTGATCGGGTGAACTGGATTAGTGGCGCGCCAACAGTCAACATGATCGAAGCGACCATCAAGATTCGTTATAACCATCCGGGGGCGGCTGCGACTTTGACTCCTCTCAACGATAGCCAGATCCAAGTGGATTTACATGAGCCGCAGAAAGCAGTCACGCCGGGACAGGCGGCGGTGTTTTACGACGACGATGTAGTCCTTGGCGGCGGTTGGATTTGCCGGCAAACAGCGCTGGCGGCGGCGTGAGCGAAGAATTCGCTGTCGCTCTCAGCACCTTTCCGGACGTGGACACGGCGCGTAGAATTTCGCGCGAACTGGTAGAGAACGCGTTGGTCGCCTGTGCGAGCGTTATACCGTCGGTCGAATCAATGTATTTCTGGAAAGACAAAGTCGAAGAAAGCGCTGAAGTTCTTGTGATTTTCAAACTGACCGCGGCGCGCTTTGCCGAATTCTCGAAACGGTTGCTTCAATTACACCCGTACGAAGTACCGGAAATTATTCGCCTGGGTGTGACCGAAGGTTCACCGGATTACTTGCGCTGGATCAGTGAAAGCTGCTCTCGTAATTGAGGCGCTTGTGCACTGCGGTTGTCCCGAACGAATGGTGAACGATCTGGCATAGGCCCCCTGTCGTGGTTCGATGACCGCAGCGGGCAAAGTTGCGAGATTTCCCGGTCCGCGGGAACTGGCATAGTCTGCGCAGCTCGCGACGACAGACATGCATCGATCAACGCGGCCTCAAGCGCGTTTGCGACGCGCACCCAGAAAAATCGCAGCTCCGACAGCATTGGCGATTACGGTCACAGCAATAACTTTCGCCGCGAAAACCAATGGGCTCGGCACGTCGATAATCGGATAAACGGTAAAAAAAATCGCGAGCAAAGAAACGCCAAAGCCGCACAGGGCAGCGATCCGCAACCAAACTGGCGCGCCGGAACGAACGGCGCTCATACCAGCGATTGGGATAATAAAGAGAATCGCGTAAACGATCCCGTAAAAAACATTTGCGGCGTTGTCGACGAGTTGAAACGCTTCCTGAATTCCCGCGCCAATCTGGCTCGAAATTGCGATAACCAACGTAATGATACCGACAAAGATAATTGAGTTGATCGGCGTCTTATATTTTGGATGCAAACGCGAAAACCAGATCGGCAGTAGCCGGTCCCAGCCTGCCACCATCGGCAGCCGCGAACTGCCGGTGAGATGAACGCTGGTTGAGGAAATGGATCGGATCGTCATCAGGATAATGCCGATTGAAGCGATGGCGCCGGCTATGGGAAACGAGCGCAAACCGAGCCGCAGCGTTTGAGGTACAGGCCCGATGAGATCGATAGGGTTGTTACCGATGAATGCCAGGACCGAGCTGGTCCCGAGAATAAACATTAGTGCGATGATGGGAGAGGCGATGATGACGGAGCGCCCAATGTCGCGAGCGGGCGAACGCGTTTCGCCAGCGAGAATGGCGACATACTCAAATCCGCTGAGCGCGCCGATCGCGAGTTTGCTGAAGATGTTGAAACAATAGAAGGCCGAAATGGTCGGCGCGGCGATCTGGAGCGGGGGATATTGCTTGAGCTCGCCGCGAGCCATGGCAACGAACGGCAAGGCAATAAGGGCACCGTAAACCAGCAGCATGGCGAAAGCGCCGATGTTATGGACCCATTTGCCTAGAGACAAACCGCGGAAACAGGTCCAGCCCAGACCGAGAACGAGGGCACAGCTGATCAGCGACACGCACCATTTGCTATTTGGCATCCAGGCGGCGCTTTCGCCAATGGCGTACGAGATATTAGTTGTCGCTAACATTCCGCCCAGCGCGATGACGGTGATGGAGAGCAGCCAAAGATTCCAGGCGACAATAAAGCCGGCGAACTCGTTCAAACCGAGCTTGGCCCATTGATAAAGGCCGCCTTCGAGCGGCATAAGGCGATTCAGATAAATAACGACCGCCGCCTGTGGAATGTAGAAGAGCAGGATCGCGAGCAACCAAAAGAAGAGATGCGATGAACCGAGTTTGGCGGCGGTACCGACCCAGCTCGAGCCTACTACAAACAGAATTTGGGTAAGAACGAGATCCCGGAGGCCGAGCGGCTTCTGCAGAGATGCGCTGTGTGCTTCGACGCTTTGCTCGGCATCGCGCAATTGGGTCGTGGCCATTGCGGAATAAACAAACTAATCTTCCCTATCGGGTGGGTTTGGCGGCGGCGGTTCGTTTCGGAATTCTCGGTGGCGAATTTTTCCCCCGGCATAGGCGATATATCCTCCGGCACCGAGCGCCCCGACCGCGAGAACAACCGTCAGAATCGTGAGCGCGGTGGCAACCTTGGGAAATTTTATCGGAACGACAATGGCTGCTGCCGAGACGATGGCGAGCGCATAGAAGAACCAGACAAGTTTGTCAGCGCGGTGCTCGTGCGCCTTTAGCCACGCGCTTCCGTCCGAATCGGCCATCGAAAGTACCCGATCATAAGCTTCATCGCCGTAATAAACGACCGGCCAGGCGGATGCCGCGCCCACGAAGATGATTGCGAACGCAGTTATGTGAGCAGCGCGATTGCGCAAGAACAGTGCGAGAATAAGCGCGATCAATCCAACTCCAACGCCGTAAACCGGCAACGGATTAATCAGTGTGTGGACGTACTCCGGTTGCTGAAGCAAGCGTAGAAACGCATCCATTATTACTGCGAAAGGGCGACAGGGTTGGTGAGATTAGCTAGTTCAGCAGGAACGTATCGGCGCCAATCGCTGGTAGTGAAATGCCACCATTCTGTCCGCAAACCGTAGAAGCCAGCCC
The DNA here is from genome assembly GCA_036498205.1 of Chthoniobacterales bacterium. Classification (GTDB taxonomy): domain Bacteria; phylum Verrucomicrobiota; class Verrucomicrobiia; order Chthoniobacterales; family UBA10450; genus AV69. The sequence goes on along the minus strand of DASXIC010000039.1, from coordinate 71,133 downwards.
GGGCCATCGCCGATTGCAAGAGATACAGGTGGAACCGCACCAGCCGATCATTGCCCGTATAATGAAGCATTGCCGCAGGGGTGAAATCGTCAAAATCGGTCGGCATCGAAACGGGGCGTCCCCAATCATCCACCAGGGTCGCGTCGACTGCGACTCCCCAGCTGTGCATTGAGCCGATAGCCTCAGTCGGATCGGCAACGTAATTATTGTGGGGGGCAAACTGCCAAAGTTGGGTATGGACCTCGCGCGGTCGATAGGCGTCCCAAATTTTGAGCCCGTACTGACGGCGTCGAAGAAGCGATTGCGCTTCGATCAGTTTTTGCGCCACTCCGGCTCGGATCATCGGTTGCATGTTAAGTGGATAAAGGCGGCGGTGCGCTACGTTGTTGGAGGAGCCGTAACGCAATTCGATCGCGATCGTGGGCGCGACGCTACGAATGTTTACCCATTGCAGGTCATCAATTTCGAGGATGGATTTCTGCGCCCAAGCGGTTGTGGCGGTGAAAATGAGAACCGCGAGAATGGATCGAATCATTGCTCCCTGGCGGCTAATTCGTTGCCGTTGCCGTCGTGGGCATATCCGTTTTCGCGATGCGCTGCAGAAACAGGCGGGCCGAGTTCTCTGGCATATTGAAACGAAGTTCGAGATTTGAATGCTGTCGGCTGATTTCGGGTGGCTGAGTAAAAAGCGGCAAATCGGATTGGTCGAGATGTAACCACTGCTGGGGATCGTGGCGAATGTTGTTGGCGATTTCACTCGCTGTTTCCTCGGATGAAAACTTTAGCAGCAGCCGTGCCCTGATTGGTGATTGGAGAGAGAGACCGAGACCGAGCAATTGAGCGCGCTCTAGCAGTTCCCGGGGAAAAATCGGGTGAAAAGCGCGGGACAAGCCGGTTGGATCGCGCGAGATCAGCCGGAGGGTTGTTTCGCGATCAAGCGCCTGAAAACGATCGAAAAACTGGCCAGTGATTTGCAGATCTGGTGCCATTCCAAGTCGGACGCGCACGAGCTCATCGACTTCGTCGGGCGTTCCGACGGCAAGCGTTTTCGGCCCAATCCGGGCCACGGAAAAATTTGCTCGCTGCCACACCGGCAAACCACTGATCGTTCGTTTCTCGAATTCCTTGTCCTGGGCGATTTTGCCCACAACCGAAGACACGTCAGCGCGTGCCTCGACCAGAAGAAACTCACGGGCTGGGGAATTTTCGGATGTGGTCACGGCGCGGGTGACGCGAGCGATATCGCCGGGAATCTTCACGCGGGGAGTTTGCGCAGCTGCGCTGATCAGACCCGGCCAGGTCTGCTGCCAGAATTCTTCGGTGCGCCAACGCTTCGGTAAGTCGTCGCGGTCGAAGCGTTCTCCATTGAGCGAAAGAATGGCGTCTGTCGACTGAGGTAACCATTCCCGTTTGGAAGGCGATTGAAAAATCAACGGCAGAATAATGGCCAGCAGGACCAGAATCGAAACCACGGCAAAATAGAATTTCCGCAGCTGCTGTTTGTCGATTTGCTCGGAGAGCAGTCGCAATTGCTTGGTGTGTTCAAGGTGACGTTCGACCGATTGCCGGTGGCGCAGGACGTCGTGAAGCAAATCGGGCGCGTTCGGCGGTGCGATTCCCTGGGTCGCGAGATGCCGGCCGATATTGAGATAAGCCGGATCTTTTCGCTCCTCCACCGTTTGGTGCTGGGCGCGTGCTTCGCGCAGGGCGTCCTGTTGTGCACGTGCCTTCTCATTCAAGGCGCGATCTTTTGCTTCGAATTCTTCCCGGACTCGGGCGATGTTTTTTTCCGCAACCGCTAATTCTTCTTCAGTGGCGGAAAGTTTTACTTTCGCCTGCCGGCAGGCTTCGGCGCTTCCTTCACGTGCGCGAACAATCTCCGCTCTTTCCTCCGGTAGCCGGGCACGTTTGGCTGCAAAGACGGCGGAGCGCGCATCCAGATCAGGTGGCGGGGGCGCTTCGGCTTGCAAAGCTGAAAGCTGTTTGAGGAGTTCCCGGTCGGCCGCATCATTGGCCTGTAAGCGCGATTCCATCCCGCTCAGTTCGCGCTCACATATGCCGGCGGAGTGTTTCGCTTCGTCCCGCCGTTGCAGAAGCGGTTTCTTATCGAGCTCAAGTTTTCCCATCGCCTCATTTTGCGCCCGGGAGTTTTCGCGTCGCTCTCCTTCGATTTGTTTTAGCCCTTCTTCGATCTGCGCGATCCGCACCGCGACTTCTTTTTGCTCCTGCTCCAGTTTCTTCAGCGCGACAATCTCGTTGCGGACCTCGGGAAAACTTGCTGCCTGGGCAGTGCCTTCCCGTCCAAGCGCAATCTCGCTGCGTTGCAGTTGCCGTTTTACATGCCGCAATGCGAGGCGGGTGCGTTGCCGGCGTACTTTGAGACCTAGTTCACGAATTCCCGTACCAATGAAATTCACGGTGGCAATTTCCTGAAGCTAATTTGGACCTCAATCACTCGTTCACTCTTCCGAGCTGAGCTTCGCCAGGACGCTGAAATCTTCCAACGTCGTGGTGTCGCCGCTCACCGCCGCGCCACTTGCAATCTCCTTCAGCAATCGTCGCATGATTTTTCCGCTCCGCGTTTTCGGCAGTGCATCAGCAAATCGGATCTCATCTGGTTTGGCAATTGCACCGATGTGCCCGGCAACAGAATCACGCAATTCCGCCTTAAGCTGCGAGTTCGGGACAGCGTCTCCTTTTAAAGTAACGAATGCGACTACGGCATGTCCTTTCAATTCGTCCGGCCGGCCGACCACTGCGGCCTCTGCCACGGCCACGTGCGCAACGAGTGCGCTTTCGATCTCCGATGTGCCAAGACGATGCCCCGCGACGTTCAGAACATCATCGATTCGACCGACGATCCAGAAATAACCGTCCTTATCACGGCGTGCCCCATCGCCTGTTACATAACGACCTTCGAATTCGCTCCAATACTGTTTCCTATAGCGGTCCTTGTCCCCGTAAATCGTTCGCAGCATGCAAGGCCAGGGCTTTCGGATAATCAATTTTCCGCCGACGTTTGCAGCCACTTCTTCTCCCCGCTCGTTTACCACCGCCGGGTCGACGCCAAAAAACGGTAATGTTGCGCTTCCCGGCTTGGTCGGTATCGCTCCAGGCAAAGGGGTAATCATGATCGCGCCGGTCTCGGTTTGCCACCACGTATCGACAATGGGGCAGCGTCCGCCCCCAATCATCTTGTGATACCACATCCAGGCTTCGGGATTGATCGGCTCACCTACCGACCCAAGAAGCCGGAGCGAGGAGAGATCGTGCTTCTTCACCCAGGCATCGCCCCAGCGGATAAAAGCGCGGATGGCTGTTGGCGCGGTATATAAAATCGTGACACCAAATTCTTCGATAATTTTCCAGAACCGATCCGGCTCCGGCCAATTCGGAGCGCCTTCATACATCAAGGTGGTGGCTCCGTTGGCGAGGGGGCCATAGACGACATAACTGTGACCCGTTACCCAACCGACATCGGCGGTGCACCAAAAAATATCCTCGTCGCGAATGTCGAAGACATATTTCATCGTACAATAGGCGCCGAGGAGATAACCGCCCGTAGTATGCAGGATGCCCTTGGGCTTTCCGGTAGAGCCGCTGGTGTAGAGGATATAAAGCGGATGCTCTGCATCCAGCGGCACCGGCGGACAATTTGCATCGACGTACTCCAGCTCGCGATGCCACCAAACATCGCGGCTTTCTTCCATATGGATATCGTTGCCAGCGCGCTTATAAACAATGACCCGCTTGACGGAGGTTCCATCTCGCAGCGCCTGATCGACATTTTTCTTCAGCGGAACGATGGCGCCTCTCCGGTAACTTCCGTCGGCGGTGATTAACGCGATCGCGCCACTGTCGGCGATACGGTCACGAATACTGTCTGCGCTGAACCCGGCAAAAACGACGGAATGGACCGCGCCAATTCGCGCGCTGGCGAGCATTGCGATGGCCGCTTCCGGAATCGTTGGCAAATAAATGATGATGCGATCGCCTCGGCCAATTTTGTTTCGCTTCAGGACATTGGCAAAACGGCACACTTCGCGATGCAACTGCTGATAGGTCAGAGTTCGCTTCTCACCCGGTTCGCCTTCCCAGAGAATTGCCGCTTTGTTACGGCGCGAGCCTTTGAGGTGCCGATCCAGACAATTTTCGGAGATGTTCAAGCGCCCGCCCACGAACCATTTGGCAAAAGGAGCTTTCCAATCGAGGACCCGCTTCCAATGGGTGTGCCACGTCAATTCCTTCGCTTCGCGGGCCCAAAACTTCTCGGGCTGGCGAACCGATTCCCGATACATCTTTGCATACTGGGCCAGGCTTTTAATGCGGGCGAGCCGTTGGAAATCCTTCGGGGGTTTGAAGATGCGTTCTTCGACAAGATGCGATTCAATGTGCGATTCCATCAGGGCGGACTGACGCTAGCAACCACTGCCACTGGCCTCAATCGATTTTCGTTTGCAACCGAGGGAGTGCCATTAATCATCAGGCCATGAGCAATCACATTTACAAAAAGATCGAGCTGGTCGGCTCGTCTCGTGATGGAGTGGAAGCAGCGGTGGAGAATGCTTTAGAGCGGGCGGGAAAAACGGTGCGCAATATGCGTTGGTTCGAGGTGACTGAGACGCGAGGTCACATCGAAAATGGAAAAATCGACCACTGGCAGGTAACAGTGAAGGTCGGTTTTACGCTGGAAAGTTAATCGTTTTCCCGGACCGCTTCGTAAACCTTGGTCGCGCCGTAGACGAGGATGGCCGGTTTGAGAGTCATCAGGAGCAGGCGAACGAATCCGCCTAGCAGTCGGCCGACCGGTAATCGGTTGAGAATTAAACCGACAAAAAAAGCGATTAGAAGGGATTGTCCGGGTTTGGCCCGCACGAATTCTTCAGCCTGGGTGATGGCTTCGGAAAATTGATCTTGCGCGTAACGTACGCCGCGCTGTGCGATATCGGTATTTTCGTCCATAATTTTGTTTCGGTTGAGGAAGCCGCGCCGCGCGTCTTTTCTCTTAGCGCAGGGTGAGCCAGAGGGTGCTGGCGGCGGCACCGGGAGGAAATTCCACCGGGTTCGCTTCGCGATGAAAACTCCCTGCCCGGCGGACCGTTTTCAAGCAAAACCGCGCCATCACTTCGAGCGCCCTTTCGTTGAGGCTGGAACAATTGGTCGATAATAGAATGCGGGCGTCGCGATCAGCGACTTCGAAAGCGGAAAGAACGAGGGCTTCGAAGTCTGATTTAACTTGAAAGGTTTTCCCGCGGTGGGACCGCGAAAATGTCGGCGGGTCGAGAATAATCGCATCAAATTTCTCCTCTTTGCGCGCGAGCCGTGGCAGGACAGCGAAAACATCGTCGGCGATGAAGCGATGGCCGGCGACAGGCAAACTATTGAGCGCGAAATTCTCCCGGCCACGATCGAGCGATTTGCGGGAAAGATCGATGCTTAATGTAACCGAACCAGCAGACGCTGCCGCGACGGAAAATGAACAGGTGTAAGCGAAACAATTAAGTAATCGCTTGGGCCGCACCTGCCGGAGAAAACTGCGATTCTCGCGCTGATCGAGGAAAAGCCCTACCGAGTAGCCGGCGCCGAAATCGATGCCGTAGCGCAAATTGCGTTCTGTTGCCACGCTCCGAAGATTCGCCCCTTCGTTACCGAGCAGGCGCTGGGGCGCCTCGCGCTCGGCGTTTTGTTTCGGTAGGAAACGAGCGAACATACGCGACAGGCGAAAGCCGGTCTTGTCGGCCCAGAGGAAATATTCCGTCGTCAGCCGTTCACGGGCCGCCTCGCTCATGAATGACACGAGCACGTCACTGCCGAAACGTTCAATCCACCCGTCGTCGGCGGTGCAAAGGCGATACGCATCCGTTTTCTCCGCTTCAAAGTCGCGCATTAACTTGGGATCAATCCAGAGGCTGTTTGTTCTCACCCGACGGATTTTCTTTTGCTTCGCGACTCATCGGCCTTCTTGCCGCTTCGCGCAGGCACGATAAGCTCGTTTTCGGAGGTGAAGCAGCAGGTTACAGTCCGCGCTCCAGCGAGCACTTCGAATTTGGGTCCGGGTTTTGACTGCCTCGGTATCGCGCTGCGTCTTTATAGCACCGTCACTTTAAGCGGCGGTGACACCGGGCCGCTCCCTTCGATGGTGAATGAAACAGCCCGAAAATTTTTCGACACTGTAAGGTGCCGTGTTATGCCTTTCTCATGCGCGATCGAAAGCGACGTTCCGGTCGCACGCGGGCTGGGCAGCAGCGCGGCTGTTCGCCTCGGCGTTTTGCACGCTTTGAATGAATTGTGCGGTGTTCCACTTACCCGCAATGAAATATTCGTTCTCTGCGCTCGCCTGGAGGGTCACCCGGATAATGCCGCGGCGGCGAGCTTCGGCGGTTTTAATGTCGCGCGGGATCTTAACGTTCAGCACTTTGATGTTTGGGCAGAGCTTTCGTTTGTTTTGCTTGTTCCTGAGCTAAGGATCAAAACCACCACAGCGCGGCAACTCTTGCCTGCAAAAATTCCACGAAGCGATGCGGTCATGAGTTCGAGCAACGTTGCTGCCATTGTGGCTGCATTTGCCTCGGGCGATTACAACAATCTGCGGGGCGCTTTTCGCGACGGACTGCATCAGCCTTACCGGGAACCGCTCGTTCCTTTCTTGCAAAAAGCGGTTGCCTCGGCCGAAGATGCCGGGGCGCTTGGCGCATTTCTCAGCGGCTCGGGCTCGAGCATTTGTGCAGTGACGTTACGCGACCCGGGAAAAGTTGCCAAAGCGATGCGGCGAGCTTCGGGCCTAAAAAGCGCACGCACTCTGATCACTACTGCGGACAATGAAGGAGCACGCGTGCTCAAATCTTCGGATCGCGCCTGGCAAAAGCTCGAGGAATGAGCCGGTCACTGGAAAATCTCGAACAGTTTGCCATCGACGTCATCCTCGAGCGTCGCCGTGGCGCGCGCGCGACACTGCTCCGTTCCTTTCTTTACGTTTTGTCTTTGGTTTACGCGCGGCTCGTCCAGCTTCGGCTTTGGCTCTACCGCAAACGGCTGTTGCGCGAGCGAACGCTGGGTTGCCTTGTCATCAGCATCGGTAATCTAACGGTTGGTGGAACGGGCAAGACACCGATTGTGGAAAAATTCGCCCGCGCCTTGCAGCATGGCGGACGCCGTGTCGCCATCCTGAGTCGTGGCTACAAAAGTGTGCCGCGTCCCAGCAAACGCAGCTGGATGGCGCGATTGCGTAATTCTAATATCGATCCGCCACGCATCGTTTCAGACGGCAAGTCGTTGTTGCTCGATTCGCTCACGGCCGGCGACGAACCTTACATGCTCGCCAATAACTTGAAAAACGTCGTGGTCCTGGTCGACAAAGATCGCGTTAAAAGCGGATTATTTGCGATCGAGCGAATGAATGTCGACACCCTGTTGCTGGACGATGGTTTGCAGTATTTACATCTCAAACATCGGCTCGACATCGTGCTGATCGATCGGCAGGCTCCATTCGGAAACGAATTTCTTCTGCCACGAGGGACTCTGCGCGAGCCTCCTCGCAACCTCCGGCGGGCCAGTTACATCTTCATTACGAAAAGTACTGCCGGTTCCAATGCCGACCTCATCGAACGTATCCGTCGATACAATCGGACCGCAGAAATCATAGAATGCGCTCACCAGCCTTTGCATCTCCAAAACGTCGTAACGGGAGAGATCGTTTCGCTGACCAGTCTAAAGGACGCATTTATCGGCTCGATTTGCGGGATAGCAGCGCCAGAAAGTTTTGAAGCCGGACTTAGAGAACTCGGCGCCCATATTGAAATCGCCAAGCGCTATGCTGATCACCATCGTTATACCGAAGCGGAATTGCGCAGCTTTATCAGCCGTTGTATCCGACGCGATCTGGAAATGATCGTTACCACCGAAAAAGACGCCGTGCGCTTCCCGTTGCTGGGAAAAACAGATGTTCCGATATTATTTCTGAGAGTGGAGATAGCAATTTTGACCGGCCACGAAACGTGGGAGCAATGCGTTTCGCGAATTTGTAAACCGCAGCCACTCCTGTCGCCGGAAAGATTTTTCGCGTGAGCGCTTCCTCCGTTTAGAATTTGTTATGCCCGACAATGCCCAACTTGTTGTCGCCGGGAGAAAGCTTCCGGTCTCTAATCTGAGCAAAGTTCTCTACCCGAAAGCCGGATTCACCAAAGGTCAGGTGATTGATTACTACATTCGCATTGCGCCGGTTTTACTTCCGCATTTAAAGGACCGGCCACTTACGATGAAGCGCTATCCGAATGGAGTGGAAGGCGAATTTTTTTATGAAAAAAACTGTCCAGCCCACCGGCCGTCATGGGTAAAAACCGCGAAGGTCTGGAGCGAGGGCAATAATCGGCACATGCATTACTGCCTGGTGCAGGATTTACCGACGCTGGTTTGGGCGGCTAACCTGGCGGACCTCGAACTCCATACATCTCTGGCGAGGAAACAAAATATCGCCCGTCCGACGATGATGGTATTCGACCTCGACCCGGGCCCGCCGGCTAACATCGTGCAATGTAGCGAAGTCGGGATTTGGCTGCGCGATCTCCTTGCAAAAATGGGAATGAAGAGTTTTGCGAAAACCAGCGGCTCCAAAGGACTGCAAGTATATGTTCCGCTAAACACAACGGCCACCTTCGATCAGACAAAAGAACTTGCGCATGAAATTGCCCGGCACCTCGAGCGCAAGAATCCCAAGCTTGTTCTCTCAGAAATGTCCCGCGCCCTGCGCAAGGGAAAAGTGTTCGTCGACTGGAGCCAGAATGACGAGCACAAGACTACGATCAACGTTTATTCACTCCGGGCAAAGGAGCAGCCGACTGTTTCCACGCCCGTAACCTGGAACGAGGTCCAGGCCTGCCTGAAGAAACGCGATCTACGGTTGCTGACCTTTACGTCAGATCAGACGCTTGGACGGGTGGACAAGCTTGGAGATTTGTTCGAGCCAATGAACAGCCTGAAACAAAAACTGCCCAAGAGCTGGAATTTCAAAGAATGACCGCTACGGCGGCGGGGGCGGCATCAAGCCATGCCGACGCGGCATACGGCGGTGCCTCTGTTCCATCTTTTCCAGTTTTGCTCGTTGTTCTGCCGTCAAAAACGGTTCGATTTCGCTATGTGCCTGCTCGAAAATTTGGCGGACTTCCCGACCCGTCTGTTCGCGTTTCGCTTCCAGTTGCGCACTAGCTGACTCGATAATGGGGGAAATTTGGCGAACCTGCTCCGGGGTAAGGTTCAGCGCCGTTTCCAAGCGCTTCCGCATGTGCTCTGCAATGGAACCAGAATGTGGTCGATACATAAGTCCCAATCCGCCGCGGGCGGCGCCAAAAAAACCGCAGGCGATTCCGGCCAGAAATACCAGAACGAACGCGAGGACAACTTTCCATCGCAACGAGCTATTCATCGCCAAGGCCGGATTGGATGGCGTTATCTGCGATAATGTATCCATTCGGCAGCTCGCTACTCGACTCTGAGGCGCGATAAAGACCGGCCGTGGCAATCGCGATTACGACAAGGGCTATCATTGCGGCAGCGCGGGCAAGAGAAGCAATGATGGCCGAACCGTTCGAGTGTCCCTCACGGGCGAGGGCCAGCACCCGCGTATCGAAGCCGAAGGGCATCTGCGGATCATCCATCCTGGACGTGGCCGCGGCGCGGAACAAACGTGGGAGAATGTCGTCGTGATTCTTCATAGGAGAGACCCGACCTGTTTACGCAATTTCTGCCGGGCACGAAAGGCGGTTACTTTAATTTTTGCTGCCGACCAACCCGTCAGTTTTTGCACTTCAGCGATACTACGTTCTTGCAAATAAAGCATGTCGATCAGGAGACGCTCTACTGGTTTTAGCATATCGAGCAGTTTTTCAACCAGTTCTCTCGCCGCAACTTTGCGGTCGGGCGAAAGTTCATCCGAGGTGTTGGCGAGATTCTCCACCAAAGCGACCTGATCCTCGCTGAGATCAGCGTGACGTAATTCCGGTCGGGCTTTTTCGGCGGCGAGGGCATTGCGACAGGTATTGACCGCGATGCGGGAGACCCAATGCGAAATTGGGACGTTCCCAGAATATTGATGGAGATTTTGAAACACTTTTACGAAAATCATTTGGCACAAATCCTCTTCCGCGGTCCGGCGTGATCGGTACCCGCGAACAATTTTTGCCACCAGCGGATAGAGCTGCTGGATGAGTTCACGGGCGGCGGCATTATCGTGGCCACGCGCGCGATCGACCAATGCGCGAGCGTGCTCATCGTCATCCATGTGTACAGGATCGTATCCACACCAGAGCTGGTGACCGGAAGCAAGCCGTTCCGGTTACAAATTAAGCGTAAAATTTGTTGTAACCGGCAGGCGGAAACCGCGGTCATCGATAGCAAGGGCGCGATCAGGCGCCGCAAGGGAAATACAGCAAAACAAACTATGAAACGAGTATTATTGATAACAGCCGCGGCGATCATGCTAGGGGCGATGAATTTGGCGCAAGCGCAGCCTCCAGGGGGACCGCATAGCGGAATGCATCATAACCCGCTCCAGGAGCTGAGCAGTTCGCTCAATCTGACTGATGCGGAAAACGCAAAGATTCAGCCAATTATCGATCAAGCCAAACCGCAGTTGCAGGCAATCCATCAGGACGCCATGACAAAGGCTAAGGCGGTGATCGACAACGCGATCGCCCAGATCCGGCCGCTGCTCACCCCAGACCAGCAGACGAAACTGGATGCTATCGTTAAGGCGCATCAGGACATGATGAACGCCAGAAAAGAATTGCACGACGCGAAGACAAAATAATCGCGTTGTCTGCAGAGACGGAAAGGCGGTGGTCGCGGGTGGCCGCCGCCTTTCTTGTTTTGGCGGGTGGTGCGGGGGGATGCCCGTGACCCCCTACGGGTAAGCTTATTCGAAGCGAAGCGCTTTTACCGGATCGAGCCGGGCTGCGAAATATGCCGGAATCAAAGCCGAAACTGAACAGACGAAGAACGCGATAATGCAAACTTTCGCCACATCAATAGGAATGATCTCTGCAGGTATCGACGAGAACTGGTAAACCTCGCGTGGGAAAATTTCGATGTGCAAAGTGGACCCGAGCCAATGGCTGAATTCGTTGCGATAGCGAATCAAAGTCATTCCGAGTGCAAAGCCGGTTAGTGTCCCAAAGAAGCCGACAATCATTCCCTGCCCAAGAAATACCCAGACGATTTGGGCGATGTTGGCGCCGAGCGCTTTCATGATTCCAATTTCGTGCCGCTTTTGCACAGTCACGGTAATCAGTGTGCTCATGATTCCGAATGCGGCGACAACGATGATGAAAGAGAGCAGAAAGAACATGACATTCCGTTCAAGCCGGATTGCTTCGAAGATCTGGCGATTCATATCGATCCAGGTCTGAGCGTACTGCGGAACAGAAAGATAACCTTCAATCGTTTCTTTGACTCGTTCGGCACCATAAGGGTCAATCGTTTTTACCGTGATGCCATGAAGGGCGTCGCCCAATCCATAAAGCTCCTGTCCGATAAAAATGGGAACGAGTAAAAACTCGGAATCATGGACGTAATGCCCGGTCTCGTAAATCCCGGTAACCGTCAGATCCTTTGGCAGAACCACCTCTCGCAATTGATCGATCGCCTTTTTTTCTTCGTCTCCTTTTGCATTCTCCAGCTTTTTTATTCCATCCAGGATTTGTCCAAGGTTCCCCGGCGAATAAACCGTTACCTTATCTCCGACGTGCACGTTTAATTTACGGGCGAGCTCGACTCCGAGCACTGTGGTGTCGCCGCTCAAATCGAGTGTGCCGCGTTTAATGAATTTGCGGAGGGGGATCACTTTCTCCTCTTGCTCCGGATCAATCCCGCGAATCATCGGGGCAAGCCGCCGGTTTTGATATTCCACAATTACCGGTCCTTGGATGTAGGGAGCTGTTGCCACTACTCCAGGCGTCGTGCGAATCTTTTGATCCAGCTCCCGCCAGTTGGTCAGCACGTCTTCGCTCGTCACTAAAATGTGCGCGTCGAAATCAATCACTTTCTGCCGCAGTTCGCGATCGAATCCGGTCATGACCGAAATGACTAGAATGAGAACGGTCACTCCCAGCGTCACCCCGAGAACCGAGATCAGGGTTATGATGGAGAGAAATGTCCGCTTCGGTTTTAAGTAACGAAGGGCGAGGAAAAGGCTGAAGGGCAGGCTCAAGAGGCGGTAACCGTTGTCGGAAACAGTGGCGATTCCAAGTGCGAATGGAGCTGCTGGCTCAGCTTTTGAGCGCGTGCGCCTCGAGTTCCTCCCGGGTGACAAACTCGAGGGCAGAGGCATGGGTGGCTTCGAGATCGACCGGCGGTGCGACCCCGCGGTCGAGCGCCTCTTTCCAGCGGGTTACGCAGACGCACCATTTGTCTCCCGGCTCCAGTCCCGGAAACTCCCACTCCGGATGGGGAGTTACAAGATCGTTGCCTTGCAGGACGGAGAAGTCGAGGAACTCGCGGGTCATTTGCGCGCAAACCGTGTGCAGACCGGTATCGCCGGGACCGGTCTTGCAAAATCCATCCCGATAAAATCCGGTCAGCGGATCACGGCAGCACGATTGCAATTCGGTGCCAAGAACATTGGTTGGCATCGGTGCATGTTAGCTGCAATTTGCCGGCCTTGCACACCGCTATTCTCTGTGAAGGTTTTTAAATGGGCGCGCGCCTCGTAGTCTATTGGCTCATTCCAGCGGAACCGGCGCGAGAGTTCTTTCAGCGCACGATTCGGCAGCTGTCTGTGCGATTCGGAGCGGCGGAATTCGAGCCGCACCTGACCGTTTTTCCAGAACAGGTTAACAGACGATCGCCAAACGAGGTCTTATGCAGCTTGGAATCACCTCGAATTAACCTGGATTCACGTGGAATCGGGGAGAGCGACGAATTCACAAAGACATTGTTCGTCCAGTTTGAAAGGAACAGCTCGCTGCAGCGTTTGGCCGACAGAATTCGGGAATTGTCGGGAGCGGATCAGCCATATCTCGTGAACCCGCACCTAAGCTTACTTTATCAAAAAATCCCGGCAGAAACCAGGCGTGCCCTGATTCAAACGATTCAATTACCGTTCCGGGAAGTCCGGTTCGATACAATCTGCGCAATGCTATGTAAATCCCCCACGGAAACAGCAAGCGACGTACGCGAATGGAAACTGCTCGCGCGTCAAAATTCAACGATTCGAAAAGGCGAATGATCCTTCGCTGATTTCCTCAACAATGGAGCCGAGACGTTGTAGACCGGAATGCCGGTAGCAGTGGTCCCATCGGCAGTTCCGTTGTGGGCATGGCCGTGAAAAACGGCGTTAACACGAAATCGATTTATTGGTTCTTCGAGGCGACTCGACCCAAGAAAAGCAAAGATTTCGGGATCTTCCCCCTGCACGGTGGCGCGAATTGGCGAGTAATGCAGGACAGCGATCTTTTTCTCGGTTTGCAATTTCGAGAGAGCCTGCTCGAGCCTCACGGCATGGTCGATTGCTTCCTGAACGAACTGCTTGATCAGTGGTTCGCCCCAGGCATTCAACATTCGCCGGCCGAATCCACCGCCGAAGCCACAGACGCCTGCGAAGCCAACACCGCTGATTTCATGGGCGGCGCCATCGAGCAAAACAACGCCGGCCTGATCTAACACTTTTTCGATGAGTTCACCTTCGCCCGATTCGAGGTCGTGATTTCCGAGGACGGCCATTGCCGGAATACGCAACCCGGAGCGCAAATCCGCAGCAAGTTCCTCTGCTTCCTCCGCCAGTCCATAGTCGGTCAAATCTCCACAGAGCAATAGCACATCGGCCGCGCGTGAGATTTCGGCGAAAGCGTCGTGCATCGACCCGCGGGAGTGCTTTCCATAATGAATATCCGCGGTGGCGGCGACCCGGAGCTTGCCCATCGATTACGAAACGAAAGCGCGGCGGCCTGCGGACGTTTCTGCATCCAAACCATGCGCTCGTCTCCTATCGCAGGCACGTATCATTACCGTGGAGAGCGACGAAAACGCGCAGGGCTTGGATTCGGAATGTGCGGCGTTTTACAGCGACGCGATGCGATTGCTCGATGAAAATGGCATCCGGTTTTTGCTTGGCGGAGCTTACGCTCTCTGTGTTTACACGGGGCTTGCCCGCCATACCAAGGATGTCGACCTCTTCATCCAACAAACTGATCTGGAACGCGGGCTAACGGTATTTGAAAAGAACGGCTATCTGGCCGAAAGGACATTTCCTCACTGGCTGGCCAAGGTGTATCGCGGCGAGAACTACGTCGATCTGATTTACGCTACTGGCAATGGTCTGGGGGTGGTGGATGATTCCTGGTTCGCGCGCTCCCAGGAAAGCGAATTTCTTGATCGGCAGGTAAACGTAATGGCGCCGGAAGAAATTATCTGGATGAAGGCATTTATCCAGGAGCGCGAACGCTACGACGGCGCGGATATCGCGCATTTGATTCGGAGCTGTGGCGAGACGTTGGATTGGCCGCACTTGCGGAAGCGTTTTGGAAGGGATTGGCGTGTCCTGCTCAGTTTTCTGGTTTTGTTCGGCTATATCTATCCGTCGGAGCGCCAGCGCGTCCCGCTGGAACTTTGGCGGGAGCTCGCAGAATTGATGGCTCGGGAGCAAGAGACCCCTTTTAGCGATCGGGTCTGCCGCGGCACATTTTTGTCGCGCGCCCAATTTCTGCCGGACATTACGGAACTTGGCTATCGCGACGCGCGGCTAGAACCGAGGACGACCATGACCGAAAAAGACGTCGACCATTGGACGGCTGCAATCGAAGAGACCAATCGCACTCATGTGACGAAATCTTGCGGGTAAAATTGACCTGCTGGACGCAATCCGATTCCGGAATTGCCGGCGATCAGATGTTACCGGTAAAGTAATCAATGAGCGACATCGTCGGCATCGATCTTGGTACGACCAATTCTTTGATCGGCGTCATGGAATCGGGCTTTCCGATTCTGCTGGCCGATGAAAACGGGCAGCGTCTGACGCCCTCGGTCGTCCATTTTCCCGAAATGGGCGAGCCGATTGTGGGCCGCGGGGCCGTGCATGCCAGAGTGGTAGCGCCGCGTCACACGATCTACTCAGTCAAACGGCTGATGGGCGTTCGAATCGAACAGGTCGCTGACGAAAAAGTGGGCTACAACGTGGTAGCCGGGGAAAATGGGTGGGCAAGAGTTCGCATTCGCGAACAAGAATTTTCGCCGGAGGAAATTTCCGCGCTGATTATAAGGAAACTGAAATCGAATGCGGAAAAGATGCTTGGTCGTCGAGTTGGTCGAGCAGTCATCACTGTGCCAGCCTATTTTAACGATGCGCAGCGCACTGCGACAAAACGTGCGGGCGAACTTGCCGGCTTCACGGTGGAACGAATTGTTAACGAACCGACGGCGGCGGCGCTGTCTTATGGTCTTAACCAGGCGAAGAGCAAATCGAAGTTCGCTGTCTACGACCTGGGAGGCGGGACCTTCGATATTTCGATTCTGGAGTTAAACGACGGGCTCTTCGAGGTGCTGGCGACAAACGGCAATACGCGTCTCGGCGGGGACGACATAGATACTGCGCTTGTTGAGCGTCTCCTGGGGAGATCGGACGGTTCGATCGATTCTGGCGATATTGCGCGTCTTCGCGAAACGGTGATTGAAGCGAAGCATCGCCTGTCAGTCGAGGAGAACACGACAATTTCGCTGCCGTTCGTTAGTGGAAAAAATCTGGAGATTGCATTGTCTCGACCGGAGCTCGAAGAAATCGCGCGTCCGATCATCGAAAGGACACGATGGCATTGCGCTCGCGCGCTTGCCGATGCCAGGTTGAAACCCGAGCAACTCGATGAGGTTATCCTCGTGGGCGGCGCGACGAAGATGCCGTTGGTGCGCGCGTTTGCTCACGAAATCTTCGTCCGCGAACCGAATCTTTCGCAGAATCCCGAGGAAGCAATTGCTATTGGTGCCACCATCCAGGCGGGAATGCTGTCGGGCGCGGTTCGTGATGTCGTCCTGCTCGACGTCACACCGCTTTCCCTCGGGATCGAAACGTTTGGCGGGCTGATGAACGTGATCATTCCGCGCAACTCAACAATTCCAATCAAAGCCGGTGAGATGTTTACCACCGCCGTTAACAATCAGCGCGCGATGTCTATTAACATCCTGCAGGGAGAGCGTGAAATGGCGCGGGATAATTGGCCTCTCGGCCAGTTCGAAATCGAGTTCGAGCCTGCGCCCAAGGGAATTCCGCGGGTCGGTGTCCAGTTTGAAATTGACGCTAACGGCATCCTGCATGTTCTCACTCGCGACACCAAAACCGGGGCGGAGAGAAAGCTCGATATAACAAGTGCGGTCGACGTCTCTGATGAAGCAGTGGAGAAAATGCTGGCTGATTCGCTCGATCACGCGTTCGACGACATGAACGAGCGGGCGTGGACAGAAGCGAAAATAAAATCGGAAGAGATGCTCGCGGCAATCGACGCAGCTCTCGACCTGGCTGCCGGAGGGATTACGGAGCCGGAGCGCGAAGCGATAAAACAGGCGACTCAGGAAGTCCAGGAGGCCGTTACGAGCAAAAATTTGCAACGTCTACAACGCGCGAATGCCGCGCTGGATGCGGCCACGCAAAGTTTGGCGGCGGTTGTTTTGGAAAAAGCGGCTGGCGCGATCGAGCGACGTTAACGCGGAGAAATGTCGACCGGTGTTTCTGCTGGGGAAGCGGATTGCGCCGGAACCGGTGGAGGCGATTGGTTCGCCTGATTCTTCTGCAGCGCTTCCTGTAGAAGTTTTTTTTCTTCGACAAAAATAGGGGCGGCGTTGGCGGAATCGATAAACTCGCGTGCGGCCTCGGCTTGTCCCTGATCAAGCAACAAGACTGCGGCGTAGACAGCGTTGTGCGGCTCATGCAATTTTTCCGGTGGTAACTTTCTCATTACTTCCATCCCTTCGGCAGCGCGTCCCAGGGAATTAAGGGAAAGGGCTTGTGCGATAACGCATAGTGGCTCGTTTGGCGCCTGATCGAAGGCTTCTTGTGCGACGCGCTGGCCTTCTTTGGCATTGCGATCGAGCAAAATGGAAAGACGGGCGTATTCGGCTGCTAGCAGAGGTTCGTTCGGCGATGTTTCATGCAAGCGCATCGCTGTGAGATAAAGGTTCGGAAGGTCGTTGTTCGTGCGGTAGATCTCGAAAAGCGCATCCAGCGCTTCCCGCCGGCTGAGTGGATTGTGCGCGACGCGCAACCAAAGCTGCTCAGCCTGGGTCGGCAGGTTCCACCTCGAAGCGAAGCGCGCGAGGCGCATTTCGTGTTCGATGTTCTCCTCGCAAGCGTGCTCCGCCGCACGCCAGAGCGATCCGAACTCTGCATCCGCGGCAGATTGCCGCGTCTGTCGCACGGCGTAGGCCTGGTAAGCAAGCCGCAGGTAATCATCATCCCCCCACGAGTCGCCACGCGTCCAACGACGAAGACGCGACCAATTTTTTTGCAAACTGAGCGCGTCCGCTATCTCGATTGCAGCCGGCGGGTTCGTCGTTTTTTCCGTCGGCAACTTTTCCGTCCAGCGCAGAGCGTCCGCGGCCATCCCATGGCTGTTCATCCAGCCAAGGAGAAGGGCAAGATCGGATGAAAGCCGTGCCGCCACAGGTTTCACTTTTTCCAGCAGCGCTGCGAATTTTTTTTCATCCAATTTCTTATAGAAATCGAGGCAAAGGAGATAATCGGAGAACGTCACCTGAGGACTCATCTGCAGTTCCTGGGCGTACCGGTCTGCCGTGGGAAAATCGTCCCGCAGAACCGCATCGCTTAACAAGGCCCGGAGCGAACCCGCACGGAACGGTGCAACTTTGGCCAGACGTTCAAGAGTCTCCCGCGCTGCCGCGCTTTTCCCTTGATCGGGTGATTTGATACGCAAGGCCGCAAGATTGAATTGATAGAGTTCATTGCCCGGCTCTTTCTCTACCGCGGCGGCGAAATGACGATCGACCCCGGCATCGTCGCCTTGCGCGCGCGCCAGCCAGCCGGCGACGACATTATAGGCGGCACTGTCCCGACTCTCTTTGGGCACGTTCTCAAGCGCGGTGCGGGCCACATCGAGTTGGCCGAATCGCAGCGCGGCCGATGCCAGGTTAAGTTGGCTATCGACATCCCGCGGTTGTAAACGGGCGATTTGACCGCGCCAGGTTACAGTGTCAGCGCGATTTTGTTTTTCCGTCGCTTCGGCCAAAATACGAAAAGCCGGAAGCGAATCCCGATCGAAGTGCAATGCCTGCTGTGCAAAAGCGACCGCGCTATTGAAATCTCCGCGCTTTAAACCCTCGTCGGCGTGTTTGAGACAACGCGATTCTTCCCAGCTACTAATGAGTTTAGGACCGACCGCGAGAAAGAGAAGACCGAGAACAAATCCGCCGATAACTGCTGCGACGATAACAACGGTCCGGCTTGGCAGCCGTGAACGCGAACGCGCGGATCTAGCCCGGCGCCGATGTGTCGGACGCGTTGTGGGATGTGCCATCCGAGTTCTATCCGCATGCCAGAACGCAATTTCAACTGACGGTTAAGCGCCGGCCGTCTCGATCTCGGCCTGTTGGACGACAGGAACTTGGTCGATTTCCTCAGCGATTTCTTCGCGGAGCCGGCGGTCCCAGACATAACGCGCAAGCAGTACCTTGATCGTAGCGGTCAGCGGGACGGCCAGGATTGGGCCAAGCAATCCTCCGATCAGCAAGCCCCAGACAAATATGGAAACAATTACCGTCATCGGGTGGAGACCAACGGAATTGCCAACGATGCGAGGTGCGTAAAACAAACCTTCGAGGTTTTGGACGACGATGAATATCAACGTGACTAGTAGTGGATGAGTCCAATCACCCCACTGTGCGGCGGCAATCAGCACCGCCGGAATCCAGCAAAGGATGATCCCGATGTAAGGAATCATTGTCAGGACGACGACTAATGCACCGATCAGCGGAGCGAAATTCAGGCCGGGCCGTGGCAGGAATGAAAGCGTCGTTCCAATAAGGATTCCGTCCACCAGGCAGACGAGAAGTTGACCGCGGAAATAGGCGATGATGTAGCTGTTGATCTGCATAATCACGGTCGCCACTTCATCTTTCAGTGGGGAATCACGCAGCGGCAGATATTCCTTCCAGTGTCGCTGGATGGCGGGGCGCTCTTTCAGAAGGAAAAACAGATAGATCGGCACTAAAATGAGGCTGAGAAGAAAACCGGTGAATCCAAGAAAGCCACCGATGCTTTTCTTTAGGATGCCCCAAAACTTGTCCATCAGGTTTGGAAGCTGTTTTTCGACGTTTGGAATCTGTTTTTCGAAATATTCCTGGATTCGTTGCCGCTCGGCGGAAGTAACCTTTGCCGGCGCTGGCGCGATTTCTTCCACGGGCGGTGTTGGTGTGATCAATGCATCTTGTTCCGGGGCTCGAGCAGGCGCTGTCGGGCGTGCACTCGTCGCAGGAGTAGGCGAACCAAGCAGCCAATCGATTACGCCGCTGGTTGTTCCGTTTTTTGTTTTGCCGCCCCCGAATGTGCGATTGTAGCGATAAAGCAAATCGACGACCTGGTCTCGCGCCTTGACGGTGTACTGCGGGAGGTCCTTCGCCACGCTCGTACTCTGATACCAGATTACCGGGAGCAGCCATGTCGCCAAGGCGGCCAGCGCAACCGCGGCGATGGCGAAAAGGAGCAGCACCGATTTGGTTCGGCCAAGGCCATGGCGACTCATTCGTGTGACGACCGGATCGAGCAGGTAGGCAAGAATCCCGGCTATGGCGACGGGAATCAGAATCGGTTGCAAAAAACTCACGACGTTGGCCATGATCCAAATCACAGCGACGAAGACAAAAATAAGAAAGCATATGGCCAGCGCGCTCACGGCCGACCAGATCGCCCTGCGCTGCCACTCGTTCGGATAAACTGAGTGGCGGCCTGCGTTCATGGCTTCACTCCAGCGGCTTGGGTCTTGCTGACTCGGGTTTTATGGCCATCAATTTTGGCCGCCAGATCTTTATTGGACGGATCGAGGGCATGCGCTTTTTGCCACGCTTCGATCGCCTGGGGCGTTCGGTTTAGCTTCAAATAAACATCGCCAAGGTGCTCGAAGACGACGGCATCTTCCCGGGTGAGATTCTGCACAGCCCGTTTTAAATTTTCCAGTGCCTGATCGAACTTTCCCTGTCGGTATTGCACCCAGGCCATGCTGTCGAGGTAGGCACCGTTCCCAGGATCGAGCTGGAGTGCGCGTTTCACGGCATCTTCCGCTTCATCGAGATGGCTGTTCTGCTCGGCCCACATATATCCCAGGTAATTGTAAGGTTCGGCCGCATTGGTTGGATCCATCGCGATCGCCTTCCGAAAAAGATCAGCCGCTTTTTCGTAGAGCCCAGCCTGCTCCGCTGCTGCGCCATAATCGACGTAAAATCGCGCCGTTAAAATATCTGGATTCGTATTTTGCGCCTCGTTCAAGGCCTCCTCGAACGTGACGGCAGATTCCTTCGCGTTCTTCGCTTCGCGCAACGCGATCGCCAGATAATATGCGAATTCTGGTGCATCCGGATAACGCCGGCGCGCGTCCTTAAGTAATGCCACCGCGCGATCGCTCTGCTTCAGCGGAGCGAGCAATAGCTCCGCCAATCTCAAATACGTGACCGCGTGATTTGGATTGATCAATAAGCTTTGTTCATAATTTGCCGCAGCTTTTTTGAATTCCGCTTCCGCGGCATCAGCCTGGTTTGCCCGCACCAGCGAACGCCCCTCGTCGTCGTGCAACTGTGCCAGCAATTCATAAGGCTGATATTTTTCCGGATGCTCTTTGATGATGGCCTCCAAAGTTTCCACCGCGCGCGATCGCTGATTCGTCAGCACAAATGCGGCGGCGAGCTTTTCGCGCACGTTCGCATCATCAGGTTTGAGCTCGAGCACCCGCAGATAAAGCGGCAAGGCTTCTTTGATTTGCTGAGTAGCGGCGAAATAGTCGCCTGCTTCCTTAAGAATGGCGTTGTCGTCCTGACCTTTGGTAGCCGCAGTTCGGTAGATTGAATTTAATCGTGCCGTCTGTTCCGGTGATGGGTGCGCGTCGGGCTTCAAAAAGACGGAAGAATAAAGACGGCCGAGTTTTATCCAAAAGGGGGCATCCGCGTTTTGCAACTTTGACGCACGATCAAGCGCTTCGAGCGCCCGCTTCTCATCACCTGAGGCAATACGGACTTCAAAAAGCCGTTGATAGCCGTCGATACTCTGCGGGTTTAGCGCAATTGCCTTATTTGCGAATTCGACAGCCTGGTCAGTTTTCCGCAGGTATTTCGCATAAATAAACGCGAGTTGGAGATAAGGCTCGGCGGCATTAGGACGGGCTTTGACCGCATCTTTCAAGACATCGATTGCATCGGGATACTCGTCATCGCGCACCAGCAACGCTGCCACGCGCAGGGCGAGCTCCACCTGACCAGGATCGACGTTCAAGACCTGCCGATATTCCTCCAGTGCCTTTTCCAGTTCTCCATTCTCTTCGTAATCGATCCCTTGGACGAAATGGGCGAGGGCATCGGCCTTATGTTGACCATCGTCACGCAGCGCAAGGTCTTTTGCGGGAGTAATGGCCAACGAATCGTCAATTGCGCCCAATTTCGAGGATCTTTGGCGTGTGTTTGGTGCTGCCTTAACACGCGAGATGTCGCGCGACGACGGAGTCGCGCCAAGCTTGTCGCCTGCAGCAAAAGCAAACAACAGCAGAGCAAACCATGCTGTCTGCTTCCGCCGCATCATAACGTGACTGTACCGGTGAGCGTCCGCCGAGGCAACCTCAGGCGGTCTGTCGCGGCTAGGACTTGTAACGAAGGCGCTTCTTGTGACGATTCTCCTTCATGCGCTTGCGGCGCTTGTGCTTGGAGATTTTCGCTTTGCGTCGTTTCTTCAGGGAACCCATAGCCGAATTGTTAGTCTGGCGTGCAAGTAAGGCGCAACGCAAGCACCGCTTGTCGGAAACCGCAAACGTTTTCGCTATGAAATCGCCAGAAGCTACTTTCTACGACGCTCCAGCGCATTTGCCTGCGTACCCGGCATAAAAGACAGCCGAAGAGTTTGCCCGGCCGGCGAATCTTTCGTAACCGGGAGGGTAAAGGGTTGGTCGGGCTGGTGGGATTTGAACCCACGGCCTCCTCGTCCCGAACGAGGCGCTCTACCAAGCTGAGCCACAGCCCGTGGCAGGACCAGGGCAAGGAACTACCACGCTCCGAGGGAAAAGCAAGGCGCGGCGGAGGCAGTTTCAGGGGCAAAATCGGCATAACATCTGCTTATAATTTCCATACCTCCTGTGCATTTTCGACCCTCTTCTCCACGCACCGCCGTTACCCTGCCCGAAGTCATGATTTCGGTTGTCCTGGTTGCGGTGTTCTTTGCCGGCATCTTTGAGATGAACGCAATGTGTTTGCGCTACATCGAAGCGAGCAAGGAGAGCGTGAGTGCCATTCAGGGCGTGCATAATCGGATAGAAACTCTCCGCAACCTCGCCTTCGTGGATTTGATCAGTCAAAGTTACATGACCACCACGACTGGTACCGATCCCAACGATCCTAATAGCAACCTGCCTGGGTTACTCGCGTTACCATCGGATAGTTCCTTGTTTTCGCCTCGAGTAACAGAAACCGTTACTCTGAGGGATTACATTAACGGCACCCCTTCGGTTACCTATACACGTAGTCCGGGTGCGACAATAACTCCACGCTCCGCGGTTACGCCGACAGTTGCCTGGAATGGAGGCCCCGGTTTTCCCACAACCGGAGCGAACAAAACGACGCTGGTGAAAGCAACCGTTACTTACACCTGGAACATGACCTTTGGGGGGCGGGCGCGAACCGAGACTACTGAAACGCTCATATCGGATGGATTGAAAAAATGAAAAGCGGACTTCAGACAAACAACTCTGGGTTTACCCTTGGAGAGTTGCTGATCGCGGTCGGAATCGGCTCCATCATGATGGGTGCGCTGATGACCTCAGCGGTAGGATTGCGCAAGAGTTTTTCCGCGGTCGACGATTTCTTTTCTACTCACGTCCAGCAAATTCGCATTATCGATTATCTCGGGCGTGACGTGAAGCGTTCTACAGTGGTGACCACCTCGACCGACAAACAGACGGTCAACTGTACCATGCCGAATTTCATTCAGGGCGGAATTAGGAAGACGCCGATTGTGTTGGTTACTTCAAATGGGCCCCGAGTGGATTATGGAAGGTTGATTGAAGACGGGGTCATAACTGCAGGTTCCGCTACTCTGACTTCTGCGACTGGTAACTTTACCGCAGCCGATGTAGGTAGCTTGATAGCTGGCGCGGGTATCAAAGACGGCGTCACGGTTGCTGCTTGCACGAGCTCGACTACCATTACCATGTCGGATACCGCCACAGCGACGGCGACCAACGTTTCGGCTACGATCTCACCGACGACCAGCGTGGTTTATTCGGTCAGTAATCAATCAATTGTCCGCACCGAAAACGGCACCGTAACAACAATCGCTTCGGCCACGGATCAGCTTGTGCCTAATACCCTCAATGTTGCCCTCGCCAATACGGAGTATGCGGACACCAACGTCACATTTTTGCCCACCTTTACATTTCCGAGGGCCAGCCCCAGTCCGAGCGGAACGCCCGATCCCGTCACCCAGATGAAACGCGATGGCACCGCTATTTTTGCGAGGTCGTATTTGCGCAACCAACGCCGGCCGACTCCGACGCCGGCGCCAACTCCCTGATCGGCTCTAAACTTATGAACATCCAGAAACTCGAACGCGGCAGCGTTTTGCTCTGCGCCCTGCTTACAATCCTTGTGATTTCATTGGTCGGCGCCAACGTCCTGGTAAATTCCACCACGCGCTACAACGTAACCTCTAAGCAGGTCAAAGGATGGAAAGAAGCGCTGATCGCTGCCGAGGCTGGCGGCGATACAGGCTATGCGGAATGTCGAAAGACAATTGGAGATCCGAATGTGTCAACCATCTTCACGAACGACGGCTGGGCTGTGCCTTCACCAGCGCCCGCAAATCTAACATGGACGAAATCCGTTCCCGCATTTGGTCAGGATGCAACGCTCTCGGCCACGGTCACGGTAGATGTGCTTCCGGCCAACAACATAAACCCGCCGAGCACGAACAACTATTACCGCATTCGAGCCACCGGAACCGCCAAGGTTATGGGGTTGCGCCGAACGGGTATGGATGATCGGATGAGTTTGACTACCCGCGGGGATAGTCTGTTGCGCAAAATCGATTTCAGTTACGACCATTTCAAAGCGACATATGGTGATGGCGATGGAAACTCACCACAGGTCTCACCGGTCCCATACCCGCAAATAAGCCGCCGGATTGAATTAATCGCCACGCCAGTCGATCCATTCGAAGGTGCGCTCAAATGTGTCAGCTCGTTTTCCGGCCCTGGACCAGCCAGTGTAATTGACAGTTACGACTCGCATAATACGCCGCCTCCAGGGGCGTCTCCGGTGCCGGCCAACTCCAACTATTATTTCGCGGCAAATAACCCGAACGATCCGCACTATGCCGATTCCCGGAACGGAAACGTCGCCGTAAATGCGCCCAATTTTGCTGATCTGCAGAGCGCGCCGATCTATGGCAATGTCGGCACGAACGGAGGCAACGTCACCCATAGCGCCTATCCGGCTATCTACGGTACGATTGACAACTCTATTTCATTCACAGTGCCGCCGATCACTCAGCCTACAGGTATCACCTATCAGGCGGGGTCACCCAATACGATCACGCCGAGCGCTACTGCTAAGAGTGCAGCCACGCCCGATTGGTATCTCTATTCAGGTGATCTACCTAATAACTTTGGAATCAACGCGCTCAGCTATACAGATCCGGTGACCCATGTGACAAAGCCGGTAGAAACTTACGTCAACGTGGTAGTTACAGGTAACATTGGCGGTAACGGCAACCCTTCAGTGACCATTGCCAATGGCGTTACTGCGAAAATCTATTTCGCGGGTAACTATTCGGTGAAGGCAAGTAACACTAATAATAACAACGTTGATGGTGCCCCTGGTGTTCTAATGGTAGATCCCAATAACGCCGCAAATTACGTTCAGTCCGACAATACCAGCCGAGCTTCCCACATGCAGTTTTATGGAATCAACCCGCCGGCCGGACAAACGCAGACGATCGACACTAACCCCGGCGGCGGAGCCTCGAATGCAAAACTGTGGGCTGTTTTCTATGCGCCGGGCGCCGACTTCACGATGAATGGCAACCCGGACTTATTTGGAGCGGTTGTTTGCAGGACGTTTTATGGAAACGGCAACACCGGTTTCCATTACGACAAAGCGCTAAAGTGGTTGTCCGGCCCTCCCGTTGATTATCGCATCGCCAGCTACGTCGAAGACATCCGCTGAGGCGGAGGCTGAGCGTTAACCGCGCGGCGGCCCTATGGTTTGCCGATCAGGGTCTCCCGCACATTGCGGGCGCCGACCGCGGCAAGATCGATTCCGTAAACGCGGTAATTAAACCCGCGAATAACGTCGCTCCCATAAGCAAGCGGTTCTCCGGCGGCAACGAGTTGCCGCGCATCGTCTGGCGAGAGTAAATAGACGTAGCGATTGTGGCTTTCGGAATAGAGCACGGAAATAATTGGTTCCCATCCGCCGACAACAATCGTGTTTCGTTTTGCCCGATTTTGCGTGCCGCGCGAGCAACTCGCCAGGCTCCGGCGCTGACGCCATACTCGGCATCGAGGAACGGAAGGCGATTGATGGCAGCCAACAGGGGGATGGCGACACCCGTCGGTTTTTTCACTAGATGCGCTGAAGCCGGCGCTATGCCCGGCCTGTCTGCTGGCGTGCGCGATCTGGATAATATGCGGGGGCAGAAGGCTCGAAAACACCGATCCATTCAAGTCCTGTTGCAATTGGTCGATGCGAGAAATCGGTTGACAAGCGGGCGTCTGCTTCCCACATTCACCGTTCCTTTTTTCGTCGCGATGTTGGGCTCACGTTTTTCTACTCTTCCACTTTCGACCAACTCGCCGGCGATTCTTCAATTCCCGGCGGAGCCCACGCGCGCCGTCCACTCATTGCGCATTATGACCACTCAACTTTTACAGGAAGCCGCCCAGGTCATCCCCAATCCGCAATTGCTTATCAACGTCGTGTCCAAACGTGTCCGCCAGCTTGGGCTCGGTCATCGGCCGATGGTCGAGGTGGGCCCGCGTGCCTCGCTCACGGATATCGCGCTCAAGGAAATAATCGCCGGCAAACTCGCTTTCGAAGAGCAGAGCGCATCGACTGACGGCGCTTAGTTACGGGCGCGGCGGCGCGGGTCCATGCCGGCCGAAACAATCCTCAACCGCAAAGCATTGCGGGATTTTCACATTCTCGAACGCATCGAGGCCGGCATTGCGTTGAAGGGAAGCGAGGTAAAGTCGATCCGGGCAGGCAAAGCGAACATCAATGATGCATTTGCCCGAATCGAGAACGGCGAGGCATTTCTCTACAACGCCGACATTCAGCCTTACGAGCGGGCCAGCCATGAAATCCCGGCCGCGAAACGGGTCCGCAAACTTTTGCTTCATCGTCACGAAATCGACAAGCTTTATGGTCTTACGGCCGTGAGCGGCCGCGCACTGGTGGTGCTTAATCTGCACTGGAAGAATGGGCGCCTGAAAGCTGAGCTCGGAGTGGCACAGGGAAAGCTCGCGCGCGATAAGCGGTCCGATTTAAAAAAACGGGCCAGCGACCGTGAGACTGCTCGTGAAGTGGCCCGTTTTAATCGTCGGCACGGTTGATCGCGGTAACTCCGCGTGTAGTCGCCTCGCTCAGTCGAGGCGCCGTTACTACCGCCATCACTTTCACGGCATAGCGCAGCGGCGACTGCTTTCGAATCGAATATTCAGCGATATCTTTTCGTCATGAGACCGACTTGTTATTTGGAGCAGGCTGCGGCGCGGAACAATGAAGGACAGCCGCATGCTCTGTGATGAGCGGTCAGCGTCTGTTCATCGCCATCGATCTACCAGACGACATGGCCGAACGGCTTGTTGGTCTCGACCCGCATTATCGCGGTCTTATCTTCACGGCGCCGGAGCAAGTTCATCTTACCCTTGCATTCTTTGAAAATGTCGATCCTGAAACAACGGCAGCGTTCAAAGAAAAATTGGCGCTGATTTCGTTCCGTGCCTTTTTTCTGCCCGTCACCGGACTTGGAATTTTCTCAAGGAAGGGTATGCCGCACATTCTTTGGATTGGCGTCGGAAAAGCGCATCCGCATTTGTTTCAATTGCACAAGCGGGTGAATGAAGCGGCGCTCGCTTGCAAATTACCGATCGAAGAACGGGCGTGGACGCCACATTTCACGATCGCGCGGGCCCGCGGAGTGTCCGCGGAACTGATGCGCTCGTTGTTGAAAAGAAATACTGGATTCGAGGCCGGAGTTTTTCGGGTAGATGCCTTTCACCTTTACGAAAGCCGCCTGACATCGGCCGGGTCGATACACCGCCGCATTTTGACTGTCGCCGCGCCGCCGCCGAATTAATCGACCACTTTGGTGGGGGCGAGAATTCCGTCGCGCATGCCATGGATAAGTTTCTTGTCCGCCGGCACAATGGTCGCCAAGGCACCGCGCATTCGCACGCGGTCCTCTTCCACAAAATAGTAGGGACACAAACGCAAACGCCCCTTCATCGCGCGCGGCTCACCGCTCTCCTGATCGAAATAACGATGCTCGACCAGGCGGCCTTTGTGGAATTGCTGCACAATGGTGGGTTGCGTGTCAAAACCAGCCAATGCTTGTTCGATCCGTTTCGCCCATTCCGTGTGTGGTAAATCCGCGCCCAGAGCGACCCCGCGGCTACCCCATCCCAACGGCGAAAATCCACTCACCTTCAGCAGGACGTCGCGCTGTTTCTGACTGAATCGCTCTGCTTCACGCCAGTCGTGAATCTCCAACCGTGGTATGACGGCATGCTGGGGCAAGGGCGTCGGATCGAGCAGCCAGGTGTAAGGAATGACCTCCTGCAGCTTCACGAAATATTTATCGCCCAGCTCACGCCGCCAAAACTCACGCAGCGGCTGCAACCAGAAAAGAGCGAACCACATTTTCTCCTCAAGAAATGGTTTGATCGGTGGTGTCACGCTCACTCGCCCATCCGCGGCGGCCTGCAACAGCAAATCGATCTGTGGAATATTTGGCAGATCAAATAATTCGAAAAAGCGGTAAACGTCCCGCCCTTCTCGTGGATGATAGTTTTCTGCGGTCAGCGCGCTCCAGGTCCGTTCCGGAAACAGCATGTTCATCTCGCGCGCCAGCCAACTCATTTCCGGCCGATAGGTCGCCGATTCTTCGGACACCACGATATCGCCTCCGTTCGGCAGCACGGTGCGAAAGCCCTCGAACATCCCGCGTTCGCCGCCGATCACTTCTTCGCCTAAGCTCGAATAGGTGCGATTGAGCCATGCAGTCAGACCTATTCCGCCTGGAACCGAGTCGATTTCTGCAATGATGTAACCGGTGTCCGTCAGGATCAGATCGGGTCGAATCACACTCGGCAGCAATTCGCGAAACTGCTTCCGCCGCGCATATTCGACGAGCGCCGGCGGTTTGCCTGCATCCAGATATCTGGCAATCCATGGCGGTTGTTTGCCACGTGCGCTCAGCTGGTAAAGCTGATTGCAGGCACGTTGAAAAATGGATAAGCGATGACCAAGCTGTTCCAGTTCGCGCGAGCACTTCTTCGAAATGGGAAAAGCCTCCGTCGCCACGAGCCAATCTTTGTCGGCAAACAGTCCTTCGACGGGAATTGCGCTTCGAATTGAGTCGAGACTGTTTTCCGTTATGGCGGGCATTGCTGGCGGAAAGGTTGAACGTCTGACGCGCAATGACAACCTATCATCGCAGGCGCAGGGCGAGCGTCGCAAAGCTCAAGGGGGTTTTCAGGCGCTTGCAGAGTGCGGTGTCCTCACCGCATTTTGTTCCATCAGTGGGCTCCGCAAGGATTCACCCTCGGCGGGGGGCCGGGCGAGAGGACGGGCGGGGGCTGGGAAGTCCGCCCAAATCTGGAAAAGTTCGGTGAGAAATCGCCACTAATTCTTCGTTCACAGCATCGACCGAGCGCCCTGGCTATGACTGTAGTCGCGTCGCTCAGTCGAGGCGTTCTTTAGCCAATTCGAATTCACTTCTGGATTTCACCGTCCTGACGCCAGCCGTTTTAAGGCGAGTTTAACCAGCTCCTCCGCCGATTTGCCCGCTCCCTCTCGATCCTGGATGTCACGGACGGTTCTATGTGCATCGAGTTGCTTGTAGCCCAGCGAGATTAGCGCCAACACCGCTTCATTTGCGTGTTCTTGCTCCGGCGTTGGGGCTTGTGCGGCGCTGGCCGCTTCCCAAGCCGCCGCGACGCCAAGTTTATCCTTCAATTCGAGCACGATTCGCTCCGCAGTCTTTTTGCCTACTCCGCTAATTTTTGAAAGTGAAGCGACGTCGTTGTTAACGACCGACGCTTTGAAATTGCTGACGCTCATCCCGCTCAAGACTGCTAGCGCCAGCTTCGGTCCTATGCCGCTGACATGGTTCACGAGCAGACGAAACAAATCGCGTTCCGGCGCTGTCATAAACCCGTAAAGAACCTGTGCGTCTTCGCGCACGTGCAAGTGGGTCAGGATTTCCAGGGCCTGGCCAACGGCGGGCAGTTTGTCGTAGCTCGAGAGCGGAATGAAAAGCTCATAGCCGATGCCGTTCACGTCTATCGTCGCCTGGGTCGGCAGGGCGTGAGCAAGCCGGCCGTGAAGAAAAGTGATCACGTCGCCAATCGGTAAGCGATCAAAGGAAAATGGCAAACGCGCTCACTCCGGTTTGAGCAACATTGTGAGGTCGACACGTTGGCCCTTGGGGATATTGAATCCTCTCGCACGATAAATCCGCCAGTTCGGATCTGGATTGGGAAAAATTTCGCTGACCAGTTTTGTCGGCAAAACGGTGAAACGCGGCCCCGGTTCCGTCATGTAGCGAACAGCGTCTTTGCGTTTCAGTGTCGTCATAAATCCGCGAACCTGATCGCGAAAGTACCAAACCAGGCTTGGCTCAGTGTAATCGATGGCGCCAAACTCCATCTCCGGCTTAAGATCCAACCGGCTTTCGCGAACGAGTCTACGGCTAGGAAAAAATTGCGCCAGCAAGGGAGTGGCAAACAACGCGATAACTAGATAAATGCCGGCGCTCCATACCACTGCCGAACGAGAAAGCCGCACAGCCTCGAATCGACGGGCGAGCAGCAGCGCAATGAGCGGAAATGCGGGCAAGGTGTAATGGGGCAACTTGGTCTTCACGAGGGTGAAGATGGCAAAAATGAGCAGCGTGCCGCTTAAGAGAAATTTATCGGTCGCGTCCCGGTTCGTCCGCAAATCATTCCAGAGAGCGAGGAGCCGGGTCGACCAGGGAAAAAAGCTGACCAAGAAAGTCAGGAAATAAAATGGGAGGAGCGCAAAATACATTGCTAAAGACGATGCGCCGTGACCCTCCATTGGCGCGAGAGAGCGGCCGATGACGTGATGCACGATCCCGACCCGAAAGAATTCCCCATTGGTTCGCATCAGGGCCGGCACGCCCCAGGCGCCCACAATTGCCAGCGTCAGCGGAATCCCGACAAAAAACCGGAACAGGGCGTTGAAATCTGTTTCTTTATAAAACCATTTCGCGAGAACCACGCTTAATAGTGGAATCCATCCGACCGGACCTTTGGCGAGAAAACCGAGAGCGAGTGAAAGGTAAAAGATCCACCACCATTTTGGGCGATAGGAATTGGCGTTGAGCAATTCCCACGCAGACCAATGAGCGAGTGTGAAAAATAACACCAGCCACATATCTGCAACCGCAGCTTTACCGTGCAGGAAGGTTTGCAACGCCAGGGCAAAAACGATTGCCGCCCACCAGCCAGTCTGCTTTCCACGAAGGCGCGTCCCCCATCCGAATAGGACAGTGCTCACGAGGGCTGCGGCGATCGCCGTCGGAAATCGCGCCGCAAAATCATTCTCGCCAAACAGGCGAAAACTGGCGATCTCGCACCAGTAGGTCAGGGGAGGCTTATCAAACCGATATTGGTTATTAAAATAAGGGATGACGTACTCGCAGCGCTCTCGCATCTCGCGCGATGCTTCGGCAAAACGCGGTTCGTCACGATCGATTAGCGGCAAACTCCAGGTGCCCGCGAGATGAAACAGGAGGCAGCCAAGAAAAAGCAGAATGGAATTGCGCATTGCCGGTCAGTCGATTGAACCGGAAGCTAGCAGCCGTTGAAGTGAAAACGGAAACGGAAAACGCGTCTCGCTGGGTCGGATGGATCATTCTGATCGGCCTCTTAATCGTGGCGATCGGACTTGCGCTGCTTGTAGACAAAAGCGTCGCCACGTGGATCAATGGCCATTCATCGCGTGCGTTGCGACGCTTTATGTACGCTGTGAGCAGAGTAGGGGATTGGCCCGGGCATGTTCTGGCCGGGTCGGTCATGATCGCAGTGGCATGGTTGTCGGGGAGCAAAAGTTGGACGCGGATCTTTTTGGCGATGCTGATTGCCTGTGCCCTGGCGGGAATTGTCGCGCGAGTTGGCAAGATCGCGATTGGACGTCCGCGGCCATCAACTCGCATCGAGCAAACCTGGAATGGCCCGAGCTTGCATTCGAAGTTTAACGCGTTTCCCTCGGGTCACACTGCCGCATCTACTGCCTTCTTTGTGACTTTGCTGATCGCGACTGGCTGGAGGATCGGGATACCGCTTCTGGTCGTTCCGCTATTGATTGCCGCATCGCGAATGATCGTCGCTGCTCATTACTTATCCGACGTAGTCGGCGGATTCGCTGTCGGCATAATTGCCGCCCTCTTGGTCGCTGATTGGCTGCGAATCCGGAGTCCTCGATCCCGAATTGATCTCAGTGCATGTGGAATCCAGGAGACCGGGAAATCGTAGAATCAGGAAAGCAGGAACTCCGAAACCCGCGCTCCGCATTGAATCCTGGCGGAGGGGGTGGGATTATCCAAAGCTGCGCTTCGGCTCCGGAGTTAGAACTTCGTTTTGAATCCTGCGCGTAACGCGCCCCGCCGGTCGAACGGTGTTCGAATCTCCCGCGACTCTCCGCGTTGAGATCTGCTACACAAAATCGTAAGCCGATCTTGAAATCCTGGCGGAGGGGGTGGGATTCGAACCCACGAGAGCTTGCGCTCTGCCGGTTTTCAAGACCGGAGCCATCAACCACTCGACCACCCCTCCCTTGACCGAGTTCCATATTGTCGCGCTGCGATAACGGAGGCAACAGCGCGGCTCGAGTTTTAACTGGACATCGTAACACGTTCACATGAACATATCGCGATGAAGCGATCCGTCGATTCAACGGCCCTGTGGAAACATGTCAGTGAAACACCGGAGGCAGCTCGGACGCTGCATCCACGTGCGTTTCACGCCCGAGGCGCATCAATCAATCCCGCCAACCGATTCGAGACATTACACATCGAAGAGGAACTATCGGACGAGGTAGACGAAGACTCACGACCAATTAAGACCCTGTTCTTCCGAGATTCCTCGCAATCAATCATTGCACGCAACAACAGCCCGGATGTCGGATTCGAGACCAGCGTCAATCCGTATCGCGGATGCGAACACGGCTGTGTTTACTGTTACGCGCGTCCTACTCACGAATATTTGGGGTTTTCCGCCGGAATCGATTTCGAGTCGCGCATAATGGTGAAAACCGACGCACCGAAATTGCTGGAAGCCGAGCTTTCTTCGCGGAAATGGAAACCACAGGTGATCGCAGTCAGCGGCGTAACCGATCCTTATCAGCCGGTCGAACGCCGCCTCGAAATTACTCGGGGCTGTTTGCAAGTGCTGGCACGATTTCGCAACCCAGTGGGAATAATCACCAAGAACCGACTGGTGACACGTGACATCGATGTGTTGAGCGAACTTGCGCAGTTTTCGGCCTCAGCAGTCAACGTTTCGATCACCTCCCTTGATGAACGTTTGCAGCGGGTCCTGGAGCCGCGAACTTCGCCGCCCGAAGCTCGTCTCGAAGCGGTCACAAAATTACGCGAAGCGGGCGTTCCGGTCGGAGTAATGGTTGCGCCGATCATCCCGGGCCTGACCGATCACGAAATGCCTGCGATCCTACAGGCTTGTGCGAAAGCCGGTGCGCAGTTCGCCGGCTACACCATTCTCAGACTGCCGTTTGCTGTCGCACCGCTTTTCGAGCGCTGGCTGGGCGAACACTTTCCCGAAAAGAAAGAAAAGGTGCTTTCCCGAATTCGGACGATTCGTGGCGGAACGAAACTAAACGATCCTCGGTGGGCGTCGCGAATCAAGGGTGAAGGAATTTTTGCCGAACAAATCGCCAACTTGTTTCAGGTAAGTTGCCGAAAGTATGGGATTGGTCCGCGCCCCGAGCTTTCAAGTGAATATTTTCGGCCGCTGCGGGAGCAATTGAGTCTCTTTCCCTGAGAGGGTTTTGTCTGAGACGACTCGATAAACCGTACCCGAGAGAATATCAGGCGCCGACGTAAACAGTTTTAATGTTGGTAAATTCGCGGATTCCTTCCGCGCCAAGTTCTCGCCCGTAACCGGATCGCTTCACTCCGCCGAACGGCAGACGCGGATCGGATGCGACCATCGCATTGATGAAAACCATTCCAGACTCGAGCTCCCGCGCAAAAAACTCCTGCTCCTGCGCGTCGTTCGTCCAGACGCTGGAGCCGAGCCCAAACACCGAATCATTGGCAAGCAACGCCGCTTCAGCGGCATCGCGAACCCGGAACATCAGGGCGACCGGGCCAAAAATTTCTTCGCGGTAAGCGGGAGAGGACTTGGGGATATCGGCGAGAACAGTCGGCTCATAAAAAAATCCGGTCTGATCGCTCCGCTTCGCGCCGGTCAGGGTTTTGGCCCCTGCCGCCACCAATTCCTGCACCTGCTTCTCGACTCCGCGCAAGATATCTTCGGATGCCAGTGGTCCGATTTCCGTTTCCGGATCGAAAGGATCTCCCGACTTCAAATGCTTTACTACCTCTACAAATCGGGAGACGAACTGATCATAAATCCCATCGGCGATAATGAAGCGCTTGGCCGCGATACATGACTGCCCGCTATTTACCATTCTCGCTTTGACTCCGGTCGAAACAGCATCACCAAGCGTCGCGCTCGGCATGACGATGAAAGGATCGCTACCTCCGAGTTCGAGCACCGATTTCTTGAGTTCCCGTCCAGCGTTGCCTGCTACCGCGCTACCCGCCCGATCACTCCCGGTCAGCGTCACTGCTTTCACCCGCGCGTCCTTTAAAAGCGTCTCCACGCGTTCGTTTTCAAGGAGCAACGTTTGAAAAACGCCAGTCGGGAACCCTGCCTTTTGAAACAGGTTTTCGATGGCAAGCGCGCACTGCGAAACATTGGATGCGTGTTTAAGCAGGGCGACGTTGCCGGCAATGATGGCCGGAACAGCGAATCGGAATACCTGCCAGAAGGGGAAATTCCATGGCATAATTGCCAGGATAATTCCCAGCGGCTGGTAGCGGATGGAACTGTGACGGGCATCAGATTCCACAATTTGCTCGCGCAAAAATTGGTCGCCGTGCTCGGCGTAAAAGCGACAACAACGCGTGCATTTTTCGATTTCGTTGACTGAGGCCTGAAAAATCTTGCCCATCTCGGTTGAAATAATTCGGGCTAGATCCTTCGTGTCACTTTCCAGCAGATTGGCCAGACGCTGCATCATGGCGGCGCGATCGGCGAAAGACGCATGCCGATGTCGATCAAAGGCGCGAACACCTCGTTCGAGCGCGCTCTCGACCTCGGCATCGCTGTAGCACTTGAACCGCCTGATAATTTTCCCGGTAGCGGGATTTACTGAGGCAATCGCCATCTAGGATTTTAGACGCAGACCGCGAGGGATGAAAATGCGATCGAGCAAGTCAAACCCGAGCTGCACCAACAACGCCAGCAAGGCAGCCGGGATTGCTCCCTCCAAAATCGTGATGTTGTCGTTGAGATTGAGACCGCTGATAATCGGCTCCCCCAGACCTCCCGCTCCAATCAACGCTGCCAGCGTCGCCGTTCCGATATTGATCACGGCACTGGTTTTGATCCCTGCCAGAATGGAGCGCGACGCCAGCGGTAAATAAATTTTTCGCAATCGCTCGGTTCCCGTTAGCCCGAGCGCTACCGCTGATTCGCGCAGCGGGCTTGAAATGTCCTGCAATCCGCTGGCGGTATTTCGGACGATTGGAAGCAAGCTGTAGAGAAACAATGCAGCAATGGCAGTTCGTGCACTGATTCCAAAAAACGGCAGGGGCACCAATAGCGCCAGCAACGCGAGCGAAGGAATTGTTTGAATCACCCCCGTCAGGCCAAGAATAAAATGACCTGTAGCGCCTCCGCGGCTGCCAATGATTCCAAGGGGGAGACCCACCAGAATCGCCAGCAACAGCGAAATACCGGCGAGTTCGAGATGCCGTGAAACCCAGCGCCACAGCTTATGGGCGAACGATTCGAGGGCGAATGGATGAGCGTCGCCAAAATAAAGCTGGGCAGCGGCAGCATAACTCTTGGTTCGCTCTGCCTCGGCATTGAGACGAGTCATCCGATTTTCGTCGAGCGTGCCAACAATTTTGTTCAGCGCCCTGATTGCATCTGGCGCGATACTTTTGCGGTAGAGGAATACTGCTTTGTATTGGGGGAAGAATTGCCAGTCATCCGTCAGCACGAGCAGATTGTTTTCGGCGATTTTTGCGTCGGTAGAATACGCGTCTTTGACGTCGACTTCCCCACTCGCCAGCGCGGCGTAGCCCAGGGCGTGTTCGATGCCCAGCACATGCGACCTGCTCAGCCCATAACGAGCACTTAAGGGACGCCAGCCATCGCGGCGCTCGAGAAATTCATGGGTAAATCCGAACCTTACTTCCGGATGCGCGCGCAAATCGCTGATTGTTTTTATCCCAAGGCGCGCCGCGGTGTCGCGTCGCATAACCAGCGCATACGTGTTGTTGAATCCCAGATCACCCGAGAGCGCAATTCCCTGTTCTCCCAGGGCGGTGCGAATATCCGCGTCGGTAGTTCCGCGCTGTTTCAAAATCTCCTCGGCAATGGTGCCGGTGTATTCGGGGTAAATGTCGATGCTGCCGCCACGCAGCGCCTGCCAAAGAATGATTGTGCCGCCCATTCCCTGGCGGTGCTCGGCAGCAATCCCTGCCTCTTCGCAGGCCCGCTTCGCGATTTCCGCCAGAACATAGGATTCGGTAAATTTTTTTGAGCCGATTACGATGGTGGCGCCCTGCGTAATTGTGAGCGATCCCATCAACAGCAGCGCGATCAGTTTCATACGAGCACGGTGCTGCGCTGGGCCTGGAAAAACTCGGAGACAAAAGAGGTCGCCGGTTGATCGCGTAATTCGTGGAAAGAACCGCTTTGGACGATTCGGCCGGATTCCATTAACACGATGCGTGTGCCGAGCCGTGCCGCTTCCGCCAGATCGTGCGTCACCAGCAGAACGGTTTGTTGCAAACGACTGCAAATTTCTTTCACGTCACGCTGTAAACTTGCCCGGACGAGCGGATCGAGGGCGGCGAATGGTTCGTCTAGTAACAGGAGTTCAGGCGAAAGCATGAGGGCCCGCATCAGGCTGACGCGCTGGCGCTGCCCGCCCGAGAGCTCGACCGGGTAGCGATCAAGAGCGTTTTCGGGAAATTGCGTTAATGCACAAAGTTCGGCGATACGCGACGTGATCTCTTCTGATCCCTTTCCCAACAGCCGCGCCTGTAGTGCGACATTACCGCGTGCGGTCAGGTGCGGGAACAATCCGCCGTCCTGAATGACATAGCCGATGCGGCGACGAATATTGGCCAACGTCGCTGGCGAGATGACTGCGTTGTCGAAACGAGTCTCTCCCGCATCGGCGGTAACCAGTCCCACGATTAAACGCAGGATGGTGGATTTCCCGCATCCGCTCGGGCCGATCAAGACGGTGATTCCGCCGCGCTCGACCTCGAGATTAATTGACGATAGCGCTACATGTTTCCCGAAATGTTTGCTGACGTCGCGAAGCTGAACGAGCGCGTTCACGCTCGCTATTTTACAGTGAAGAGAAAAACGCCAAACAATCGCTTCGGATCGGTCCAAACTTCTTCGAAACGCAGGCCAGCCAGGTCTGCCAGGGCAATCATCTCCGCGGGCGAATATTTATAGGAATACTCGGTAATGATATGCTCGCCAGGCCCGAACCGAAACGCTCGATTTCCGACATGCGCGGTCTGCTCGGCAGCACTCACCAGATGCATTTCGATGCGACCGGCATCTTCATTATAGATGGCACGATGCTGCCATTGCTCGAGATCGAAATCAGCGTCCAGCTCTCGGTTGGCGCGTGCAAGGAGGTTGAGATTGAACTGAGCGGTAACGCCCGCGGCATCGTTATAGGCGCGTTCGAGAATCGCTTTCGATTTCTTCAAATCGACTCCGATGAGCAAGCCTCCACCAGATCCCGCCATCGACGTAATTTTTTCGAGGAATTCGAGCGCAGCGCTTGATTCGAGATTGCCGATGGTCGAGCCCGGAAAGTAAACAATCTTCCGCGACGGGACTCGGAGCGGAATCGGCAGCTCAAACGGCTGCAGGTAATCGGTGCATACTGGAAGAATTTCGAGCGAGGGAAAGATTCGGCCGAAGGCCACCGTTGATTGCGTCAGCTGCTCTTTCGAAATGTCGACCGGGATGTATGCCACCGGTTCCTGGAGCTTCTCGAGCAAAATCCGAGTTTTGGTTCCCGCCCCTGTTCCCAGGCCGATCAGTTCGATACCTGCGCCGGCCGCGCGCGCGATTTCACCGCCGAAATTGCGCAAAATCTGCATCTCGGTCCGGGTAATGTAATATTCGGGAAGCTCGCAGATTTGTGAAAACAGCGCGGCGCCGGTTTCGTCGTAGAAAAATTTGGATGGCAAGGTGGGCGGCTTTTGGGCCAGCCCGGCAACGACCTGTTCCTGAAATTCTTCGCTCGCCGGTGCGAGATCCAGCACCGCGATTTTTCGACCGCTCATGTAACGTCGCGCGCGAGTCTAATGCCGTTGAATTGCCACCGTTTCTCGGGCTGGAAAAAATTCCGGTAAGTCCGGCGAATATGCGTCCTGGAGGTGGCGCAAGAGCCGCCGCGCAGAACGTATTGATTGCACATGAACTTGCCGTTGTATTCGCCGAGCGCGCCCGGCGCGGCCCGATAGCCAGGATAGGGCGAGTAGGAGCTGCGCGTCCATTCCCAGGCGTCGCCAAACATTTGACTCAAACCATTACCTACCGCTGGGCCGGGATGAAACCGCTCCGACTCCACGAAATTCCCATTGATGGTTTGATTTTGGGCAGCAGATTCCCATTCAAACTCGGTCGGCAGACGCGCTCCTGACCAGTTGGCATAGGCGTCCGCTTCAAAATAGCTGACGTGAGTGACCGGTTCATTTTCCTCAACCGGCCGGAAACCTGAAAGGGTAAAATGCCACCAGACATCGTCCCGCTTTTCCCAATAAAGCGGAGATTCCCAACGTTGCTCGTTCACTGTCATCCAGCCGAGGGACAACCAAAATTCCGGTCGATGATAGCCGTCATTTTCCATGAAGCGCAGATATTCCCCACAGGTGACAAGGCGGGACCCGAGCGAAAAGGCGGGCACGAGAGCTCGATGCTGCGGTCCTTCATTGTCGTAGGAAAACCCGCTGCCAGAGTGCCCGATGATTGCCATGCTCTCTTCGAAATCGACAAAGCTCATCGGGAGCGCTTTTGACGTTTTCTCCCCGGAGCGCTTGCGGAAAACCGGGTGAAGCGGGTTCTGCGCCAGAACGTGCTTGATATCGGTCACAAGCAATTCCTGATGCTGCTGCTCGTGATGAATGCCGAGGACGATGATCGGCTCAATCTGATTCAGCTCTTCCTCCGAAACGGAAGTGACAAGATCTCCCATGTGTCGGTCGATGTTTTCGCGGTAGCGAAACGATTCCGCGACCGTAGGACGCGAAATCAGTCCGCGCAGGTCGCGCCGATGCATTGTGCCGGCGGCGTTGTAATAGGAGTTAAAGAGAAACCCGTATTCGGGAATAGCCGGCTGGTAATTCTTCAGCCACGGCTTGAGCACGAAGGTTTCGAAAAACCATGTCGTATGAGCCAGATGCCATTTCGTCGGACTTACGTCCGGCATTGATTGGACGACGCAATCCTCCGGCTCGAGATCGCGTGCCAGCAACTTGGAAAAATCGCGAACATCGCGGTAGCGCGAGAGCAATTCCTCCACCCGCGATCCTGGCTGAATCTTCGCAGGCTTGACTGCGGTTGCAGAGGGCACGTCTAGCTTTCTTCGGCTTCGCGTTCCTCAAGCCGGGCTTCGAGCATTTGGTCGTGAGCCGCCTCTTCCAACCCGTCGCTCACCAACGCCTCTCCGAGCGTTTCATCATTGTCGAATCCCGCCCGCCGTGATCGATGTCCAGGCGATTCGGGAACGACTTCACGTTCCTCTTCGGGAACATCCAAACCATCCCCTGGTTCCTCGGGCGCGTCGGCTGGGGGCACACCGACCAACTCTCGCCGCGCCTGTTCCCAATCGGCATCGGTAAATTCATCGGGGTCGCGCTCGTCGATCATGGCGATCTCGCGCGCCCGTTTTTCCACCAGATCCGGTGATGGCGCACCAAGTCCATCCCCATGCACGGATATTTTCCCCAATGCCGGACGTGAGTCTTCATTCATCATATAACGGGGAAACGACGAGCCAATTGTGCTTATGCGCAAGTGAGAAATGTCGAAGGGTAATTTGCTGTCTGTGGTATCGGCGGCGATGCGTAACCGGATGACACCCTTACGGGATGAAATTTTTCTTCGCGCCAACGGCGAGCGCGTGGCCTTTAGCGAGTATGGCGATGCGAAAGGCGAACCGGTCATTTTTTGTCACGGCTGGCCCAGTTCGCGCACGATGGCCGAGCTGACCCATGAGGCTGCTCAGGAGCTACGAGTTCGAATCATCTCGCCTGATCGGCCAGGCATCGCCGATTCGAGTTTTGTTCCAAATCGAAGACTGCTGGATTGGCCGCCCCTGCTGCAGGAATTGGTGGAGTTTCTACAAATCCGAAGGTTCCGCATCCTCGCCATTTCCGGCGGCGCGCCCTACGCCTACGCAACAGCGCGGGCCATGCCGGACTCGGTCGCCGCGATTGCCGTTGTCAGCGGCGCACCAGATATCGCCGGCCTGGGCGATCGAAGCGGACTGTTGGCACTTTATCGTTGGATGCTCTCGGCTTACCGCACATTGCCACGTTTTTCGCGTTGGTCTTTCCGCCTGGCGCGCCCATTTCTTTCCTTGCGGCCACCCCGTCGCAGTCGACCGATTCTCCTGAAAATGTTGCAGCCCTGTGATGCTGGTGCGCTCCGCGATGAGAAGGCGTTTGAAGCATGCTTCGAAAGCCAGCGCCGGGCCTGGCGGGCTTCCGCCGAAGGCGTCCTGGTTGATGCCGAAATCTATGCTCGACCCTGGGGATTTGCACTTAATGAGGTACGCGTGCCGGTCCGGCTATGGCACGGAAACGCTGATCGAAGTTTTTCTGCAAGCGTTGCACGCCAAATGGCATCGCAAATCCCTGACTGCGTCTCTTACTTTATTGACGATGCCGGCCACTACTCCACGCCCATTCGTCACATGCGCGACATCATCGCCGATCTTCTGATGGCGTAAAAATCGAATGCAGCCGACGCGGCTGTAGGCAAGACTGAACAGTGGAAGATTTCACAGCCGGTACTATCAGCAACCAACCCGCTCGACGACAATCGACGCTGGGACCTGAATGGGACGCGCGGATTCATCAGCTGGTTGCAGAATTCGGGGCCGAACGCGCGCCGGAACTGATCGAGGAGATGATCGTGACGGCGCTGAAAATGGCGCGCGATCGAATGAGCGTTGCGGATCTGAAGTTAATTACGCGTTCCACCAAGGAGTTGCGCTATGCCGCCAAGATTTTTGCGCGCTATCAGTCGTTTCGAAAAGTGGCCGTGTTCGGATCGGCTCGAGTATCGTTGGAATCGCCCGAAGGAAGGGTCGCGGCGGAGTTCGCCAGGCGGATGATTGCCAATGACTTCATGATTATTACAGGAGGCGGCGATGGTATCATGGGAGCGGCGCAACGGGGCGCGGGACGAGAAGCGAGTTTCGGGCTTAATATTCGGCTACCGTTCGAACAGCACGCCAATGAGGTAATCGAAGGTGATAAGAAGCTGATCAATTTCAATTACTTCTTCACTCGCAAGTTAAACTTCGTGAAAGAGACGCACGCAGTGGCGCTGTTTCCGGGGGGGTTTGGGACATTGGATGAAACATTCGAAGTCCTGACCCTTATGCAGACCGGTAAAGCACGCATCCTCCCCGTAGTATTGCTCGATAAGCCCAATGGCAGTTATTGGGCGACGTGGGTGAAATTTCTGGACGAGCACTTACTCAAACTCGGCTTCATCTCTCCCGAGGATTTTTATTTTTTCAAAACGACGGATACGGTCGACGCGGCGGTGGAGGAAATCGCGAACTTCTACCGTGTGTATCATTCCGAACGCTGGGTCGGCGAGCAGCTGGTTTTTCGCCTGACCCATCCGCTCTCCGAAACAAAAATTAGTCAGTTGAATGCGCAATTTTCAGATATTCTCCGGTACGGCTCGATCGTACAAAGCAAAGCGCTGCCCCAGGAGATGAACGAGCCCGAGATCGGATCTCTTCCGCGTCTTGTCTTCACGCCTCATCGGAAAAGCTTCGGCCGGTTCCGTCAATTGATTGACGCGATCAATCGCGACGGTTGAGCAGCACTCGCTTCCGAAAGCAAGTCCGACGACTGGCGTAGGACCGCTATTTATGCCCACTTAACGTCGACAACGGTGCGACGCTTGCCTCCTGAGTGGTCCGATTTTTCTTCGCGATCTGCAAATCGACGCGCAGTTTATGCTGCATCATTTGATCGAAGGAAAATTGATCGCGTGCCAGCCGCAGCCCGTTCTCGGCGCAACGGGCAGCCAATTCCCGGTTTTGAATGAGCTCCAGAATTGCCGCTGCCATTTTCTCAGGCGCGCGTGGCGGCACTACTAATCCGTGTTCCCGATCGCGAATCACATCCGTCACGTCCCCGACGCATGTTGCGACAACCGGTCGTCCGGTGGCCAACGCTTCGCGCAAGACAATCGGAGACGCCTCCGTGCCGATCGAGGCGATGACGACGAGATCGCTTGCCGCCAAGATATCGGGAACATCCCAGCGATAGCCAAGCATCAAAAGACGATCGGCCAGTCCATATCGCTCGATCGCCTGGCGTAATCGCGGCCCGAGCTTTCGCACTCCCGTTCCCTCACCGACGAAAACAAAACGAGCATCGGGCCTCTCCTGTAAAACGATTCGGGCGGCTTCAACTAACATAAGCTGACCTTTATCTGGACGAATCATTCCAATATTAACAATAAGCGGCGTCTCTTGCGGGACCCCGATTTCCGAGCGGAACCTTTTTGTGTCCCGGTCAGGGCGAAAACGCGTGAGGTCGACCGCCGAACCGATCACTTCAATTTTTTCTGCTGGAATCCCAGTGATTTCGACCAGTTCCCGCTTGATTATTGGAGCGTCGGCGATAATGCGCGAACAACCATAACGATAGGTGAACGCGCGCTTGCCCCGTTCGATCCGGTCGGTGATGCAGCGGGCCCGCGTCAGCGGAAACCCCAGCCAGTACAATGGCATGGCCAACCAGTGATCCTTTGAGCTAAAGGTCTTGACTACATCGATGCGATGCCGTCGGCTAAAATTCCATAATCGGTACGAAACAAGCGGATCGAAACGGCGCCTCAACGAAAAAGGAACAAGACGCGTTCCGACTTCGCTCGCTTTCGCGAAAACCTCGCCTCTCGGGTCGCAGCCGAACCATGCCTGATGGCCATGAGTGTTGAGCCAGTTTACTTCCAGGCAGGTGCGATATTCCTGTCCGCCCCAGCTGCGGCTGCTTTCCAGAAAAAGAAAATTCACTGCGCCGGCAGAGGCCGCGCCGAGTCACCGCGCTTTTCCAGAATGTAATCGTGAATCGTGTTCACGTTGCGCAGTACTTTCGTTGCGACCTCGGAATTTGGAACGCTGACCCCAAAGTTTTTTTCCAGGCCGACGGCGAGCTCGAGCGCGTCGATTGAATCGAGGCCAATCCCCTCCGGGCCGAAGAGTGGTGTGTCGTCGGCGATCTGGTCCACCGTGATTTGCAGCATCAAATTGTTCACCATCATCTCCTTGATGCGAATGCGTAGATCAGCGTCAGACATAAAAAGCGACGCCGACATTCCAGCAAAGGTGAGGCGACGTCAACGCTGCCGTTTCCGGCCGAGGCGGGCGAAGCTTTTCGATTCCGAACGGCCTAAACGCGGTCGGCCCGATCCCCCGGGGGCGTTGTTTGATTAGGATCGGGCTGGGTTGCAGCGTCGGGTGGGTTCGGCTCGGCCCGAGGCAGGCTGGCCTGGGCTGGCCGGACTGTGGGT
Source organism: Chthoniobacterales bacterium (assembly GCA_036498205.1). Classification (GTDB taxonomy): domain Bacteria; phylum Verrucomicrobiota; class Verrucomicrobiia; order Chthoniobacterales; family UBA10450; genus AV69. The sequence goes on along the minus strand of DASXIC010000039.1, from coordinate 27,595 downwards.
TCTTCGGTTTTCCCGGCTTTATGCAGCTCGTCTGTGAATTCATCCTTTGCCTTCTGGAATTCACGCACCGCCTGTCCCATCCCCCGCGCTAGTTCCGGCAACTTCTTGGCGCCGAAAAGGACGAGGATAATGAGCAGGATAACAATCAAATCCGGCCCGGCCAGATTCATAAAGCTCGCAAGCAAGCTCATATCAGCTTCAACATCAGGCTACCGGCGGAAGTTGCAAGGTAATTCAGAGAGACGGCTCACTCGTCCGCCGGCTGCAAACTCGCGTCCCGCAGGGGCAAGTGTTGGCGATAGCGACTCGCGTTTGCAGCAAGCTCCTCGGCTAGCGAGCGATTTCCCTCTCGCTCAGCCAGTGCCTGACCCTGCCTCGCAGTCTCGATTGCTTCGTCAAAGCGACCGGTCTCGGCGTAAGCCGCAGCGAGTGTCCGATGCAAAATGGGGCTGATGCCGCCGGCCAGTTGCAGAGCGGATTCTGCCAGTGCCACTGCCCGATTTCCATCGCGCAGCGAATCATCCGGAGCGGTTGCGAGCACCCAGGCAAGATTGCTTTTCGCGTTTCCGTCCCCGGGATTCAGCAATAGCGACTGTTCCCACTGGGCGATTGCGGCGCGGGCCTGATGCTTTTGCACGAGCAAAACCCCCAGATTGTTGTGCGCGTTAACGTCATTTGGCTGCGCGTCAACCAGTCCGCTCCAATAAAGTATGCCAGCGTCAAGCTGCTTTGGGGTGAGAACAACAGGCGCTTCCCCATAGGCACCGGCGATGGCAGGTCGAATTTGGGCCGCCTCCCGCATATGCGCGATTGCTTGCTCGGTCTTACCTTCTGCGAACAGTGACGAAGCGAACGCTACATGCGCGCCATCGTTCTTTGTCGTGATCGCAAGAGTATGGGGCCAGAGTGAATCGGCGTCGCGCCAATATGCGGTTTGATGTCGCGCGCACAGGGCCAGCGCCACCACAATCGGCACTGTGGCAATAGCACCGATTTGTTTTTGAAACCGAAAGCTTTTTGTCACTTCCGCTACCAGCCAAACGAGCGCAACCAGAACCCCAATCAGAGGCAAATAGGTGTAGCGATCGGCATGTCCCTGCCGGCCGACTTGCACGATCCCGATTACTGGAACCAGCATTCCCAGGTACCAAAACCAGCCGGTAAGAAGAAAGGGAAAGCGCTTTCGGAAAATGAGCGCAAGGGCAGTGAGGACAACCAGCAGTGCAATGCTGTCGGCGATGACGAGAAAAGGAAAAAAATCTTCCGGGTGGGGATATAAAACCGCCAGGTCAGTCGGCCAGAAAAGCTGTCGCAAATAAATTACATAGCTGACGACCGCATTCTCCATCCGCAGAGAAAGCGGAAAACCCAGCAGATCGATCGTGCCACGCTGCGCCTGCATGGTTGCGATGGCAGATCCCGCGGCAATGAGGGCGAACGGAACTTTTTCCACGAGGAGAAGCGCGGTTCTGCGCCTGGTTCTTTCGAAGCGATTGAGCGGCCAGTAATCGAGAAGGAGTAGAACAAAAGGGATTGACACCAGCATCGCCTTGGACATCAACCCAAGCGTCGCGAACAACAGCGCAATCAAATAACGCGCGATTGAAGGTCTGCGCGTATACCAGCCATAGGCGGCAAGGGTCAGCACGAAAAACAATCCGCTCAGCACGTCTTTGCGCTCCGCTATCCAGGCGACCGATTCCACCCGCAGGGGGTGGATTGCGAAAAGAGCCGCAACAATCGCGCTCCGCCAGACGCTTTGCGTCAGTGATGCGAGCGCGAGGAAAAGTACGATCGCCGTCAGCCCATGCAGGACAGTGTTTACGACATGCGATGGTCCGGGATTTACGCCGAACAACTGGCAATCCAGCATGTGGGAGAGGGTGGTAAGAGGATGCCAATTGCGTGCGTGGAAGCTAGTGAACGCCCAGATGATGCTGCGACGATTCAAACCACTGGTGACATGACCAGACCGATAAACGTAATCGCCATCATCGTATCGAACCCAGTTAAAGTGCGAGGTTTGTCCGAAAACGGCCCAAACAAGCACCGCCAGCCCAATGCAGATAACAAGTTTTAGTTTCCGGGGGCGAGCTATCTGAGCGGTATCAGCAGGCATTCCTTAGCGCGACAATAACCAATCGTAGCTCTTAGAGAGTTCCGCCATTCCCGCGCCTTCGATCGGTGAATTATGGTGAGCGCCCCGCAGGTCGATCGCCCTTTTTTCCCCGGCAAAGGCATTGAAGACCATGTGTTGGAACCTGGGAGCGACTATCTCATCCTTTTCCGCCAACAGAAAAACTGCGGGCACGTGAACGCGCTTGGCGTTTTCGATACTATCGAGTTCGGACGGGATTTGCAGAGCGATCGGCCCGGCCAGCAGCCAGAGATTCCACCAACCGAATTCGCGCAGAATCATCTGCCGCAAAGGTGGCGGATTGTGGAGGATGATCCCGGTGACGTTGCGATTTGCCGCGACATGGAGTGCTACGGTCGCTCCGATGCTGGCGCCCCAGAGCACGATCGGTTTCCCGCCGGCCCTGGCCTGCAGCGCATCGAACGCAGCGACGGCCGCGCGTGGAATGCGCTGCAATTTCGCCGGACCGGAACTACCCCCGAAGCCAGGGTAATTCATTCCCCATACTTCAACCGCCCGTTGGTTCCACGCCTCCGCTTCCAGCGCGACCCACCGCTCCGCCCGGTCGGCGTTACCGTAAAAACGCAGCACATAAACATCGGCTCGGTTATTTTGTCGCGCGAGCTGTGACGACGCAGTCCAGAGTTCCAGCTCGCCGTTTTCAAAAGCGATCGATTGCCGACGAGCCGCTCCGGGATTTATTGGATCGCTGCTCGGAAACAGAATCAACCGATCAGGCAAGCGACCTGAAAAAATCACGGCAAGGTAAACGGCACCGGCGAGCAGAAAGATCGGCCGCGTCCGCGTCATCCTTTCGCTAATTCCGCCTCAGCGCCGGTCCCTGAACTGGATTCAGCAACAGGGCTACACGTCGTAGTACATCGAGAACTCGTAAGGATGGGGGCGCAGGCGCAACGAGTCGTATTCCTTTTGCTTCATGTCGAGCCAGTTCGAAATGAAATCGGAATTGAATACGTCGCCTTTTAACAGAAAAGAGTGGTCCGCCTCGAGCGCATCGATCGCGCCGCTTAGTGAATCGGGCACACTCGGTACGTTTGCCAGTTCCTCTGGCGGAAGATCGTAAAGGTTTTTGTCAAGCGGGTCACCGGGGTCAATCCGGTTTTGAATTCCGTCGAGTCCCGCCAGAACCAACGCGGCAAAAGCGAGATAAGGATTGGCAGCCGAATCGGGCGTACGGAACTCGATTCGTTTCGCCTTGGGATTGGCTGAATAAGTTGGGATCCGGATCGCCGCGGAACGATTGCGCGCCGAGTAGGCCAGGTTCACCGGGGCCTCGAAACCGGGAACCAGTCGCTTATAGCTGTTCGTAGTTGGGTTCGTGATGCAAGTGAGCGCAGGGGCATGCTTCAGAATTCCGCCGATGAAAAATAAGGCGAGATCGCTCAGTCCAGCGTAGCCGTTACCCGCGAACAGCGGTTTGTCGCCACTCCAGAGCGACATGTGGGTGTGCATGCCGCTGCCATTGTCTCCGTAGAGCGGCTTCGGCATGAAAGTAACGGTTTTGCCATGTTTTTTCGCAACGTTGCGGATGATATATTTGTAGTATTGCATCCAGTCACCCATCTGTTTCATCGGCGCGAAGCGGATATCGATTTCAGCCTGGCCTGCAGTCGCCACCTCATGATGCTGACGCTCGATGGCAATACCGGCCTTCTCCAACTCGAGGCACATCTCGTTGCGGATATCCTGCAGGGTATCGGCCGGGGCGACCGGGAAATAACCCTCCTTGGCGCGAATTTTATAGCCCAGGTTTGGAAATTCTTCCCGGGCGCTGTTCCAATGTCCTTCGCTGCTTTCCACGCAATGAAATGACGAATTCCCCGTGTAGGAAAAGCGGACGTCGTCGAAAATGAAGAATTCTGCTTCCGGCCCGAAGTAGGCGGTGTCGGCGATTCCAGTGCTCTTCAGATAGGCGTCGGCTTTTTCCACGATACCGCGCGGGTCGCGATCGTACGGCTCGCGCGTGATCGGGTCGACGATTGTGCAGATGAGGGAAAGGGTCGGTTCAGCGTTGAAAATATCGATCCAGGCCGTGGCGGGATCGGGGATCACGAGCATGTCCGATGCGTTAATCGCTTTCCAGCCACGGATGGACGACCCGTCAAACCCAAGACCATCGGTAAAGATCTCCTCGTTATATTCGGTCAGTGTGGTGGTGAAATGCTGCCAGGAACCCGGCAGATCGGTGAACTTGAAATCCACGAGTTTCACGTCGTGGTCCTTGATCATTTTGGAAACGTCGGAAGCGGTCTTTTTGTCTTTAGCCATTGGGTAGGGTTGAGGTTTGAGGTTGAAAAACAATGCGGCGACTCCACCGGCCGAGGAAATTGCCGGGGGATTTGCGCGGCACCATCAAACAGCTTTTTCGCCGATCTCTTCTGTCCGAATCCGGACAGCGTGTTCAACTGGCAGGACGAAAACTTTGCCGTCGCCGATCTTTCCGGTCTTGGCGGCGCTCACGACCACGGTGACCGCCTTTTCCACCATATCATCGGCCAGGACGACTTCGACTTTCACTTTTGGCAGAAAATCGACGGTGTATTCGCTACCGCGATAAATCTCGGTGTGCCCTTTTTGCCGCCCGAAACCCTTCACCTCCGTCACCGTCATCCCTTCGATTCCGAGCTCAGCGAGAGCTTCCTTCACTTCCTCGAGTTTGAACGGTTTAATAATCGCTTCGAGCTTTTTCATTGAAGGTAAACTTGCGTCCGCGCGGCGTTTTGCAATCCCAAAGCTGATCGCGGCACGCGCTCTATTAACAACGAGCCGACGCGCTGGCAATACTCAATTTTTTCATCATTTTTTTCCGGCAACGTCGACGAATTCGTCGCCTCGTTTATATTGAGGCGAATGCCCCGCGACTCCTTCGTTCATCTTCATCTCCACACCGAATACTCCCTCCTCGACGGCGCGGTGCGAATGCGAGAACTGATGAAAAAAGCGGTCGAGATGGAGATGCCGGCCATTGCCATCACCGACCACGGCAATCTGTTCGGTGCGATTGATTTTTACCAGCACGCGGTCGGGGCCGGGATCAAACCGATCATCGGATGCGAAGCCTATATCACGACCGGTTCTCACAAAGAAAAGACAGCGGGACGCGATTCGACTTTTCATTTTACGTTGCTGGCAGAGAACGAGGTAGGTTACCGAAACCTGGTCAAACTGGTTTCAGCCGCTCATCTCGACGGATTCTATCATCGGCCACGGATGGACAAGGAATTGCTGGCGGCGCATTCGACCGGCCTCATCGGCATGAGTGGCTGTCTCGCGAGCGAGGTCAATAGCGCCCTCCAGGGCGGGAATATCGAAAAGGCACAACGTATTACCGCGGAGTACCGCGACATCTTCGGGCCGGAGAATTTTTTCATCGAACTCCACGATCACGGCATCGCCGAGCAAAAAATCTGCAACGCGCATTTGCCGAAGTTCGCAAAGGAATTTGGGCTGGGGTTGGTGGCGGCAAACGACGTGCACTTTTTGCGGCGAAGCGATCACAAAGCGCACGACGTGCTGATGTGTATTAATACCGGGGCCAGGGTAGAGGACGAGCGCCGGATGCGATACGAGCCGGAGCTCTATTTTAAATCGCCGTCCGAGATGCGTCAGATCTTTTGCGATTTTCCGGACGCGATCTCCAACACCCTCGAAATTGCGGATCGCTGTAATCTCGAGCTCGAGTTCGGTAAATCGAAATATCCCGAATATCCGGCTCCGGCAGGGAAAACGCGCGAAACGTACCTGCGCGAGCTGTGCTACAAAGGTTTGCATGAGCGCTACGGGGAACGCGCCCTCAGGGACGAAGAACTGATCAAGCGGCTCGATTACGAAGTCGACGTTCTCGAGAAAACCGGATTCGTCAGTTATTTTCTCATCGTCTGGGACTTCATTCATTTCGCCAAGGAACGCGGCATTCCCGTCGGCCCCGGCCGCGGCTCCGCCGCCGGCTCGATGGTCGCCTATGTCTTGGGAATTACGGATATCGACCCGCTGCAATACGGGCTGATTTTCGAGCGATTTCTTAATCCGGAGCGAATTTCGCCGCCCGATATCGATGTCGATTTTTGCGAAGCACGCCGGGGCGAAGTTCTGGACTACGTTCGACGCAAATATGGTGAACGCCGCGTATCGCAGATCATCACTTTCGGGAAGCTGAAGGCCCGCAGCGTGGTGCGTGACGTCGGCCGGGTGATGGGGCTGAGTTATCGCGACGCCGATCGCATTGCGAAGATGATTCCGAACGAGCTGAATATCACCCTCAGCTCCGCCATGGAAAAAAATCCGGAGCTGAAAAGAGCGGTCGCAACTGAGGCGCAAACCAAACAACTGATGGAATACGCAACGGCTCTGGAGGGACTGTCCCGCAGCTCCGGGGTCCATGCTGCCGGCGTCGTCATTGGCGATCGTGACCTTTCCGATTACGTCCCGCTCTGCCGCGATACTCGTGGCAGCGACATCGTCAGCCAGTATGCAATGGGGCCGCTCAACGATCTGGGCCTGCTGAAGATGGATTTCCTCGGGCTAAAAACACTGACAGTGATTGAGGACACCGTCGGTCTGATAAGAAAACGCATCCCGGATTTTTCGCTCAGCGAAATTCCCATGAATGACGCGGCCGCGTTCGCGCTCTACAACCGGGGCGAGACCATCGGGCTGTTTCAAATGGAATCTGGCGGCATGACCTCGGTGTCCAAGCAGTTCGACGTGCAAAAGATCGACGACATCATCGCGCTGATCGCCCTGTATCGGCCCGGCCCGATGGAACTCATCGGAGACTATATCAAGCGCAAAAAAGGGCTGACCAAGATCCGTTACGAGCACCCGCTGCTCGAGGAAATTTGCGCTGACACTTATGGCGTCATGATTTACCAGGAACAGGTCATGGCCGCGGCGAGCAAGCTGGCCGGCTACTCACTAGGCCAGGCCGATCTCCTCCGGCGGGCAATGGGAAAAAAGGACAAGGAAAAGATGGCCAGGGAGCGGGCCAACTTTATCGCCGGTTGCGCCCGTACGAACGATATTCCGGAGAAAAAAGCCAATGCTATCTTCGATCTGCTCGAGAAGTTCGCCGGTTACGGTTTCAATAAGAGCCACAGCGCGGCCTACGGGCTAATCAGTTATCAAACGGCTTATTTAAAGGCCAATTATCCGGTGGAATTCATGGCCGGCCTGCTCAGTAACGAAATTAATAACACTGAAAAAATTTCCATCCTGGTGGCGGAATGCAAAAGGATGGGAATCAAGATTCTGCCGCCGGATGTGAACCGGAGCGGACTAAAATTCATTCCCGAGTCGATGGCGCCGGTGTTGGACGAGAGTGAGGAGCGCGACGACACCCAGGGACCGCCGCAAAGTGAGGCCATTCGCTACGGTCTCGCTGCGATTAAACATGTTGGCGAAGGCGCCATGGAAGTAACAATCCGGGAGCGCGAGGCGCGCGGTGACTTTAAATCTCTGGAAGATTTTTGCGGCCGGCTCGATTCCCGCATCGCCAATCGCAAAATGCTCGAAAGTCTGGTGAAATCGGGCGCTTTCGACTTTCTCAATCGGGAGCGGGCCGAATTAGTCGCCTGCATCGACGATGCTCTTTCTGCCTCCGCCACCGCACATCGCGACCGGGTAGCCGGCCAGCATTCGCTTTTCGGTCATGACGACGAAGAAGTCTCCCGCCTTCGCACCCGGACAGTTACGCCCTGGGGCAACCGGGAGAAGATGACGTATGAAAAAGAACTGCTCGGTTTTTATGTCACCGGTCATCCGTTGGACGCCTACGCGGTGGTAATTGCGAACGGAAAATATCAAACGATCGCATCGCTCAACGAATTATCGGATCGCGCGACCTTTCGTGTCGCCGGAGCAATTTCACAGGTGGACAAGAAATTCACAAAAAAGGAGGGAAAGCCGTTCGCGGTCATCTGGGTTGAGGATTTGACGGGAACACTCGAGCTTGTCGTTTGGAACGAGCTTTACCTCGAATGCGCTGAGAAACTTGGCCCCGGCAACGTTGTTGCCATTCGCGGTAAACTCGATTTGCGCGACGAATCATTGCGCGCCACGGCCGAGAAACTGCGCCTCCTTTCAATCGACCCGGCGACCAAGCCGGACAGTCCAGCGCCTTCGACTCCGCCGCTGCGCTTGCGATTCTCGCGCGATGTACAAACAAATGAGCTGCGCGAAGTGCGCGAAATTCTTGCCTCCTCGCCGGGGCGGACGCCGGTCCAGTTAATCTTTGAAATCGGCGGCGCGGAGCCAATGCGTGTCGCCGCCGGAGCAAATTTCTCAGTAACGGTCAGCGCTGAACTCCAGCAGAAGCTGGCGCGGTGGCTTTCGGCGACTCTGACGGAGGCGGTTGAGGAGAAGGCGTCGGTGGTGGCGTCGTAGCTGGGCTAGGGGACGGCAAAGGAAGGCTGATGGAAAGGGGCGTCCCGACCTCGTTCTTGCCGCAGAGCTTAAGTTTTTGTGTATCGACAACGAAATCGTTTTTATCGATGACAATTCTAGAGAAGGAAGTCCCGGCTTCGTTGCGGTTAAAGACGACACCTTGAATGCAGGTGCTGTAATCCTCGGGCAAATCGAGGCGCAGCTCGTTCGTTGGCGAGAGGCTGAGCCGAATTTTGCGTGCATCTGTCAATGTTGCCTCGCCTTTGAATTCCGCGCGCAAATCGCCATGGGCGATATCAAGGTGCTCGATAGTGAGCGACTGGTTCTGGCGCTGGGCTGCCGCTGAGATCGTAAATTCATTGGTTTCCGCGCTGAGGTTGACTCCCGATTGCACGCCCTCGCCACTTACATCGAGTTTCCCGTTGAAAGAACCTGCCAATTTGCCCAGAAGCGGCAGCTCCACTGCGTAGTCGGCAAGTTCGCGGCACGACAGCTCGGCCGATAACCCATGCGCCTGATTCCGCGCAAAATCGATGCGACCGTCAGCCCGCAGGAAGTCCTTGTTCCGTTTTAATTCGAGCTGATCCAGACGAACCTGGTTCAGGTCCAGGCCAACCCGCGCGGTGAGCGAATCGACCGGCTTGTGAAAAATCTTCAAGTCATCACCGGTAACGGCGAGTTCACCATCGATATTCCGCTCGCGCGCATGGACTCGTCCGCGGATCGCTACCGTCCCATCGAAGGCGGCCGGAGTGGCGCCAAACAGTTCCGCGAATTGTCCAAGATCCTTAATGGAAGCGACAATGTCCCCGCGGAAATCCGGGTTAAGCCAGTCAAATCCGACGATGGTTTCGCCACTGAGAGTCAGCTCATTTCGTTGTTGTTTGATGTAGAGTTGCTGCAACTGCATTGTGCGCCCGTAATAGTGCGCACCGAGCATGATGGCGTCCGCTTTTCGTTCTCGCCAATCGAAGTCGGTCAGCTCCGTCCATATCGAAGCAGTCGCATGGAGCGCATCCCGCGGATCCCCGCGGAAAGTGAACTTCGACGCGCGCAATGAACCGCGAATCGGCTCCGTCACACCCAGCGCAGTGGCTAAACGCGCGAGCGAGACCCCCGATGCCGTGCCGGCCAGTTCCCAAATACGCGTTTTTTCACTGCGTTCGGTCGTGACGTTGGCCCGGATATGGCCGGCGAATGCGCTAACACTTAACTCCGTTCCGAGTCGGCCCGCCCGCAGCCGGCTTAAATCAAACATGAGGGAATCAATTGTGAGCCCGTCAAGCAGGCGGAGCGAACCGAGAGTGAGATGATTGTCCTGCCAACGGGTGACACCTCGGATATCGGCAAAATTTTTCTGCAACAGAGGTGCCCGAATGGCGATCGAACCGACGATGATAGCGCCGCTCGTGCCGCTGCTGGCTGAGATTATTGCATCGCGCAATTCCATTCGGCTGAATGGTTGTTCGAAACGAATTTCATCAGCGGAAATTTCGAAGCGTTCGGGAAGCAAGGCCGCCAGCGCTGGCCATTCGATAACACCGGCCGATTCGAGAGCCCGTCCGCGCAACAGCACTCGCGCATGTGTCACCTGCAGGGATCGCAGAAGATGCGTCTTTCCCGATCGATCCAGCAAAGCCTGAAAGCTTAACGTTGCTTCAACATTTGGCGCACTAAATTCAAGGTGGGCGCCTCCCACCCCTGCGCGGGTAATTTTCAGGTCTCGAATTTCCATCGGACGCAAGAAAGGCGCGTGAATCTCGCTAAAAGTGATTGCCAGTCCTGATTGCGATGCTTTAAAGCGCAGCCAAACCGGGATGGTTCGTTCCATTATCAGCGGCATGAACAAGCTCGTGAGGGACAGCGCCAGCAGCAGGGAGCTGAGCGCGAGCAACAATTTCTTTCTCCCCGGCATGATCGTGTTTTATCGGTGAAACATTCGCGCGGAAAGCGGCATCACCGGCGGGCGTCGATGTCATAGAAAATGACGTGAATCGGCAGCGGGGTTTTTAGCCGCGTCGCAAGCTGGCTGCGAAACATCTGCTCCGCCTCGGCCGGAAGGCTTCGCTCCGTCGCACGTTGCCTTGCCATGGTGGCAAGCGCTTCTATTTCGCTCTGCACGTCACTACCTGAAATCGGGTTCCAGAACCCATTTTCGAATTCGAGAACCTCCATTGCATTCTGTTCCACACCGAGGATGCCGGCGTGCGGAAGACGCACCGTTATTTCGTTGGGCTGAACGCTCACAGAGATCTCCTGGTGCAAATCAAAACCGGCTTTCGCGGTAAAGGTTCCGTGCAACCGCAATTTCTTCGAGCTCCCGGCCCAGGTGTGGACAAATTCGTGTTCGACTTCAATTCGCTGCGAAACCAGCGCCAGCTCCGCAATGTCCCTGGTTTGCTCAAAATAGACGTGCTCGTTAACCGTCACACGCGGCTGGATTTTCGCGATCTCGAGAAAGGCGTTGCGAGCGTCCCGTCCGAGACGTTCCAGTCCCTCGACGGTGGTGCTGGCAGTGCGGGCGGGTAACGAAGTGCACCGCTCGAAAATAAAGAGGCCGCTCACCAGGGCGCCGAGCGCAACGATTACAAAGGCCAATTTCCAGCTGACATGTGGTGGCCCAGAGAACCGATCGTTCATTCGCTAAAAAAGTACCGCCCTCCGCACCCGAAAGGACACGAAGGGCGGCTGTTCCCCCCAGAACAATCCTTGAAAACCTGCGGTGCTAGTACGCGTTCTTGCGCAATGTCGCAACAAAATTCTGCCCCTGAAATGCACTCTGCCCACGCCAATGCCATAATCGGGCACGTGAAATTTGGCATTCGTTACATGACCGCCTATCGCTATGACCGGGCCGTAACCTTCTCGCCACACGAGGTTCGCTTGTTTCCGCGCAACGACCGATCTTATCAAATACAGCGTTTGGACTTTCGCACGCAACCGGCAACGACCGTCCGATTTCATCGCGATCTTTTTGACAATGTGGTTGCCGGATGTTTTTTCGCGAATCCTTCCTCCGCCTTGGAGTTGAAGGTCGCTCTTGAACTGGAGGTCGCAGCGAAAAATCCGTTCGATTTTATTCTCGCGCCCGAGGCCGTCGAGCTCCCCTTCGCCTATGCCGCGGAGGTCGAACCTTTGGTTCGTGCTTATCGCACCCGGCAAACCGCCGATACCATTCAGCTGCCTGGATGGAAAGCTCCGACCGCCGACTCGCGCCGCCGGACGGTCGACAGCATGGTCGAGCTCACTCGTGCCTTGCATCAGGGAATCGCTTACGAGCGTCGAGAAGAGGGCCCGGCGCGATCGCCGGCGGAAACATTGCGGCAAATGCGAGGTGCATGTCGTGACGTTTCCGTTCTGCTCGCGGAAATGTTGCGCGAACTCGGACTCGCCGCGCGGCTGGTAAGCGGTTATTTACGCGAAGCGGACGACCAGGTCCGCCGCGCCGAAGGATCGCTCCATGCCTGGACAGAAGTCTTTCTGCCCGGTGCCGGCTGGGTTGGGCTCGATCCGACCAATGGCATTTTCTGCAACCACAATTTTATCGCCACCGCGGTAGGTTTATCTCCCGCCGATATCACTCCAATCAGCGGAAGTTTTTATCACCGTGATCGCGTCCCGGCGGAAATGACGAGCCGGCTCGAGATGCTCAATCTATAGCGTCCGGTTTTGATGCTGACTGATCTGCGGTTGCGCGACTTCCGCTGCTTCGACAGCGCGGTCCTCGAAATAGGCCCGGGCACCAATTTGTTTCTGGGCGCAAACGGTCAGGGTAAAACGACAATTCTGGAAGCAGCGTGCGTATTGTTACGCTTGCAATCGCAGCGTTCCCCTTCGCTCGCGCCGATCGTTCAGATCGGGAAGAAATCCTTTGGCCTGCAGGGAGTTTTTGATGCGCATGTTTTGGAGTTTCGTTATGGCACGCTCCGTCGGCGGCTAATGTTCGATCAGGTCGAGCAGCGCACGATGGGCGAATATCTGCGTCTCGCCCGCGTCGTTTCCTTTGCCAATTCCGACATCGAGCTGGTCCGGGGCGGATCGGACGCGAGGCGCCGATATCTCGATTTCCTGGGGAGCCAGATCAACCCGATTTATCGACCAACGTTGCGTTCCTACGAGCGCGCTTTGCGGGCGCGAAATGCTTTGTTGAAATCTCCGACGCCGCGCCCACGCGAACGTGCCGCCTACGACTCACCGTTGATCGAGCACGGCAGAGAGCTGCTCCGTTTGCGGAAAGAGATGGCGACACTGCTTGCGCCGTTGGCCAGCGCAGCCTACTCCCGCATCAGCGGTGGGCGAGAAAAATTCGCGCTCCGCTTTCTCGCCGGCGCGAGCGATGATTTTGCTCACGATCTTGCAATTTCGCAAAAGCAAGAGACTCGATTGCGGCAAACGGTCGTCGGGCCCCATCGCGACGATGTTGGGTTCTATGTCGACGAAATGCCGGCTGCGCAATTTGCCTCTGAAGGACAACACCGAAGTGCAGCGCTGGCATTAAAGATCGCGCAGGCGGAAGTCTTTAAAAGTTTCGGTGACGGGAAATCGCCGCTTTTGCTGATAGACGATATTTTCGGAGAACTCGACACAGAGCGAAGAAATGGCTTGTTGGACAATCTGCCGGCTGATGCGCAAAAACTGATTACGGCGACGACTATGAGTTGGCGGGCAGAGATTTCTGCGAGCACGATTTATAAACTGCAGGATCGGCGTTTGGTGCGCGCATGAGCGACCTGAGACAAGCATGCACCTCGCGATCTCATCCCGAGGCGCGAAGACGGTGAGGGATCTCACAATTGCAATCTGTCACACTAACTAACGCGGCAATGTGCAATACGTTGCTCGCATCCCGCTCGGGGTGAAGAGCGCCAAACTTGCGGAGCGGCCCCGGCGCTCTTAGTTAAAATGTGCGCGAATTGGGACGGCAGGCATCGGAGAATTACGCGGGCTCGTTTCTGGTGGCCCATCCCAACATGCTCGATCCGAATTTTCGGCGCGCGGTTTTGTTTATATCGGCGCACACAGCGGATGAAGGGGCGACAGGTATAATCCTCAATCGCCCACTTGAAAAAAGTGTGGGCGAATTGGTGACAGACGCCCCGCCTAATGGATTGGAAAACGTGCCGGTTTTTTTTGGCGGTCCGGTTCAGCGTGATCGTCTCATGTTTGCCGCGGTCGAGTGGAGGAGCGGCAAAGGATTACATTTCAATCCTACCGTCGACCTGGAAGAGGCAAACGCGCGGGCAGGAAAAGATCCGAACTCGGTGCGCGCGTTCATCGGTTATGCCGGCTGGAGCGCGGGTCAGCTCGAAGCGGAGATCAAGCAAAACGCGTGGATCACGCGAAAGGCTGACCGCGCCGCGCTCAAGCTTGAGAGCCTGCCGAAGCTTTGGTTCCAAATCATGCGCGGGCTCGGCCCATGGTTTAAGATGCTCGCTGCGGCCCCGGACGACCCGTCGTTAAATTAGTGACGAGTCCTTGCTGACGAACGACCACAATCCCGCTAGAACCCTCGCATGGAAATGATAACGCAGAATGAGAAGAGCTTCTCTGTGGCGGTAAACTTTGCCCGGGATTGACACCTCGCTCGTGACTTGTCACCGCTCATTAACCACTAGTCATGATCATCGGCGTTCCGAAGGAAATTAAGGAGCAGGAGAGTCGCGTCGGGTTGCTGCCATCAAGCGCCCGATCACTGACGACTCGCGGTCACGCAGTCCTTGTCCAGAAAGGTGCCGGCGTCGGTTCGGGCTACCCGGACGAAGATTATTCCAGCGCGGGAGCCGAAATCCTCGATTCGGCCCAGGAGGTTTTTAACCGAAGTGAAATGATCGTTAAGGTAAAGGAACCCCTACCGGCAGAGTGGCCCCTTCTGCGCAAAGGGCAGATTCTTTTTACTTATTTGCATCTCGCCGCGAGCCGACCTTTGACGGAAGCATTGTTGAAATCCGGTGTGACAGGTGTTGCCTACGAAACAATCCAGATTGGCAACCGCCTTCCGCTGTTAGAGCCAATGAGCGAGATCGCGGGCCGAATGTCGGTGGTGATGGGCGCCTATTACCTGGCCAAGCACAACGGTGGAACCGGAGTTTTGCTGGGCGGGGTCCCAGGCGTTTTGCCGGGCCGGGTGGTCGTGCTCGGTGGTGGCACGGCTGGTGTGAATGCCGCACGGATGGCCACCGGTTTGGGCGCTGACGTGACCATCCTCGAGGTCGACTTGGAACGGATGCGTTTTCTCGACATTACCATGGATAACGCCCACACCCTTTATTCGAGCGAAGCGCATTTGCACGATTTGATGGCTACGACCGATTTGCTGATCGGTGCGGTGCTGGTACCGGGCGCGAAAGCACCGAAGCTGATTACTCGCGCCATGTTGCGGAAAATGAAACCCGGCAGTGTGGTGGTGGACATTGCCATTGATCAGGGCGGCTGTGCCGAGACCTCGCGACCCACCACACATCTTGATCCCGTTTATATCGAAGAAGGCGTCACTCATTATTGTGTGGCAAACATGCCCGCCGCCTATGCTCGCACCGCGACGCAAGCATTGACGAATATTACCGCCCGCTACGTGGAACTACTGGCCGATCTGGGGTTGGAAGGAGCGTGTAAAAAACAACCAGCGCTTATTGGCGGTGTCAACACGCGGGACGGCAAGCTCACCTTGCGCGCTGTTGCGGATGCGCACGGACTGCCATTTGAACCGGCTTTTTAGAGGCAGCCTGGTATTTCGCCTATCGACATAATTCCATCGCGGCAAGGCCGAAATGCGCGCTTGCACCGAATATTTGTGTGACCCAATATGGGCCTTCCATCACAACTTATGAAGAAATATATCTGCATTCTGGCTGGCGCCGCGTCGTTGCTCGCGGCTTGTGAGCAAAAATCGGAGACAGTCACTCCGCCCGCCGACAAAAAGACGGAGAATAACACCACGGTGGTGAATCCTTCGCCGGCAACCAAGACGGAGTCCAATACCACGATCAACACGACGTCTTCGCCAAGTAGCGGGTCGTCGACTACTACTACGACGACTTCTTCGCCTTCACCCTAGGCGCAAGCGGACACTCGTTTTTTCGCAAGTCTTCCCGTTGCGAACGCGCGGGAAGACTTTTGCTGTACACCTGAGGGAGTAAAATCGCCGATGTGATGGCGAAACGATTCCGCTTTCCCAGATCGCGCCGCTTGACTCGAAGCGCGGAGTTCCGGCGGGTCCGCATTGATGGGTCAACTGTTCGTGGCCGGATCCTGACGCTCGGAGTTTTGAAAGATGCCGAGCCAGCTTCCGCTGCCCGCGCCGGGTTCGTCACCTCGAGGCGAATCGGAGGCGCTGTCGCCCGCAATTACACCAGGAGACGGTTACGCGAGATTTTCCGCAAACATCAGCATGATCTTTCGCCCGGCATCTGGGTCGTGACGATTGCCTCCAGCCGCGCCGTAGATGCTTCCTTCAGCGCGTTGGAAGATGAGTGGTTGCACCTCGCGCGGTGCGCTTCTATTCTAGCGCTCTGATGCGCGCGGTCGTTCGCATTTTTATTCGCAGCTACCAAATCGTCATATCGCCCGTACTTTCGTTTCTTGGCGGACCAGGCTCGGGCTGTCGTTTCTCGCCGACCTGCTCGAACTACTGTTTGCAGGCGATCGAGACCCACGGTCTGGTGCGTGGAATTTTTTTAGGAATGAAAAGGCTGCTGCGCTGTCAGCCTTGGGGCGGCAGCGGATTTGATCCCGTGCCCCCGGCGGATCAAGTGGCGCACGGCTGCGTCTGCGAGTAAGCAGGCGCAATCGAATTTATGGATCGCACCGCCTGGATCGCCGTTACACTTTGTGTGCTCGGGCTTGTCGCCTGGGAAATCTACATCACAAAACAGCGGCTGCCGCATCCACTGCCATCGGGCGCTTTTCCTTCCGTGACAGCGACCGCGACTGCGCCCGCCGCAGCGGTCTCACCTACTCCAGTCATAGCAGCACCAGAGATATCTCCCACTCCAACACCCGCGGCCTTTACAGAGAAGACGGAAACTCTCCGCAATTCCGACCTTGAGCTCCATCTCACTAATCGTGGCGGGGGCATCAGCGAAGCGATCTTGCTCAATCACATCGCGGAGAACGGCCAGCCTGTTCGTCTCAATACGCCGCAGCATCTGCCAATCGGCGCGATTGTTAGCGCTCCGCAGGCGCCTGATTTGCCGGAATTCACCATCGCGCGCAGCGGCGAAGACGCTTTGCAGCTTTCGCACACGTCTCCGGAAAATCTCACCACGCGTAAGACCTTCTCATTTCCAACGACCAGTCGTCGGAAGGATAACTATCTCGTCAACATGGATGTCGAATTTCGGAATGATGGTGCCTCCCCCTTCCGCAATCCGGGGTATTACGCGGCGCTCGGAAGTGCCGCGCCAATCCACGGGACCGATTATTCCAATTACACTCGCCTCGCCTGGTGCGTCGATGGAAAGGCCAAGGGAATCGACGTCAATTGGTTTGCCGAACAAAATTATCCTCTGATCGGCGTGCAGAAACGCGCTGCTCAGGAATTCTACACGGAAAAAATTGCGCCTGACAAAAATGGCGGCGCCGAATGGGCCGGCGCGACCAATCAATTCTTTGCCACCATCGTTACGCCGCTGACGGAGAAAACGGTCGAGGTTTGGGGCAGACGTTTCGTCGCCGGCGGTCCGGAAGGAAAACCGATTTATGGAATTGAGGGCGCCATGGGAATGCCGCCGCTCGATCTTGCGCCCGGCCAAAGCAAGACTCTGAAATTCGAAATCTATACCGGGCCAAAATTATACGCGGTCCTTGCTTCGATGGACCACGACCAGGCCGAGATCATGAACTTCGGTCTGTGGAAACTGGTCAGTCAGTTTCTGCTCAATTTCATGAACCTGCTGCATCGTTTTCTCGGCAATTATGCCGCCGCGATTGTCGTCCTTACTGTCGCCATTAAAGGGGTCCTGTGGCCGCTGCAAAATAAGGCCAATGCCTCGATGCGGCGGATGTCGGCCCTTTCGCCCAAGATGCAGGAATTGCGGGAAAAGTACAAAGATGATCCGCAACGGATGAATGCCGAGGTCATGAAGCTCTACAAGGAACACGGAGTCAATCCGGTTGGCGGTTGTTTGCCAATGCTGATTCAGATTCCGATTTTCTTCGGTCTCCTCAGCATGCTCGGTCAGGCAGTGGAACTGCGAAACGCGAAGTTCCTTTGGGTGCGCGATCTCTCGCAACCCGACACCGTCGCGCATATTCCCGGTCTCGGCTGGCCCATCAACATCCTGCCGCTGTGCATGGCATTGACCAACGTCTGGCTCATGCGCATGACCCCGAAAACCGGGGACACTACGCAACAGCGCGTGATTATGTTTATGCCGCTGATCTTTCTATTTTTCTGCTACAATTTTGCGGCAGCGCTGGCATTATATTACACCACGCTCAACCTGCTGACGGCGCTTCAACTATACGTCAACAAACGGCAGCCGATGCCGGTGTTGACAAAAGTGACGCCGCCGGACCGGCGCGTGAAGAAACGACGATGACGCCGAAAGAATTGCTCGATACTATTCTCGGTTACCTCGGTTTCGTGGTCGAGATTGCAGAGATGCAGAACGAGGGCGGCAATCTCACCCTGCAAATTTATACCGAGGAAAGCCGGCGCTTGATCGGGCGCGATGGCGAAACGCTCGAGGCCATCCAGTTTTTACTCAATCGTCTGCTCCAGGCGAAAGACAAGGACGCAGAAAAAGTGGTCGTCGATTGCGAACACTATCGCTCCATGCGCGAAGATCGAATCGTGCAACGCGTTCGCGAACTGGCCGAGCGGGTCCGTATCACCGGCCGTTCGCTCCAGCTCGAGCCGATGAATTCATACGAGCGTCGCATCGTGCACAACGCCTTTAAGGATGATCCCGATGTCGCCACCTGGAGTCCCAACGATTCCGCGCGGATCAAACAAATCACTTTGCTGAAGCGACAGCCCAAAAAACAGGAGGCGACGCAGCCAAAGTAAGCGCAGCGCAATGCGCTGGGGACAGCGCACATTACAGCAGGCAGTTCTTCTAACGTCCGCTCGCCCGAGACAAATAAGAGTCTCGCTCTGTTTTTGCCAAAACGGCGAGTACAAATCCGTGCTGTAGTGTCCGCTGTCCTCAGCGGAAATTAACGAATAGAGCTAGATCGCTGATAGGGGCGGTTCACCAAACCGTCAGGTCAACTCCCCCTACCTCGAGGCCGTTCATCAGCGGATCAAAGACCGTAGCCGGAGGCGCTGATGTGTCCGTGAAATCGCAGGGTTTATGATCTCACTGGCAAAAAACGCGCGGCCTCCTTCTTGCCACCCGGCTGTACCTCAGGGCGCCAGCGGAATTTTTCCAGCAAAGGATTTTCTCTGGCCTCCACCGCGTCGGCAATAATCTCTCCTAAAACTGGCGCAAATTTGAATCCATGACCGTTGTCGCCCGCGGCAATGATTAATCCGGCGCAGTCCGGATCGGGGGCAATCCAAAAATCGCCGTCATGTGTATCGCAATACAAACAGACTCGCGTGTAAGCGATTGGCGCATCGGCCAGCGCCGGCAAATTTTGCGCGAGAAATTCGCGCATCTTGCTTTCTTCTTCGGCCGTTACCACCCGCTCCGTAGATTCGGGCGACATTTCCCTGCCTGGTCCGTGGTTTGCGACTTTGACGACGCCTTCGCGCCCAAGCGGAAAACCGTAGTAGCCGGTTGAAGACAGATCCGCTCCGAAGATTGGAAATCGCGCCGGCTCGAACAATTCCGGCTCTCGCGGTTTGAGATGAAAAACGGGATGCCCAGTCGCCCGAAAAAACTTTCGCGTCGATGGCAGGAGATATGGCGTCCATGCACCAACAGCCATCACGACTGCATCCGCAGGGAGTGACTCGCCATTTTGCAGCAAAACACCGCTTACGCGATCATGATGCCGGCTGAGGCTGGCGAACCGGGAGTTTTCGCGCAATTCAACGCCGAGCGATTTGGCATGCTCAACAAGCTGCGACACGACGCGACCGCTTTCCGCATAGCCCGCTTCCAGATCGATAAACCCATCCGGATAATGCCCGGAGGTCCAGGCCGGAAAACGTTTCCGCAGCGTGCTCGAATCAATTCGTTCGACTCTGTGGCCGCCTTTTCTGAGCAGCTCAAAACTCTCGTACTCGAAATCCCCTGGCTGCATTGCTCGCTGACGCAAAAACAAAAACGTAACTTCGTGGTACAATTCGACGCCGAATTTTTCATTCCACTCCCGCCAAAGCTTGATCGAGCGCTCAGCCAGCGCCGTGTAATCCCTGTCGTCGCCGTATGCTGCGCGAACGGCTTTGCTAATATCGGTTGAGGCGGCGAGGGGATGCGGCAACGGCCCGGGATCAATCAGGGAGACCTTATGCCCGCGATTGTGTAATTCGATGGCGGCGGTGACGCCGTTGATGCCCGCGCCCACTACGAGAATTTTAGACATCGATTCGAGTTAATTGCATTCCGTTCGGGTTATTAATCACTCGAAGACGCCTCGACAGAGCGAGGGGGCTACAGTTGTAAGCACAGCACAAGGCTCGGGCTCGGCTTCCAGGACGATGCGGCTGCTACACCTTATTAAAATCAAAAACAATCTTGCCGTTCCGTTTCGGCTCGGCAGCGCGCCCGATGGCCTCTTTGATTTCTTCAAGCGAATAAGTTTTTTCCACTTTCGTGCGCAACAAACCGCGGCTGGCCATTTCAAAAATTGGCCTAAACGCCTCCATTCGTTCCGAAGTCGAGGCGTTGTCGTACCATTTGTTAATCCAGATTCCCCGAAACCGGAGATCTTTGAAAATGAGCAGACCATTGGGAATCTTCAGCGGCTGCAGACTCATCGCGCCGTACGTCACCAGAGTGGCGCCGGGAGCAAGGCAATTCATCAAACGCAGGGCGCTCTCTCCACCGACTGCATTTAGTCCAAGGCGAACCGGCGCGCCAGCGGTCGCCTCCTTCACATCGTCACGAAGGGCTTCGCCGTCGATGAGCACGACGTCTCCACCTTGCACGCGCAGGTCTTCTACCAACTCTTCCCGGCGGACGACGTTGACAGTTCTCAGTCCCAGTTCCCGCGCAATTTGAATGACCGCCTGTCCCGCGGCCGAGTTCGCAGCATTTTGAATCACCCAGTCGTCTTTTTTCAGCTCGACATAACCATGCAGGAGCCGCCACGCCGTCAGCGGATTGATCTTCAACATCGCGGCCTGGATCAGGTCGATTTCCTTTGGAACAACAACGAGCTCGCTTGCTCGAACCGCGCAAGCTTCGCGCCAGGTTCCAATATTGTGCGGCAGGATTACGTGCGCCCCGGGCTCGACATCTTGGACCTCGTTTCCGATCTCGCTCACCACACCCGATCCCTCGAATCCGGGCGTCGCTGGCAGCGGAAAACGGAGCGGATATTTCCCTTCGATTTGATTCAGGTCCGCAGGATTAATGGGCGCAGCGCGCATAACCACAATCGCCTCATTCGGCGCCGGCTTTGGCCACGGCCGGGCTTCCACCCGCAAAACCTCGGCAGGAATTCCGTGCGCGTCGTAAACGGCTGCGTTAAACGTTTCTTTCTGCATGAATGCTCATCCTACTGGTGACGTCGTGGCGAGCAATCTGCAAACCGGTGCCCGCCTCGCACTGCTCGGATTGGGCATCAATGTCCTTTTCGCCATTATCAAAATCGCCGCCGGTGTTTTCGGCAACGCCTATGCTTTGATCGCCGATGGAATCGAATCGGCCCTCGACGTTGCCGGCTCGCTTGTCATCTGGGGCGGGCTTCGTTTCGCCGCGCGGCCGCCTGATGCCTCGCATCCTTATGGCCACGGAAAAGCTGAGCCATTAGCGGCCATCGTCGTTGCATTCGGTGTCCTGACCGCGGCGCTATTGCTCGCGATGCAGAGCGCGCGAGAGCTCTTTCTTCCGCATCATGCACCGGCACCGTTCACCCTCGTTGTCCTTATCGCGGTCGTTCTCATTAAAGAAGCGTTATTTCGTTCCATCAGCCGCTTCGGACGCGCCCTCGAAAGCAGCGCCTTGCAAACCGATGCCTGGCATCATCGGGCGGACGCAATTACTTCGACTGCCGCCTTCATCGGAATTTCGCTGGCTTTGATTGGCGGAAAGAATTGGGAGAGCGCCGATAGTTGGGCCGCCATTTTTGCCTGTCTGATTATTGCGACTACCGGACTGCGTCTGCTTGTTCCGGCGATGCGCGAGATTCTCGATACTGCCCCGCGCGGTGGAATCGCGGCTATCGTGCGCGATGCTGCGCGTGCAGTGCCTGGTGTGGTTGATTTGGATAAATGCTTTGTCCGAAAAATGGGCGTCAATTACTACGTCGATCTCCATGTGCAGGTGAATGGCGGCATGTCTGTCCGCGAGGGACATGAGCTGGCCCACCGGGTGAAGGATGCCATTCGCGGAACAAACCCGCGCATTGCTGACGTCCTCGTTCATGTCGAGCCCGCCAGCTCCGAGCCTTAAATTCCACGCAGTAGTGTCTTCAGTCCTTCCGCCAAGCTGGTTTTGGCCACTTTTATTTGTTTAGAAAAACCGACTAGGGGTCCGATCACCGCCGGGTTTCGCACGAGATGAGTGAGAAGGCGAGCGTATCTGGTGCGTTGCAGTTCCAGGTCGAACAGTACGTCGGGGGGTGCGGGAAAGGGTGCCGCTGGTGAATCACTGATTGCGCGTAAACCCAGCATCGGAATGGCAGATTCTGCGCAGAGACGAGCGATCGTCGTCGTTTCCATGTCAATCGCGATCGCGCCGTGCTTGCGACCGATCGCATAACGGTCCGCGGCGGGATCGATCACCCGATCAGCGGAGAAAATGTCAGCGCCGATGGCACCCGGGAGAAGTTTACTGGCGCGATCCGCCAATTGCGCGTTGGACAAATTCTTTGCAATAACGAGATCGCCCGGTCTGAGTTCGTCCTTCGTTCCACCACAGAATCCGCTGCTGATGACCATCTCCGGTTTGTTTTGGCGAAGGAATTTGGTCAATCGCTCCGCGCATTTTTGTGATCCCACGCCGGTGTGAACGACCGCGATTTCTTTTCCCCCAATTTTTCCACGCGTGATGAAATCTTCTCGCTTACGATCCCGGAGAAGCCGCAGAAAGGCGCTGCTTTCAGCCGCCAACGCGAACGTGACGGCAATCATTTCGCTTCTGTCACCTGGACCAGAATCGAGACTTTTTGATTGGACGCGCCATCGGTCGGAACCGATTCCGTCGGTCCCACGCTTTTGACGCCGCCGATAATCGTCAGCACGTTTTTGAATTCGGCCACGCGACTGATAGGTAGCTCGGTCAGGATTTCGATACGACCATTGTCCGGTACGCCTTTTGTCGCCATTCCGTTCAATCGCCGCGCCAGCATTGTGATCTCTTCGACCACTGCCTCGAGGCGTCCGTTTTCCGCTGTCACGGTCAGCTCACCGATCCCAATGGGCGGCGGGGTGAGCGAATCGGCCGCGGCCTTGTCCAGGGCCTGGCGCAGCTGTTCGCGCGTTTGATTTTCCAGGGCCGCGCGATTCGGGTTTTTCCATTCGTGATGCGCGATGTAAAGCAGGCCCAGAATCACGTTCGCCGCCACGAGAATGCCGAAGGCGAGCACGATTTGACGCGTCAGTCTACGCCCCCGCGCCGCAGTCTCTACCGACAGCTCACCATAAACTTCTGGACTTTCGCTCCGCCTCGCCCGCATGCCGGCATGAATTCGCCGGGCCACATCCAACTCGCGCCGCAACTGGGCGTCGTCCATTAAACGCTCCTCCAGCTCGTGTCGTTCGAAATCGGGCAGCTTGCCGTCAAGATAGTCGAAGAGCTTGTCCGGGTTGGTCATTACCAGGAGCGTGCGGCGAAGAAAGCCAGCGCGCAATGAGCAAACACGAGTCCGGGTTGCTCTTTCCGAGGCAATCCATAGGATAAAGCGCCCGTGGCGGACAATCAGCACGAAAAATCGCAGCCGAAGGGGAAGAGTCGGGGCCGCGTCTGGATTCTCCTGATCTTTGCGCTGCTGATCATTTTTCACCGCCCGATTTTGTTGGGCGCTATTCACTGGTTCGCAGTGCACTCCGCCGCGAAGCAGAATCTGCGGCTCGATTTTCGTGCCGAAGGCAACGTTTTCACAGCCCTGACAATTCGAAATCTGCGGGTGGTACCAACGGGGCCGGCGGCGATTGAATCAGCGGAAGCGGATTACATTCGCGCGGAATACAACATCGTTTCCCTTATCCGCCGGCAACCGGATTTTCTTGATTCGCTCGAGGCGCGGAATGCACGAATCGTGATTAATCCCTCGAAGGTGCGGGTGAAAGCAGCGCCACGTCCGCGCGAGAAAGTGACGTTACCGGCAGTCTTTCCGGAGCGCGTGCGTTTGCAGGATGTGAGTGTGATCGTGCGCGATCCGGCGCATGACTTCATCGCTCAAAATGTTTTTCTTGAATTGAGTCCGCGTGCAGCGGGCACTCTCAACATCGAACTTCTTCAGTTGCCGACGGGCGAGGCCTGGAGCCGCGTTAGTGGCATCACGAGTTACGAAAACCGCAACCTGGTCCTCCGCGATGTGGTTTTGAACGATCGAACTCGGTTCGCTTTGGTGAATATCGACGCTTCACGTCTTCGTCAGCACACGATGACATTTCGCATCAACGCCACGCTCGACGATGGGCCGGTAGAGATGGAGGCGTCTCTCACCGAACAAGCGCGCTCGGTCTTTATCAAATCGCACGTTGCGGCACGTAATCTCGCGCTCACGTCGGCAAAGAAACTCGGCGTTTTTTCCGCCGCGCCAGTCGAGGGAGAAATCGAAAATCTCTCATTCGATTTTGTTGGCCTGCTCAGCGCTCCGAAAACCTGGGCGATATCGGGAAGCGGCGTGATCCGCAATTTTCAAGTGAGCGGCGCAACTTTCGATCGTGCTGCTACCCAGGTTTCGGCGCACGACGGCGTTGCAACTCTGCAGCCCTTTGAGCTCTCGCGTGGTGAATCGATGCTGCGGTTGCACGGATCGATGCAACTGCCCGATCGGACAGACGACCTGGGACGCAGCCCCGCCAGGTTCGAGATCAGCGGCAATGATCTGGATCTCGCGGGAATTACCTCTTCGATGGCGAACCCCCTTTCCGGTCGAGTGCAGGTCAGCGGGACGGCCGAGGTTCGGGATCAATGGCTGCAGGCAAATGGGCATGTCGTTTCCGGGAGCGTCGCGAGCGCCGAAGGCAGCGCCGAGAAAATCGATCTCACGCTAGCGATAAAAAAGAACCTGCGAGGGGCCCCGGAGAACATGCCTTGGTTTGATAACCTGGTTGCCAGTGGCTCGTTTGCGGCGGCAACACTCCGTCGTGGCGACTATGTAGCGGATAATATTACCGCCCAATTCGAGCAAAGTGGCAACCGGTTGTTGCTTAAAGACGCCGTTGTGCAGCGTGCCCGGAATCAAATTATCCTGAACGGGGCGGTCCACCTTCTGGCCAACCCGACGAAATTCAGCCAGCAGCCGGCCGAGGCCGAACTGAAAATTTCCGCCCATCAGGTTGGAGATTTTTGGGCGACGGAATCTCCCAATCGAGTGAGTGGGACCTTTAACGGCTCGGGAATCGTACGCTGGAATGGAAGTTTAGCGGACGGCTCGTTCAACGCTTACGGATCGAATTTCAAAGTTCGAAATCTTACCATCCCTCAGCTGAGCACTGCTGTTTCACTGTGGCGGAGTAAGATTTTCCTGAACGATTTCACGGCCGTTATGAACCAGCGCGATTTCGTAAGCGCGCACGGGACAATCGAATTGCGCGGGAATAAGCCGTTTGTCGGCCGTGTTGGAATCGACATTGCCGATGTCGCCACACTAAAGCCATTGCTGGAGGCCTTCGGCAACAACAGCGAGCCCGGTGGGGCGTTCGCCATGAATTGGCAGGGGCGGGGCTCGTTTGCCCACCTCGCTCAGGACGGCTCACTCAAGCTGACTTGGAACAAGGGCCGCTGGGGAAATATGAAAGCATTGCAGGCGAATATCGATGCCACCTATTCACCGGCCGGACTCGATGTTCCGATCGTTTTCCTCGGCAGCGACAAGATGGATTTCCAAGCCAGCGTTTCGGCCAGGGGTGAAACGCTGGAGATCTCGAAAATTCAACTCGATCAAGGAAAGGCGAAATATGCCGTAGGCTATGTGTCGGTCCCGTTCATTTGGAAAAATGTTGGAACAGGCGACCCTGTTTTTCCCCGGGACGGGAAAGTCGCCGCCACGGTTCAATCGGAAAACCTCGACCTCAAAAAATTGTTCGACGATTTGGGCGTGCCTCCGGCAGCAAGCGGATTCGTCAGTGTGAAGTTGCAGGCTGACGGCACCCTGGCGGACTTGCGGGCCCGTCTCGAACTGGACGCCCGGGATCTGCGGAATCCGAAACTTCCCAGCCTCGATCCCGCAACCTTCCAAATCGTGGCGGAGACGGTGCAGAACAAAATGAATTTTACCGGCCAGCTGAAACAGCCGAAAATTCAGCCGGTCGAGATCACAGGGTCGGTTCCCTTCGACGCCGGCAAAGTCCTGAGCACTTTTTCCCTGGATGAGAACATCCCACTGGAGGCGAAGGTGCGTTTGCCGCGCAGCTCGGTCAATTTTCTGCGGCAATTCATACCTGCGGTCGAACAGTTGGATGGCGATATTGCGATGGATGTCGCCGTTGGGGGGACCATTGCCCGTCCTGCCTTTACCGGGAGTGGCGACATCACCATCAACGCCGCTCGATTCACCGATGCCACATTGCCGGCGCTGAGAGGATTCCAATCGCGTTTGATCTTTCGCGACAACACCCTCACGCTCGAAAGATTCCAGGGCGATCTGGCCGGAGGACCGTTCACGCTCGGCGGCCGCGTTGTCTTCACGAAATTAACCGAAGCAAACATCGATCTCGATTTACGTGCCGAAAGCATTTTGATCGCGCGCAACGATTCGGTCACAGCCCGGGCCGATGCCGAGTTGAAAGCGACCGGGCCGATCATGGGTGCAACAGTGAAGGGGAGCGTTGCGCTGACGAACAGTCATTTTCTCAAAGATATTGATTTGATTCCGATCGGGTTGCCGGGACGGCCCGCGCCGCCACCGATGGTGGAGGATCGTCCGGATTATTCGATCAGGGAGCCGCCGATGCGCGACTGGAAATTCGATGTCGCGATCAAGACCAAGGATCCTTTTTCCATTCGCGGGAATCTGGCGAACGGTGCTGCCATTGCCGATCTCCACCTTGGCGGCACCGGATTGCACCCCGAATTAAAAGGAACGGTGAAGTTTCAAAATGTGGAGGCGACGTTGCCTTTCAGCCGGCTCGATGTCACAAACGGATTTTTGTACTTCGATCCAAGTGACTCATTCAACCCCAAGATCGATCTCCAGGGAACATCCGTTGTGCGCGATTATACCGTGCGGGTGTACGTTTACGGCAGTTCGCTTGCTCCGCAGGCAGTGTTCACCAGTGAGCCGCCGCTGCCTCAGGAGGAAATTATTTCGTTGCTTGCTACGGGAACAACAAGGCAGGAACTGGCGGGCAATAGCAGCGTGCTCGCCGGTCGGGCCGCCATGCTCCTTGTGCAACAGCTCTATCGAAAGGTTTTTAAGAAAGGTCAGCCGACAGAGAGCAACTCGGTCTTCGATCGATTGCAGGTCGATGTCGGCGGAGTCGATCCGCGCACCGGCCGTCAACAGGCGTCGGGGCGCTTTAAGGTCAACGAGAATTGGGTGCTGGTTGGCGACATTGGTGTCGGAGGAGAATTTCGCGGCTTGGTGAAATACCTCATCCGATTCCATTGAGATGCGGCGTCACGTTCTGCTCCTGGGTCTGGCCGCGAGTTTTGGGACGACGAGTCTGCAAGGACAAACCGCGGTTGATGCCCCTCGTCCGGAAGAGCGGGATCGTGAACGAAAGCTGGTCGAACGCGAACAACAGAAACGGACCGAGCAAACGAATGTTGATATTCGCGGTGCTACGGCATTCAAGCCGGACGAACTCCTTTCGATCCTGAAAGAACA
>DASXIC010000038.1:0-9298 GCA_036498205.1 Chthoniobacterales bacterium | reverse complement strand
CGGCATGATTGTCGGCGAGAACGCGCGTCCGGAAGATCTGCCGGTCAATCCTTGCAAGGCGAAGCATCTGACGAACATGCGCAGCCAGGGTGACGGCAAAGGCATTCAATTGGAGGCGCCACTCAAGATGTCGCTCGAGCGCGCGATCGAGTACATCGATGCCGATGAATACGTTGAAGCTACGCCAAAGTCCCTGCGGCTGCGCAAGCGTATTCTCGATGCCACGCGACGGAAACGAGCTGCTGCAGCCGTTGCTGCGTGATTGACAATTTAGATGGTTTGCGGTTGAATTTACGTAGTTAGTCCGCCTCCTCGTTAAAATCTCAGCGAGGCGCGCCCGTTTCCGAATCAACGGTTTTCTGGCCAGGCGACTTTCTCAATTACTACTACGCCGCACCGATATGGCGGGACACAGCAAGTGGTCGAAGGTTAAACGCTTCAAGGGCGCAATTGACGCGAAGCGGGGGAAGGTTTTTAGCAAGCTTTCGAAGGAAATAAGCATCGCGGCGAAAACCGGTGGTGGAGATCCGAGCGCCAATCCGCGTCTGCGCAGTGCAATTCTGGCGGCGCGGGCGGCCAGCATGCCGAACGATAATGTCGAGCGCGCAATCAAACGCGGCACCGGCGAAGGAAACGAAGCGCAGCACTTTGAGGAAATTGTTTACGAAGGCTACGCGGCGGGAGGAGTGGCAGTGATCGTTGAAGCGGCAACGGACAACAAGAACCGGACGGCGGCCGAAATCCGCAGCATCTTCACCAAGAATCACGGCAACCTCGCTTCGACCGGCAGTGTTTCATACATGTTTCACCGCAAGGGCCAAATCGCGGTGGCGCGCTCCTCTATTTCCGAGGATAAGATTTTCGAGCTCAGCCTGGAGGCCGGGGCGGAGGAATTGACAAATGACGAGGAGATGTATCTTATTACCACGGCTCCCGATCAGCTCTATGCCGTAGCTGAGGCGCTCAAAAACGCGGGCGTTACCACCGAGAGCCAAAAGTTTACCTTCACCCCCGATACGACAATTACGGTCGGCGACGAGGCAGTGGCGCAGCAAGTCTTGCGCTTGTGCGACACGCTCGAAGACGACGATGACGTGCAGAACGTCTATTCAAATTTGGAAATTCCCGACGAACTGCTGGCGAAAATGCCGGCCTAATTGAGTTGCGAAAAAATAAGCCGCTGCATTCCCGCAGGCGTGCGTCAAAGCACATATGAGCGAAGAGAACGAAAATCATGAGGCGCCGATCGAGGCGCGCACCGACACGGAGCCGCGCCCCGAAGCCGAACCGCGCCCAGAACGCGACCGCCACCGACGTCCGCGAAGGCGTTTCCCACGACGTCGCAATTACCATTCGGAGTACTCAAATTC
This sequence comes from Chthoniobacterales bacterium, assembly GCA_036498205.1. GTDB lineage: Bacteria > Verrucomicrobiota > Verrucomicrobiia > Chthoniobacterales > UBA10450 > AV69. Next base: position 7,928 of record DASXIC010000038.1, on the reverse strand, counting down.
CGATCGCGAGCCCAGTTACAACAATGACGCGCCCGGAGATTCCTCGGATGCTCACACCGACGTCGCCGCTGGCGAAGGCGAAGGCGGCGAGCCGCGGGAACCGGAGTTCGGTGAGGGGATTATTGAGATTTCAGGAAAAGGCTTCGGCTTTCTGCGGGATCCGAAACGCAACTTTGTGCAGACCCCGCAGGATATTTTTGTCACACCGGAAATCGTCCGCCGCTTTGGTCTGCGGGATGGGATGTGGATATACGGGGAGACCCGCCGCGGCAATCGCGGGCCGCAATTGACCAAGCTCCTCAAAATCAACAACGACGAGCCGACGAAATATCAGGGGCTGCGTCCATTTGAGGAACTCACCACGATTAACCCGAACAAGCGGATCAAGCTGGAAACGGTGCCGGACCGTTACACGACCCGAATCATGGATTTGATGACACCGCTCGGCATGGGCCAGCGCGGAATCATCGTCGCGCCGCCACGGACGGGAAAGACCACCTTGCTGCACCACATCGCCGATGCGGTGGTGAAGAATCACAAGGACGTGCATTTAATAATCCTGCTGGTGGACGAGCGGCCGGAGGAGGTAACGGACTTTCGCCGCAACCACGCGAGCGCGGAAATCATCGCCAGCTCGAACGACAGCGATATCAAAAGTCATACCCGGATTGCGCAGCTTGCGATTGAGCGGGCGAAAAGACTGGTCGAAGCGGGCAAGAATGTATTCATCCTCCTCGACTCGATTACGCGCACTGCCCGGGCATTTAACAATGCGATGGGCGGTGGTGGACGCACCATGAGCGGCGGTATCGACGCACGTGCGATGGAAACGCCCCGAAAAATCTTTGCCGCCGCGCGCAACACCGAAGAAGCAGGTTCACTGACGATTGTCGCGACGGCGTTGATTGAAACCGGAAGCAGAATGGACGAACTGATTTTTCAGGAGTTCAAAGGCACCGGCAATATGGAGCTGGTCCTTGATCGCAAGATCAGCGATCAACGCATTTATCCGGCGGTCGACATTTTCCTCTCCGGCACGCGTCGGGAAGAGCTTCTTCTGCAACCATGGGAGCTGGAGAAAATCAATCTGATCCGCCGCGGCCTCGCCGGACATAAGCCAGGAGAAGCGATTGAGCGGTTGCTCATGTTCGTGAAAAAGTTCCCGACGAACGCGGAGATGCTCAAAGGACTTCCCGGCTAATTATTTTCGATTTTCGATTGGCGAGTTTCGATTGCGAAAATCGGGCGAGATAGAATGCAATCGAAAATCGAAGATCGACAAGCCGGAATTCTGGATTGGGAGGTTCTCCCGCCGGAAGAAAAGAAGAGAAGGGCCAGTCTCGAGCCGCTTTTTCGCTGGGTCGCGCTGGTAATGGACGATCTGATTGCCTTTCCGGCGACGAAATTTCGTTTCGGCCTCGATCCTTTGATTGGTCTCGTTCCCGGAATTGGCGACACAGCCTCGGCCGTGGTCTCAGCCCTGGTACTAATCCAGGCGGCGCGTCGCGGTTTACCAAAGATTTTGCTGGCTCGGATGTCGCTCAACATTCTGATCAATGAAGTGGTTGGAATCATTCCGGGTCTGGGTGACGCATTTTCGTTTTGGTTCAAATCAAACAAACGTAATTACGATTTATTACTCGCATATTCCGGGGCGCGGCAGCGCGCCCGCACATCGGATTGGCTGTTCGTTATCGGCGTGGTTGCGATTTTGTTTCTGGTCGTCGCGACTGGACTAGTTGTCAGCTTTCTCGTTTTGCGGGCGATCGCTCACCTCCTTGGATTCGGCTGAGCTCGGAGGCCTATCGGGCAAAATACCGCTGGTAAATCGAATGGATTTGCTCGCGTGCCTGCTGGTATTCGAGGCGCCACTCTTCTTCGTTTTTGAATCCGAGTCGAATCGCCAGTTTTCGCTGGTCCGCCGGGTTTGCCGGTAAACTCGAGACGCTCTTGTTTTGCCATCGTCGCAGCGCGCTTTCACATCGACGTAAAAACTCGTAGGCCTGTATGAACTTTTCAGCGTCGGTTCGCGAAATTGCGCCAACCAGTTTCTCGATTGCGCGCAGCGTAGAAGTTTCGCGAATGTCGTAGTGCATTTGCAGGCCCTGGACGAGGAACTCGGCCTCGATGATTCCCCCCGCCCCGGTCTTGAAATCAAGCGCGTCGTTACCGCTGCCACGCTCGCGACGAACACGCTGCAACATGCCGTCGATTTTTTGGAATAAACTCCGGTCCCGCCCCACGATTGCCCAGGCGGCATGCGCGATCGCGCGAAAATTTGCCTGTTGCGGGCCCGCGATCGGTCGCGCTCGAGTCAAAGCCTGAATCTCCCAGAGCTGAGCCCGGTCGCGATAATAGGCTTCGAACGCCTGGAGTGGCGCAACGAGCGGTCCTTTCTCTCCCTCCGGGCGAAGACGCACGTCAACCGATGCAATCACGCCGTGCTCACTGGGTATCGAAAGGAGGGTGAGAAGATTTTGCCCGCCTCGATAATCTTCGCCGACAAACATGATATCCAGATCGGAGCCGTAAGTTAGTTCGCGTCCGCCGAATTTTCCCATTGCCACGATCGTTAGATCTCGGGCTCCGCCAATGTAGTTCGCAGCGAGCAGGTAAGCTTCGGCCAGGGCGGTGTGTTCTTGAAATAGAGTGCGCAGATCCGCGAGCCCGAGGATGTCCCGAATCGCGATTCGTAGCCATTGCGAGCTTTGGTAAACACGAATGGCAGCGAAATCCTGCCGCGCCATCGCGTCGCGCAAAGCGGCCAGGTGTTCGGAAACGGAGAGCGGGCGATTGAGTTTTGTGCTTCGGGTAATTTCTTCGAGTAACTGTGGATGACGAATGAGCTGCTGACCCGCGAATGCGCTGGCATCGAAGGTTTGCACCAGCAATTGCAAAAGTTTTGGATTTGTTGCCAGCAACTCAAAAAGAAGGCTCCGCAAACCGAACGCTTCAACAAAGCGAACGATACCGACAAGAGTGGCATCCGGGTCGGCACAGTGCCCGAGCTCCTGTAATAGCAGCGGTCGGAGTTTTCTAAAAATCTGACGCGTCCGTGGCGCCACATGAAAGGTCGAAGAACCTTGCGCCAGCTCGGTTAACGCGCGTGTCGCACGCGATTGGTCGGCAAAAAATCCGAGATTTGCCACCGGTGCACTGGTGCCCGCAGCGACAAGTCGCGCGAAAATTGCGCGGACTTGTTCGGCGCTGTCGCCCAACTCGCCTACGAGCTCCCCGGCGGAGGCGAAGTCGAGGCTGCGAGCCAGTCGTTCGCGCCCGATGGAATCTGCGGGAAGCGAATGAGTTTGCTGCTCCGCCTCGATTTGAAGCCGATGTTCGACCCGACGGAAAAGGCGATAAGCGCGATCAAGCGCAAGAACTTCCTGGCGTGGGAGAAGCTCCAGTTGCGCGATCGCCTGCAATGTCCGGATCGTGCCTTGTTCCTGAAGAAAGGCGTGATGAGCGCCGTGAATGAATTGAAGCGTCTGGACAATGAATTCGATTTCCCGAATTCCACCGGCCCCGAGTTTCACATTTACATCTTCCGGCGGCACTTCGCGTTCGATGCGGCGCTTGATGGCTGCGACTTCGTCAAGCAATTCGGGCGTGGGGCTTTTCGGGAAAATGAACGGCTGATGCTGGGTTAGAAATTCGTAAGCGAGTTCCTCGCTGCCGCAAACGCGTCTCGCTTTGATCAACGCAAGCCGTTCCCAGGTTTCGCCAAATCCGGCGTAATAAATTTCGGTGCTCTCGAGTGAGCGGGTGAGCGGGCCGACGGAGCCCTCCGGGCGGAGACGCAGGTCGATGCGGAAAAGCCTTCCAGCGGGATCACTGGCGGAGAAGGCCTTAACAATCGTTTCCGCCAGCCGGTTGTGCCACTCATGATTGGTCAAATGCGAGGTGACCTGGCCCTCTTCTCCGTAAAAGAAAATAAGGTCGACGTCGGAACTGTGATTCAATTCTCGACCTCCCAGCTTACCCAGACCGAGCACTGTGAACTGGGTCGCAGGAGTTCCGTAGCGGGCCCGGAGCTGGGCGTCGGCATGCCGGTAGACGGTAGCAAGACAAATCTCGGCGATCTGCGAAAGCTCGGCTGTGGTTTCCTCCAGCACCGCGACACCGGCGACTTCACGCAATGCAATTCGGGTCATCTCGCGCGCTTTCCAAATTCGGAGTCCGCGAAAATTTTCATCCTCAAGTGATTCCGCTCCGCTGCGCAATGCCACGGCCATGCTGCGCGGTCCACGGCGCGCGGTGGAAATCTCCGGTCGTGCGAGCCAGCGCAGAATTTGGGGGTCGCGCTGCAAGCGTCCCGCGCAAACTGAAGAAACGGCCAATAGATGAATCAGCGCGCTTTCGCCCAGAGGAAAATCGCTGAAAAACTGAGGGAGCGATCCTTCCCAGCGAGAGGCAATCTCGCTGAGCGCATTTAGGACCTGGGGCGGATTGAGCGAAGCTTCCGCCTTGGATTTAATCCACGATTCCTGCGAACTCACCGTGCGCAAGATGGCTTCGGATGAGGGCGAATGCGAGGGTCAGGCCTCGCTTTGGGCCAGCATTTTTTGCCGGGCCTGGTCGAGCAATTGCCGTTCGCGCCGGGACAGACTACCGAGGCCGTGCCGCGAAATCTTATCGAGCACCGGATCGATTTTCTGAGCGAGAAATTGCTCTGTGCTCATCCCTCGGAGATGCTCTGCCTCTGCGCTACGCCGTCGCAAGGTTCGTTGGACAAAGGAAATTCCGCCGAAGCCAAGCAAATGAGCGTAGAGCCACCCCGCAACCGCCCCGCCGAGAAATACGCTATGAACAACCGGCCCGGATCGATCGAAAATCACCAACCCTATGGCAGCAAGCAGAGTAATCTGCGCGACACGCCGCAATTTTACCCGCACCGGGACCATGAAAAGCAGCAGCGCGGTCATTTCCAGCTCTGGTAAGATCGTCGCATAGGCGATGAAGACCGCTGCCACCCCGGCGCTGCCTGCGAAAACAATGGAATCAGCCGGCATCAGGAAAAGATGTCCCAGTTCTCCGGCAAAAATGCCGAATAAATAGAGAAAGAGGAACTGTCTCTGCCCGATAATGAGCTCGACGTCCCGTCCCACCGTATAGAGCACAATCATGTTGATAAGGAAGTGCCAGAGGTCGCCGTACAAAAACGGAGCGGTGAAGAATTGCCAGGCATAGGCCTGCGAAATGCCATGATCGCTCAGAGCAAGAAATTCAGAAACGAAGCTGCTGTCCCATGCACCTATCATCAGTTGCACCACAAAAGCCGAGCAGTGCGCGGCGATCAGGCTGATTAAAACGATCCGCGGCGGGGATGACCATGTGCGGCTGAGCCGCGACACCTTTCGCCCCGAGAGACGCATACAAAAATGTTATCGCATCCGTCCCGGAGTGTCGACGGGTCTTTCGCGAAAATCCTGAGCTAAGCAGGGGCAAGTACGCGCAAACCGTGTTCGCGCATTTGAAAAAGGACCGGACAATTTCCGATTAGTTCGCCATCAATCTCTACCGGTACTTCGTCCTCCGAAGAAACACGCAGGCGAGTGGTTTGGAAGTATTCGATCTCTGGCATGGTAATCGACGAACTAAAAATCACATCCTGGAGATAGCGCACGATTTCGAGATAGCCGATGCGTTTGAAAACGAGGACATCGAGCAGTCCGTCATCGATCAGGGCGCGTTTGAAAAACGGGAATGGGCCGCCGTAAAGCCGACCATTGCCAATGAGAACGAAAGATCCCTCGGGTGTGCTCACGTTTTCCGATTCGATCATGAGACGTGGCGGTGGCCGCGAAGCGATTTGCGCAGCCGAAACCAGATAACTGAGGGGTCCGAGGCTCCGTCTTAAGGCAAGACTTGTTTCCTTTACTGCCTGCGCGTCCAGTCCAATTCCGGCCAATTGTACGAAATGCTTCCCGTTCGCATTAGGCAAATCGATTGTGCGGGTCCGTCCCTCGCAAACGACCTGCCAGCATTCATGCAAATTGCTGGCGGGCAAACCGAGCTCATTCGCGAACACGTTCATTGTTCCCATCGGAAGCAATCCCAGCGCGGCCTCGGTGCCGGCAAGACCATTCACTACTTCGTTGATCGTGCCGTCTCCTCCGGCCGCAACGATTTTTTCGTAACCCTCGCGCACGGCATTGCGCGCGATCGCTTCCGCTTCCCCAGTTTGCGAGGTCGCGCACAAAGTGGCCCCGCGGGTCAATTTCTCCACTCGCGAACGCCAGCGCCGGGCGCGTTCGCTATTGGCGGCCGGATTCAATATAACGAGAGTATCTTGCACGAGAGCTTTTCTGCCGGATTGCGTTGGGTAATGTTTGTCGGGTGCTCCGGGTCAGGCGAATTATTGGCTGGATGATTGCGGTGGTGGTGGCGTTGCTCGCTGCCACACTGTTGGGGCTGAACTTGTATGTGCAATCGCAGGGCACACAAGCCAGGATTCAGCAGGAACTCAGCCAGCGTCTGGGCATGCCGTTGCGGATTCAGCGCATTAGCGTGACTCCCTGGAGTGGTTTAAAGCTGAGCGGCATTGTCATTCCTCGCACAAGCGTGGAAAAGGGGCAGGCTTTTCTGACGGCAGAAAATCTTCAACTACGTGTGCGATTCCGATCCATTTTTTGGCGGCCTCTGGTGATCAAGCAGATTGCGCTGATCAAGCCGGCCGTAGTCTGGCCGCAGGATGAGACGGGAAAATGGCGGCTGCCTAATGCTCCGGCTGCGCTAACGGGGTCACAACCGGTTCCGGAAACGCAAAGTGCGGCCGTGCCAGGCGCGAGCGCCGAGGGTGAACCGCCGCAATCGAGTGCCCCGATTGTGCCGAGAAAAGACGCCCGCAATTCCGGCGATGCCACGACACCGCAAGTGAAACGCGTAAACTTAATCAACGGCAGTTTCCATTTTCTCGACCGGCAAGATCGGAATGTTGCGCTTTTTGACGGTGTCCAATTCTACTCGAGCGTGCGCGACGCTGGTTCGATCAGAGGCGAGGCACGTGTGGCAAAAATCGCTTTACGCGATCGTGTCTTCCTTTCCGATCTATATTCTCCAGTTCGCTACGATGCGGATGGACTCAGTCTCTCCACGCTTTCCGCGCACATCGCAAAGGGAAAATTGACGGGCAGTTTTGAGATTCAACCGCAGGCTGAGAATTCTCCCTTTACCGTCAACGCTGCATTCCAAAACGTGCAGGCCGATCAGCTCGTCACTCAAGCGGGGGGCCCGCATGAAATTGTGCAAGGACTCCTGGAGGGGACGCTCAATGCTTCGGGAAATACTGCGGACGCGCTTAGTGGCGAAGGAACAATTGCATTGCGGGACGGCCATGTGCAGCAATTTACTGTCCTGGCCGCGATTGGGCAGTTGCTTCAGATCGAGGAACTCACCCAACTCGACCTCGAACAGGCGGAGGCCAAATTTCATTTGGCCAACCGCGAGGTCCTGATTGATGAACTTCTCCTGCGATCTCCGAACCTGCGCTTAAGCGCCGCCGGATCGGTGACGTTTGATGGCAAGCTGGCACTCAACTCGACCCTGTCGATTAATGAGAAAATTCGCGGGCAACTGTTCCGAGGAATTCGCGAAAACTTTGTCGCCACAAATGAACCTGGTCAGTACGCGCTTCCTTTTCGCATCAGTGGAACGATCGATCGGCCAACCACTGATTTGATGGAACGCGCGGTTGGCACCGACTTGAAGAATCTCGGCGGTGTAATCGACGCACTGCTCGGGCGCGGCAAAAACAGGAAGAAGAAACACTCCGATTCCACGACACCTGAGTCTTCGCCGACCCCAACGCCGTGAGAGTTATCGCTGGGACTGCCGGCGGCCTGCACCTGGAAGTACCTCCGCGCGGGGTGCGGCCGACCATGGATCGTGTTAAAGCGGCGATTTTTTCCAGCCTCGGAGCGCGGGTTATT
>DASXIC010000037.1:0-34146 GCA_036498205.1 Chthoniobacterales bacterium | reverse complement strand
CGAAGCGAAAGCAAAATCCGGCGATCACCCCCCCTTGTTCGCTTATGCCGTCAGTCCTTCCGCTGCCGAAACCATTGTCGACATTGCCGCCACCCTCGGAGCTTCACGCCTGATCCTCGGCGCACCGAAACGCAACGCGCTGATGAATCTCGTTCGCGGCAGCGTCATTCGCGAGGTCTCCGATTTGCTGCCGGAAGAGATCGACCTGCTCGTTTACGCGTAAGCAGTTCCTGCCATGTCGAGCGACTCCGCTCGCGCTCCAGTCGATATGACAAGCGCATTGTGACCGATAAAAGACCGGATCACTGGTTTGGAGCGAGCGATTTGGGGCGTGCGCCTCCAAGTGAACACCCGCAATTCCCTAGACAGAATTTTGTCTCAGCGGCGTCTCTGAATTAAATCCAAGCGCACCTTTTGGCGCATCAGATCTTGAGTAACCAGGGTCAAAAGCGTTACAACGTTACAACAGCCATGATCACCGATTTTCGTTTCGCTCTTCGTCAGCTCTTCAAATCGCCCGGCTTCACCTTACTCGCGCTCATGACGCTCGCGCTTGGCATCGGATTGAACACAGCGATTTTCAGCCTGATCAATGATCTTTTTCTGCGCGGTCTGCCTTTCCGCGAACCCGCCCGCGTGCTGCATGTCTTTTCTCACCTAAAAGATCAGCGCGTCGATTTCCCGCTCTCCGCGCCGCGTTACATGCATTTCCGCGATGGACAAACCATCTTCGATGGATTCGCGGGCGAAAATGGACTCGCAGCGACCGTGGCCGGACTTGGCGATGCGTTCCAGGTTCCGATCTTCAAAACCACGGCGAATTACTTTGATGTCCTCGGTCTGCGCCCGATCCGTGGCCGCACCTTTTTAAAAGAGGAGGAAGAAGGCGCTGATGTTGCGATCATCACCGATCGTTTTTGGAAATCGCGACTTGGCAGCGATCCAAATGTCATCGGACGCGCCATCACCCTCGATGGTGTGGCGCACACGATCGTGGGCGTGATTCCGAAATTGCCGGTTTCGTGGACCGGACCGAACGCCGACATCTGGACGACGAAGCCCTTCATTATTCCGGGTTTTTCGCATGAGCGCATGATGCGCGGCACGGCGTTTCTGCGCGCAGTCGGACGATTGAAACCGGGGGTGACCAAAGAGCAGGCCTTCGCGGCGCTGAAGGTGATGACCGATAGGTACGGCGAGCAATACCCGGAAAAGATCGACGCCAAAGCATGGACGGTGGTGAAAACGCTGCCCGAGGATGTGACGGAAAATTTGCGGCCGGGCTTTGCAACACTGTTAGCGGCTGTGACGTTCGTCTTGCTGATCGCGTGCAGCAATGTCGCGAACCTGCTACTCGTTAGGTTTAGCGGACGGCGACGCGAAATTTCGTTGCGCATGGCCCTCGGCGCAACGCGCGTAAGTGTGCTGCGGCTTTTTGTTTTCGAAAGCGTGCTCATCAGTTTGCTGGCGGGAATCGTCGGCGCGTTGCTTGCATGGCAATTGGTGCCGCTCGTGCCCAAGCTGGCCGCGAATTTTCTTCCCATCGAACCCGGCAGCGCCACCGCGCTTTCACTTCCCGTGCTCGCCTTCACGATCGCGCTTTCCCTCATCACTGGCTTGTTTATGGGGTTGTATCCCGCGTTGCAGAGCTCCCGTGGCGATATTGTCGACGCGCTGAAGGAAGGCGGGCGCGGTACCGCCGGTAGCGTGCGGCAGCAGCGTTTCCGCAAATTGCTCGTCGGCGCGCAGGTTGCGCTCTCGGTCACGCTGGTCGCAGGCGCGTCGTTGCTTATCGCGAGCTTCGTGCGGCTCAGCCATCAGGATCCCGGGTTCAAGTACGACAATCTCTGGAACGCATTCACCGTCATGCCGCAGGCGCAATATCCCGACCCCGCTACCCGCACGCGTTTCGCAGATGAATTACTGCGGAAACTAACCGCTACGCCCGGCCTTCAGGAAGTCACGATCGGCTCGAGCATTCCGCTTAGTGGCGGGGCGGGCGCGACACTTTACACTCGCGCGGAGGGCGCGGTTCCGCCGGTCGCGGAGCGAAAAGGTGCGCCTTCAAACGACATCGCACCGGGATGGCTGCGGACGCTCGGCATTCCGCTGCTCGCCGGCCGCGATTTCAGCCAGCAGGACAATGCTGATCATCCAAACGTAATTCTCATCAGCGCATCCGGCGCGAAGACAGTTTTCGGGAATGAAAATCCGATCGGCAAAACATTGCTGGTTACCAGCGGGAGTGTGCCGGTGGAAATCGTCGGCGTGGTCGGCGACGTGCGTTCGGTGCGGCTCGACCAGCATAATGACATGGAATTTTATCGCCCTTTCGCGCAGGAAAATTTTCCGTTTCTCAGCATCACGGTACGCAGTCCCTTGCCGCCCACGACGGTGACAAAAACAGTGCAGTCAGTTCTGCGCACAATCGATCCCAACCTGGCGCTCATTTTGCCGCAACCGGTGACCGCGATCATGGCGCAGGCGCTTGGCCAGGCGAAGTTGATGATGGTGCTGCTCGGTGTTTTCGCCGGCGTTGCGTTGTTGCTTGCGACAGTAGGCATTTACGGCGCGGTCGCATACACCGTCGAGCAACGCACAGGCGAAATTGGCGTGCGCATGGCGCTCGGCGCGCAAACGATGGACGTGCTGCGACTTGTCCTCGGCCAGGGTATGAAACCGGTCGTTATCGGATTGGTCATCGGATTAGCGGCGGCGTTGGGGCTGGGCCGGTTAATTACTTCGCAGCTCTATCAGGTGTCAGCCCACAATCCTTTGCTACTTATAGTCACGGCCACGATTCTGGCCACCGCGGCGCTGATCGCTTGCATCGTTCCGGCGCGACGGGCCAGTCTGCTTAATCCGGTAGAAGCGCTGCGCACTGAGTAAGGCGTTGGTACCGATTACGCGGGACGGTACCATTACCGCGGCGCATACTTGATCTGACGAAATCAGGAGAAGAGAAAAAATGCCAACGCGGTCCGAGCTTCTGTTTAACGAACTAGCGACACTTTTGATGAATTTGTTGTAACGCGGATAAGCGCGTGTCGAAGATCGATTACGGAAACCGGCTTATTTAGAACATAATCAGTAACCTGGCCGATGCGGCTGCCTAAAGCCTGAGTGGACCCGGTAACGAGAACAACCGGCGTAGAAGGTGATCGGGTCTTGATGGCACCCGCCAGCTGATCACCAGTCATTTTGGGCATCACTTGATCTGTAATCACCAGGTCGAACTTTCCCTCGCTGAATCGTTCAAGCGCTTCGCGTCCATCCTTGGCCGTGACGACGCTATGGCAATCGTTCGTGAGATATTCGGACAAAATTTCGCAAAGCAACGGTTGATCATCGGCAACGAGCACCCGGAGCGGTCGCGGAATCGCCGCCGTGTCGGCCTGCGCCACTTGTTCGGTCGCGGTGTGTTTTGGAAGGGAGACAATGAAAGTGGTGCCACGACCTTCGATGCTTCGAACATCGAGAGTTCCGCCGTGTCGCTCGACGATTCCGTAAACCATGGCTAGGCCCAACCCGGTTCCGAGTTCGCCCTTGGTCGTGAAGAAAGGTTCAAGACAGCGGAGACGCACTTCTTCGCTCATGCCCGTGCCCGTGTCGGCCACTTTCATCGCAACATTTCCGTTCTCTTCGGCAGAGCGGATTGTAATCGTCCCGCCCTCGGGCATGGCATCGACAGCATTAAAAATTAAATTCGTCAGCGCTTCGCGCAGTTCGGCCGCGTCCGCCGCGACAGTTGGGATGTCGGCGAGCTCTGTCTTCACTTCAATCTTGACGCCTTTACTGAGGCACTGCGTTTTCCATTTTGGTTGCGTGATGGTGATTGCCTGATGAATAAGTTGGTTCAGGTTCACGGCCACACGCGGTTCGCGTATGTCGTCGGGTCGAGAAAACTCGCGCAAGCGAGTTACCATCTTAGCTCCATCGAGCGCCGCGGTAACAATGTTATGGAGATAATGGCGTTGCGTCTCGACGTCCGGTTTTCCGTCGCACTTTCGGAGCGCAACTTCGCTAAAGCCGAGAATTACCGACAAGGCATTGTTGAAATCATGCGCGACGCCGCTCGCCATCGTGGCGAAGGCGCGAAGACGTTCCTGCTGGATGATCTGCTGCTGCGTTTCCTCCAACTGCTTGAGCGCCTTTTGCAATTCAAAAGTGCGTTGAGAGACAGTTTGCTCGAGGTTTTCGTTTTGGGCACGAACCTGCAGGTGGAGCTGGCGCATCTGCATCAAGTTGCCGACCCGCTGCATGACCTCGTCGTGATCGAATGGCTTGGTCAAAAAATCGGTTGCGCCCCGACGCAGTGCTCGACCTTTCGTTTCTTTGGTTGCGTCCGCAGTCAGGACAACCACCGGCAAGAAAATCTCGCTGCGCTCGGCGCGAAGTGCGTCAAGAATTGCGAACCCATCCGGCTGCGGCATCATCAGGTCGAGCAGAATCAAGTCCGGCTCGAATACCTTGCAGGCACGGAGGGCGAGACGGGAATCTGTGATTGATTTAAATTGTGTATAACCGGTCTCGGCCAGCAACGCCTCGAGGAGAGCGATGTTTGCCGGTTCATCATCGATGATGAGGATTTTCATCGCGGCGAAAAAAGCGGAATCAAAATGCCAACTTTTGGCTGCCTTCAGGTCCCGGGAAGTCACATAGTCTTGGGACATCGGTCATGCGACCGCGCACTCGCTTATTCCTCGTAAGGACTTGGTCGTCTTTTCCACAACCTGTACAAATTTGCCTACATCCAGCGGCTTGGTCAGATAATCGCGCGCGCCCCCATCCAGCAGCCGTTCGATCTGCCGGGCGGTGGCATCCGCACTGATAACGACCACTGGAATACGACCGGTCCTTTCGTCGGCTTTTAATTGGGCAAGCACTTCCCAACCCGGCAAGTCTGGAAGGTGCAAATCCAGCAGGATGAGATCGGGTAAATGCCGCCGCGCCAGATCGAGGCCAACCCGGCCTTGCATTGCCGTGATCAGTTCGATCTCGGGCTGCTCAGCGAGTATTTGCTCAACCAATGTCACGTTGGAAAGATTGTCCTCGACATAAAGAATGGTGCGCTTGCCGCCGCTCGGCTCGTGCCGGGAAGTGATCGTCTTGTCCGGCAAGGACACCCGATTTGAAGGAGCTTCAGTGCATGGCAACTCGATCCAAAAAGCGCTTCCTTCGCCCACCGTGCTGTTCACTCCGATGGACCCATTCATGGCATGCATCAGACGCTGGCAAAGGGCCAGTCCAAGCCCTGTCCCTTGGACATCGGATTGCTCGGCCCCCAAGCGATCAAAAGGTGTAAACACACGTGAAAGCTTGTCTTTTGCGATCCCAGGCCCGGTATCACGAACCGTTACGCGCAAGTTACAATCCCCGGATAAATCACAGGAGATTGCCACCTCTCCGCCAATCGGCGTGTACTTGACTGCATTTGTCAAAAGATTGAGCAACACTTGCTTGAAGCGCTGGCGATCGGCCAAGACGAAATAGCTGGGGTCAAGACCGGAAGGCGCGGCAATTTCAATGGCTCGCTCTGATGCTAACGGGCGCATCAAATCGAGCGCTTCCTGTAGAGCTTCGGTCACGCACACTGCCTCGAGTGACAATTGCAACCGGCCGACTTCGATCCGGCTAATATCGAGCACTTCGTTGATGAGGTCGAGCAGATGGCGTCCCGCACTGAGGATGTGCCCGAGACGCTTACGCTGTAGTTCGGTCGGGTTCTGTCTCTCCAGGAGCTGTCCAAATCCCAGAATCGCATTCAGGGGCGTTCGAAATTCATGGCTCATGCGCGAAAGGAACTCGCTCTTGGCATTGTTGGCACGGTCTGCCTCGTCTTTTGCCTGCTGCAGGGCCACGGCCGAGTCTTTTCGCTGGGTAATGTCCTCCACCATGGTCAGGTAATGGCGAGGTTTTCCGGTTTGATCGCGGATCATACAGGCGCTCCGCGTAGCCCAGATTACTTCGCCGTTCTGGCGGACGTAACGCTTTTCAACCGAGCAGCGCGCCCCGCCGTCTTTCATGGCTTGGTCGAGTTCCTTGCTTTGTTCAACGTCGGCCGGGTAAGTGACATCCAATGGAGAACGGGTCGTGAGCTCTTCTTTCGAGTAGCCCAACATGTGGCAGAGAGTCGCGTTGACCTGGCGGAACCGGTCGTCGAGGTCGACCACCGCCATGCCAATGGGCGCTTCCTCAAATATTTGTCGAAAACTCTGCTCACTCGCCTCTAGCGCGGCAGTTCTATTGGCAATAAAGCGCATCTCCCGGATGCTGCGGAGGCAAGAGATGACTAGAAACACGTCCTCGAAAATGACCCAGCCCGCATGTTCGATTGATCGCCACGGGCTTGCTGTCAGGACGCCGTAAACGGAGTAAGGCCAGTAGATGCCGCGAAGAAAATGATCCAGAGCGACTACCAATGTGGCCGGAATGAGCACACGCCAATCGCGATAGAACGAGAGAATGACGAGCGAACCAAACACGTGAAAATGCGTTTCGATCCGGCCTCCGGTTAAACTGATGAGGAGGGCCGACATCAACATCTGCGCCACCGCAATGACATACCGCGTGATCGCCGCGCCCGGCCAGACGCGGGTCATCCAAACCGGAAAAATGGTAATGGCGCCGCCGATAAAAATAGCGGCCCAGACATGAATATGAATTTGACTGGACTGACCGCTCCACGTTCGCGGCGCGATCACGAAGGCCATCAGGATTCCGGCCAGCCACTGAAACAACATCAATCGCGCGAATAACTTGTCTGTGTTGCGATAAATCTCTTGCTGATGCTGGTGGAAAAGCTGATCGGCCCGTTCTGCCGACGTGTCTTGCTCCATCAGTTTGTTTTCTAACGCGGACATTGAGATTTTTGTCCTTTGTTTTTGTCATCGAAGAGCGAGCAACCGAAGATGAAGGTCGTTACTCGGCTCGACTTGCGATTATTAGCGAGGGCTACGATTGCGCTCTCCCCGGCATTGTCGCCGGCGTGCCCTCTCGATTCCGTGATGCCGCCGTTAAATAACAAATGGCCGCGCCGGTCGAACAGGAATGTGTGCCCGGAGGTTTCCGCCCCGAATCTCCGCGCTTCCGCGCCGTCCACATCGGACAAGACCGTAACTCCTGGAATTTCTGCAGCGCTGCGACGTAAATCGGTGTCGTCCCAGTCCGCGCCGGAATCCTGTGGCTTTAAGAAGAGGACATAGGCGCGTACTTTCCCTTGTGTACGTGCCATGATTTGAGCCAGTTCGCCCACACTTGCCCTCGTGCACGGACAATGTGGATGCGCCAGCATCACCAGCGTGTTGCCGTCCGGCGCAAGCTGAATCTTGGAGCCGACCGGCCAGGTCGAAGGAACAGGGCCCACGCGCCCGGGCGCGCTTTCGTAATTCAATAGCGCGCCCAAACCCAACGACAGCGCAGCTATCCACGCTGTTGCGACGAGGATAGTAGCCAAAATGGTCTTTGATCGCGGCTGCAAAGGAGTAATAGGCGCGGCTTATTGAGCATGCCCCATTCCATTCGGCGGCAAGGAATTGTGAGCGTTCCACTAATTGTCCTACAGCCGGTTTAGCCAAAAACTTGCACGCCTCAGGTGCGTAGCGCTCCAGGCGTGGTACGCCATACCGCCCGCTTGGGGGCCAACTACCGGGATCTTTCGCGAGCTTCTCGAGCAATCGCAGGCGCCGCCCTTCTTGCTGACCGAATGGCCTGTGTCCATAATGCATCTCCGCTTATGAACCTTCGTCGCTCCGCCGTCCCCATTGCCTTATTTTGTTCCTTTTCGCTGGCCTTCGCTACTGATCCGCCGCCGAACAAAAACCTTACGCCGCCGGAAAGCTTGATTGTCGATGGCATCCCACCCATCCCGGCGGATTTGCCGGAACAGGTGGGACGTTACACGGAGTTCCGCTCAGCGATCTTTCAGGATTGGGATCCGACCAAGCGCGAGATCCTGATGTTGACCCGCTTCGCCGAAACCAATCAGGTCCACCGGCTCACTCAAGCAGGGGGCGCACGCACGCAACTGACCTTTTTCCCTGATCGTGTTGATGGCGCCACGTTTCGACCAGTCACTGGCGACTTTTTCATTTTTTCAAAGGGAGCGGGTGGGAACGAATTCAATCAGAACTACCGTTATGGTCTTGGCGATGGCGCGATCACGCTGCTTACCGACGGGAAATCGAGGAATTCCGAACCCGTCTGGAGCAGCAAAGGAGATCGCGTTGCCTACACTTCCACGCGACGGAATGGGACGGATACGGACATTTATGTTGAAGCTCCAACTGATCCGAGAACCGACAAGATGCTGGCGGAGGTGAAGGGTGGTGGTTGGGATATTCAGGACTGGTCGCCGGATGACAAACAACTGCTCGTGATCGAGGAGATCTCGATCAATGAAAGCTACCTTTGGTTGTTCGATACGCAGAACGGCACCAAGAAGGAATTGACGCCGCGTCCGGGCGAAGGCGTGGAAAAAGTTTCCTATTCACGCGCTCGATTTGCCAGGGACGGTAAAGGTATTTTCACGACCACGGACCGGGACTCGGAATTTCAGCGGCTGGCCTATATCGATTTGGCGAGCGGCAAACATACGTTCCTGATTCCTGACGCGAAATGGGATATCGACGATTGGGATCTCAATGCGGATGGGACTCAGATTGCATATGTTTTTAACGAAAACGGTCGCAGCACTCTCCACATCGCGACTATGGCCGCGAAGGAAAACACGATGTCGGTTTTACCCCAACCGGATCCCGTGCTTGATCCGTCGCATCCCGCCACCGTGATCAGCGGGCTGCGTTGGCACAAACATGAAAACGTTCTTGCCTTCGACGTCGCTGGCGCGCGTTCGCCCTCGGATATTTATACCTGGTCGGCCGATGCACCGGCAGTGATTCGGTGGACCGACAGCGAAACCGGCGGCATTCCGAAAGACCAATTCGTCGAACCAAAACTCGTTAGCTGGAAATCGTTTGATGGCAGGGATATCTCCGGTTTTCTTTACATGCCCGATCCACAGAAATTTCCCGGACCGCGTCCAGTAATCGTGAACATTCACGGCGGACCCGAGGCGCAGTTCCGCCCCGGATTTCTCGGGCGTAACAACTACCTCATTAACGAGCTGGGTTGCGCGATTATTTTTCCAAATGTTCGTGGCTCGGCCGGCTACGGCAAAACCTTCCTTAAACTCGACAACGGATTTAAGCGGGAAGATTCCTACAAAGACATCGCGGCCCTCTTCGATTGGATCAAGATTCAGCCCCAGCTTGCGGCGGACCGGATAATGGTTACGGGCGGATCGTACGGGGGCCACATGACCCTCGCGGTGGCAACTTATTACGCCGACCGCATTCGCTGTGCGCTCGACGTTGTGGGAATTTCTAACTTGCGCACATTTCTCGAGCACACGGAGAGTTACCGGCGCGATTTGCGGCGAGTCGAGTACGGCGACGAACGCGATCCGAAAATGCGTGAGTTCATGGATCGAACCGCACCCCTGAACAACGCGCAGAAAATTACGAAACCATTATTTGTCGTCGCCGGCGCCAACGATCCGCGTGTCCCCAAATCGGAGGCGGATCAGATCGTCGCGACGTTAAAGAAACAAAACACGCCGGTCTGGTACCTGGTGGGCAAAGATGAAGGCCATGGGTTTGCAAAAAAGAAAAATGCCGATTTTCAATTTTACGCGACTGTGCAATTCATCCGCGAGTATTTGCTGAAATAGCGCGCGTCAAAATTCAATTCTATTGGCAACGAACAAGAGGAGGTAATCAAAGATGGCGACAAGAACTGGTTCGGCGGTTTGGGAAGGAACACTGAAAGAAGGCAAAGGCCGGATGAAACTTGGCAGCGGCGCCTACGAAGGGCCTTACTCGTTTTCGTCGCGCTTCGAAAATGGCGCCGGCACGAATCCCGAGGAATTGATCGGCGCTGCGGAAGCAGGCTGCTTTTCAATGGCGCTCTCGGCGAATTTGTCCAAAGCGGGTCATCCTCCGAAGCGGATTAACACGACAGCCAAAGTCAACCTCGGGCAAGTCGGTGGCGGATTCAAAATCACCTCGATCGACCTCGAGACAGCAGCCGTGGTGCCAGGCATCGATGAGGCAAAATTCTAGGAACTTACCGAGCAAACCAAAAAAACCTGTCCGGTCTCGGTCGCGCTCGCCGGCACTGAGATCAAGCTAAACGCCAGGTTAAAGTAATCGACTTACCACTGGTAGGGGCGGTTGACCCAACGCCCGCGGTCGACCTGGCCCGTCGCCCTATCGAGCGCTCAGCTACAGCTTTGCGTAAACGCCAATGAGCGGACGGCGCGACGGCGTGGGCGACCGGAAGTCGCTAACGAAACCATCTTTGGTGCGGATCTCGACATGACCGGCGCTACGATGCGCGCCATAAACAAGCACCGATCCAACTGGCGCGGCGAAGGGATCGTTCACCGCTAATTTCTTGAATCCGTAGTTGCTGACCAAATCCTGGGCCGCGTCCTTCGCGTACTCGCTTTTTGGGCGCGAATCGATGACGCCCGACGCGAGAAGCGCCTCTTTAACGTAATGCCAGCAAAGCGATCTTGAATGCGCGTGCGCCCGCTCCTGCGCGATTGTCGCAGCCTGAGTCAATTTGGGGTCAAGATGCCGATCAATCTTGGCAAAGGGATGAACGATCTGTTTCGGATAATAATTGGTAATGACCGGAGCCGATTCCTTTTTGCCGTCAGGTGTTTTAAAGGTGTAATGGGTTATCGGCCTGGTCGGCTCGCTAATCTTTTCTCGCGTACTCACCTGAGCTGATTTCTTGGTGATTAGCTGAGGCTCTTTCGTGATGACCTGGGCCGCTTGTTTGGTAATCACTTGCACCGGTTCCTTTGTGATAACCTGGATCGGGTCCTTTTTCGTTTCCTGATCGCGACCGGATAAATGGAGTTTGGCTGGTGCCAATTCCTGTCCAAGCACAGCGCCGGTCGATATGGCGAGAACCGCCGTAATTGCCACGCTTAAACAAGTCCCTCCCCGCACGGAGGCGAGATATGCCGGGAATCAAAACTTTCGGCAAGCGAATTTTTTCGTATTTCTAAGACACTTTGCGTGGAAAAGCCTTCTGCCGAAAGCTGATACGCGTTAAACGGAAGTGTGAGTCGCCGCGAAAAACCCACCCAGCTCGCTCCTGAAACCAGGGTGATTTTGGTTTTTGCCATCGTTGCACTGCTCATTCACTTGCTGACCAATCACGGTTACGGCTATTTCCGCGATGAGCTCTATTTCATCGCCTGCGCGCGGCATCTCGACTTCGGCTATGTAGATCTTTCCCCATTATCGGCTCTGCTTTTGCGGATTGAACTGGCGATATTCGGAACGTCCCTTTTCGCGCTGCGCTTATTCCCGGCTCTGGCCGGTGCGTTAACGGTTGCCTCTACCGGCATCTTTGCGCGCGAGCTCGGCGGCCGGGTGTGGGCCACGACGCTTAGTTGCACCGCGGCTCTTTGCGCGGCGATTTATCTGGGAATCGGAAATTTTTATTCTCTCAATGTTTACGAGCCACTCCTCTGGACCGGGTGCGCCTATTTGCTTGTCCGCATCATCAACGGCGGCTCACCACGATTGTGGCTTTGGTTTGGCCTCGTTGCAGGACTCGGACTCGAGAATAAACATTCGATGGCATTTTTCGCAGGCGCTCTCGTGCTGGGAATTTTGTTGACGCCGGAGCGCGGCCAATTCACGCAGCCGTGGATTTGGCTGGGAGGAACAATCGCACTCGCGATCGCGTTGCCGAACATCGTCTGGCAAATGCAACATGGCTGGCCTACGTGGGTGCTGCTCCAAAACATCGCGCATAGCCACAAAAACGTGGTGCTGACACCGGCCCAGTTCATTTCGCAACAGGTTCTACTGATGAATCCAGCCACACTTCCTGTCTGGCTGGCCGGTCTCGTTTGGTTGCTCGCTTCGCGCGAAGGGCGTCGTTATCGCGCGCTCGGTTTCGCGTACCTGATCGCGCTCGCCGAATTCATCATCATGCACGGCAAAAATTATTATCTGGCCCCGGCTTATCCAATGTTGCTTGCCGCTGGCAGCGTCGCGTTGGAGCGGCTGTTTGCCGTTCGAATGAGATGGATCAAACCTGCCCTGGCCTTGGCGATAATCGCAACAGCCGCGTTGCTCGCGCCCATCGTCCTTCCCATTCTGCGACCCGACCAGCTGATTGCTTATATGCGAGCGATCCATTTCGAACCACCGCGCACAGAAACATCACACACGGCACCATTGCCGCAGCTTTTCGCGGATCAATTTGGCTGGGAAGAAATGGTTCGCTCGGTTGCGCGCATCTACCACAGCCTCTCTCCCGAGGAACAGAAACGCGCCGCCATTTTTGCTCAAAATTACGGCGAAGCCGGCGCGATAGACTTCTTCGGTCCGAAATATGGATTGCCACCGGCGCTTTCTGGCCATCAAAACTATTTCCTTTGGGGACCGCGTGGATACACCGGGGAAATCGTCCTTGTCCTCGATGAAGAGGCCGATGACGAACGCCAACAATTTCAGTCAGTCGAAGACGGCGGGCCGATCGAAAGCAGCCGCTGGGCGATGCCATGGGAACAACGTGTACACGTTTATGTTTGTCGGGACCTTAAGGGAACGCTGACCGATCTTTGGCCCAAGCTGCGCTCCTGGTACTAAACGAAGCCCTCTACAGCTTCGAAATGTAATCAACCATCCGCTCGCGCATCTTTGGGTCCGGTAAACGGCCAAGTCCCGCGCGCATATTGTCTTCAAGATGCCGTACATTGTTCGTCGCCGGAATCGCGCATGTCACCGCCGGATTCGCGACGATCCACTTGAGAAGAAACTGAGCCCAGGATGCGCAATCGAATTCACTCGCGAAATCGGGCAGCGGTTTACCCCGAACACGATTGAAAATATCTCCTCCACCGAAAGGACGGTTTGCGATCACCGCTACGCCGCGTTCTTGCGCCAGTGGCAGAACTTTTTCTTCCGCTTCGCGTTCAAGGATGGAGTAATTGATCTGCACAAAATCGAGCTTCTCGCTCGATAGAATGCGCGCCACTTCAGCGAAGGCCGATTGTTCGTAGTGCGTCACTCCAATATAGCGAATCCGGCCCCGCTCTTTCCACTGGCGCATGGTGGCCAGTTGGGTCGCGACATCGACCAGATTGTGCACCTGCATCAGATCAATCGTTTTCGTCCGGAAACGCGCGAAAGACCGTTCCATCGAGTCGATCCCGGCTTGCTTTCCGCGAGTCCAAACTTTTGTCGCCAGAAACAGCGAATTACGGAGCCCGAGTTTGGCCACCAGATCGCCGATGACTTCCTCGGCACGTCCGTACATGGGCGACGAATCAATGATCCGACCGCCCAACTTCACAAAAGTGCGAAGAACATCTTCCAGCGGTTTACGTCCCGCTTCTGAGGGTCCGATATCGAACGTCTGCCACGTCCCCAATCCGATAACGGGGATTTTTTCAGCAGACGAAGGAATCGCGCGCATTAGCATCGTGGAGGATTCGCCCCCGGATTGCGCGCTTGCTGCATCTATCGGCATCAGCAAACCCGCGGTCCCCGCGCCAATCAAACGCAGAGCATCTCTGCGTGAAATCCATCGACTCTCATCTGTCGCGCGATTATGAAAATTCATGGTCTCGAAAGCGGAACGGGCGCGTCCCAGTTTCGGAACACAACAAATTACTTTTCTCAGCGCAGGACGCGCGTCAAAAAAATTTCTACCGAGGGAGATCGGCTCGATGGAGTTGGTACTGGCACACCCGTTGCTAAGAGGGCGCCAATGAAGATCAATCCCATTATTGTCGTGGTTATTCTCGCCATTGTTTGCGCAATCACGGGTTGCGCGACGCGCGAACCTGTCACCACCACTACCACCACGACCGAGAGAACGGAGAGCGTCGGCGCGACCACTCCACACGCCGCCACTGCGCCGTTTATTATGCATTGACAACCGGGCGCAGCGCGCTCGATCAATTGCATGATTACGCGAAGGAAGTTTCTCCAGATCTCCGCCGCCACCGGCGGCGCTTTCGGGATCGCACCGAATCTTTTTGGTGCAGACGAAAGAAGTAGCGGCAAACCGCTTCGTATTCTGATTCTTGGCGGGACCGGGTTTACCGGACCGGATCAAGTCAGGTACGCTTTGAGCCGCGGGCACAAAGTGACGGTGTTTAATCGCGGGAAAACTCACCCCGGAGTTTTACCGGAAGGCGTGGAACAGTTGACTGGCGATCGCAACGGACAGCTCGATGCCCTGAAAGGCAGACAATGGGACGTTTGTATCGACAACCCAACGACGCTGCCAATTTGGGTGCGCGACGCGGCTCAGGTACTAAAAGGAAACGTAGACCGTTATATCTTCATCTCCACAATTTCCGTCTACGCCGATCCCGACAAGGGACCTGACGAAAACGCGCCGCTGCAAAAATACGACGGCCCCGATCCCTACAAGGAAACGTTACAAGCGATGGTTGCATCCGGTTACAAAACGTATGGACCACTCAAAGCCCTCTCGGAGCAAGAAGCTGAGAAATGGTATCCGGAGAAAACGCTAGTGATTCGCCCGGGACTAATCGTCGGGCCTGGCGATGAGACGGATCGGTTCACTTACTGGCCCGTCCGCATCGATCGGGGCGGAGAAGTGCTCGCGCCGGGTACGCCCAACGACCCGGTGCAGTTTATCGACGCGCGCGATCTGGCAGAGTGGACCATTCGCATGGCAGAAAATCGCGAGACCGGAGTTTACAATGCAACCGGACCGGCAAAGGAGCTCGGCATCGGCAACATGATGGATCAAATGAAAGCGGCGCTGAATTCCAACGCGACTTTCACCTGGGCGCCACACGAGTTCCTCAAACAACAGAACGTCCAAGCCTGGTCGGACATGCCGGTGTGGGCGGGAGATGAGCTCGGCCTTGCCCGGACAAACATCAGTCGTGCCCTGGCAAAAGGTTTGACCTTTCGGCCCTTGAACGAAACAACTCGCGATACGCTAACCTGGTTTAAGTCTCAGAAACCGGAGCGCCAGGCAAAACTGCGTGCCGGTCTTACGGCGGAACGAGAGAACGAAGTGCTCGCCGCCTGGCATAAGCAAAAAGCGGTGTCATCCTGATCGCAGCGAAGGACCTCGCCCACGGCGTGTGACCTGTCCACATTTGCGAGATTCCTCGCCCGGTTGGAAATAACAAAGGTCGGATGACGCGCTTTTAAAATGAATCTGCTTCGCAAAGTTGTGGATGTTCGTCCGAACGAAATCCGCGCGCTCTTTCTCGGATTCTTTTTCAATTTTCTCATTCTCACCGGCTACTACATTCTCCGACCGATTCGGGACAGCATCGCCGCCGGCAGCAAACTCGAAACTCTGCCCTGGATGTTTACCGCCACTCTCATAGCGATGTTAATCGCCAACGCGCTCTTCGCCGCCATCGTCGCACGCATGTCGCGCAGAACATTTATTCCGCTCGCCTACGGCTTTTTCATTTTGACCCTCGCGCTCTTTTTTGTCCTGATGCGGAACGGCTCACCTGAGCAGCAAGTCTGGATCGGCCGCGCCCTCTACGTCTGGGTCAGCGTCTTCAACCTTTTCAACACTGCGATCTTCTGGGCGTTCATGACTGACCTGTTCACGGTCGAGCAGGGAAAGCGGCTCTACGGATTTATCGCCGTCGGTGGATCTCTCGGCGGTGTTGTCGGGCCCTTAATTACGGCGCGCTATGTACAAAGTATTGGACCGGCGTACCTTTTGATTGTCTCCGCCATCCTCTTTGGAGTCGGCGCCTATCTGGTGCGACTTTTTCCCAGTGGCTTCACCGATGGAAGCAAACCTGCGCCAGCGGCCGAGGAGCGAATCGGCGGATCGATCTGGTCAGGAATCACTCATATTGCCCGCTCACCCTACCTCTTGGGACTCGCCGTCTCGATGCTCATTTACACGACTACTTCGACGTGGGCTTATTTTCAGCAGTCCGATCTCGCGCGCGCGGCGCTCAAGACCAGCAACGATCGCACAATTTTCCTGGCTCACCTCGATGTGTGGGTGAACGCCATTACCGTTGCCATCCAGATCTTTCTCACCAGCCGGTTACTGAAATGGTTCGGCGTCGCCTTTACCCTGACGGCGATGCCTTTTCTGAGCATGGTCGGTTTTGCCGCGATGGGCATCGCGCCCAGTCTCGCGTTACTGGCAATCTTCCAGGTTACTCGCCGGGCTGCTGCTTACGCGCTGCTACGCCCGTCCCGGGAGATTTTGTTCACCGTTTTGCGCCGCGAAGACAAATACAAGGTCAAGAGCGTGACGGACACGCTCATATACCGTCTGGGGGATCAGGTAGGCGCCTGGTCTTACGGTGGTTTGAACGCGGTCGGCCTGGGGCTCTCCAGCATCAGCTTCACCGCTATTCCAATCGTGGCCGGGTGGTGCGGCCTTAGTCTCTGGCTGGCCCGCAAACAACGTGTGCTCGCGCAGGCTCAGGAGCGCGAACCTTCCGTCCAAGTTGTCGAGATCGCTCCGAGACCTGCCTGACGACATTTCAATCGGTAGGGCGCTCTGCGGAGCCATCGCCGTCGAACTCAGATTGTTCGGTCCGAACGCCAGTCCGGCTCGGACTAACCTTTAATAAAAACGCCAAGAAGGGGGCGGCGCGAAGGAGTCTTCGAGCGGAAATCGCTCACGAATCCGTCCTTGGTCCGAATTTCAACGTGACCGGCGGAACGTTTGGCGTCGTAAACCAGCACCGAACCGACCGGTGCCTGATACGGGTCTTGAACAGGAAGTTTTTTGAACCCGTAATTAGATACAAGTTCCTGCCCGGCTTGCTTGGCATACTCGGTCTTGGGCCGCGAACCCACCACCCCGGCAGCTACAAGCGCCTCTTTCACGTAATGCCAGCACCGGGAATGGGAATGGGCACGAGCGCGTTCCTCGGCTATGGTCGCAGCCCGCATCAGCTTCGGGTCCATTCTGCCATCGACCCTGGCAACGGGACGGGTGATTTTGTCCGGCTGATACTGGGTGACAATGTCCACCGATTTCTTTTTCCCCGACGGATCGGTAAAGGTGAATTTCGGCTCTCTCTGGGGCGATTCCGGCGCGGTCTCTTTTATGTCCGATTTGGCCGCCGTCACCTGTGGTTTAAGGGGGTGTGGCGTAGTCATGACAAGGGCAGACACCTCACTGGGAATAAGGGCTGCGCAAGAGACTGAGAAGAGAGTAAGGGAGAGAACGTTTCGCATTTGGGAGCGCCCTCTATAGTGCAATAAATGGGCCTCGCAAGCGGTTTTTGGGGCAAAAGTTGATAATTTCCATAATCTCACGGGATAACTATGTTTTCTGCCTGACGTCCACAGCCCGAGGCACTTCCGATTCAATCTTTAGGGAATTCCGATCGCAGGGGGTCGATCGGCAGCCGGTTGTGACGTCCCGACGACCGCACTTGAACCCATGCCATGAAGCGGATCTTTTTTCCCCTCGGACTCCTCCTCGCTCTCGTCTCGCCGACGGTTGCCGACGAGCAGTCAAGAATTGTCCGCGTCACCACCTATTGGCGCGAGGAGGGTCAATCGCGGGCCGCTTATAACGGCTCGAAGTTGCGGGAGGGTCATTGCGCCGTTGACCCGAAGAAAATACCATACGGTAGTAAAGTGATTTTACCGGGCGATGAATTGATCGCGGTCGACACCGGACCAGCCGTGGTCAGTCGAAAAGCGGCGCGTCTTTGCGGTCGAACGAGCGCCGAACGCGATGCAGTAGTGGTTGATCGCTACTTTGAAACCAAGGCCATGGCGTTAGCCTGGGAAAAATCGCATCCACACTTTATGACCGCGCGGATCGTCCCGCCTGAATCGCGGCGGAAAAAGAACGGAGCTGTCCAGGACAGTCAGAAAGAGCTGGCGGCTCGACAGACCTCGAAACGTCGGACCAGCGAAGCAGCCCCGCCCGCTGTTCTCTTTCCCAGTCAAGTGATCGGCCTACCGGAAACGATCGATCTCGTGGGGCCGGCCTACCATCGCCGTAGATTTGGTTTGTTCGTCTGAGGACGAGTTGGGCGGATTTGCAAGGGTAGTTGGTGTAGTTGCAACGCCGCCAGCCGCAACGGAAGCTCGGCTGGATGGCGCAACGGTTTCACATGCGGTATGCCACTACCGCCGATTCGGCCGTGATTGCCTGGCATCGTGCCCGAATGTTTCAAGACATGGGCTACGTCCCGGAGAATTTATTCGAGTCGTTTCGAGCCAAATCAGAAGCCCGATTGCGAGAAGCTTTGGCGTCGCAAGAATACATTGGCTGGCTTGCGAGCCGACCTGAGGAGCAAGAAAAGATAATCGCCGGCGCCGGCCTGCAACTGCGACAAACGCTGCCGCATCCGATTGGCAGACCTGCCGGTGATATTAGGATCATTGACGGCAGACAAGGTATTGTTCTGAACGTGTTCACCGAACCCGAATGGCGTCGGCGTGGCATCGCCGCTCTTCTAATGGAGAAGGTAATTGCCTGGGCCCGCGAACAGAGGCTAGATACACTCGTCCTCCACGCTTCCGATGACGCGCGTCGCCTTTACGAGCGTCTTGGCTTCATCGCGACAACCGAGATGCGGTTCGACGGCGACCTGAAAGGTCCGCGATAACAAGAGCCAAGCGCTGCCTTGGTCACGTCTAACGGGCCAATCGCCTGCCTCACAAGGGCGAGAAGCCGAGGATCGATCCGCGTCGACAAAATCGTCCAGGGAAAATGCCCCATCAGGCACGGGGTCATCGCTAAGGTAAATCGAAAAGAAATTCGGAATGTATGTGGCTTCTCGTCAGGTACTTGCATTGTGGAAATACCCGTAGACGTGGACAGATGGAACAAGGTGCTGTAGCTACTGCGCGTGAAACCAATCGATACGCAATTTTGCGCTGCCGGATCCCGGCCTGTGCGATAGAGCGCGTCAACATCCTTTTGGACGGCGCGGCCCGTTAATCGCCCTGCTTCAACGAAGCAGCTACTGCGAGTAACTCGCTAATCCCTTTTGAATCAAACTTTTACACATTATGAAACCGATCCCTAATATTAGTCCCAACAATCGTCCCGACCACGGACGGCCGCGATTCGCGCGGAGTTTTCCACTAACGGATTACAATTTCCAACCCACTTCCGACCATGTTGGATCTGCCGGAACCCAGCCCGAAACGAACCGTGTTTCCCAACTGCGAATGTTTCGGAGATTAAGCAGTAATTTTCTCGGCTCGGAAATGAGCCGCGATTACCTGCGGGAGGCAAGCTTGTTCCTCCTTATTGCTGTCGTGTCAGCCTGGCCTGTCATCTCGATGATCCGGGCGCTCATCGGCTTGCTCAAGTAAAGGCGAGTGCCGGATAGCAATCGAGCTGGTGGAATCGACTCGAGTCTTTTTCGCCTTCAATAGCACGGCGATCGAATCCGGCCTTCCGTTTGTGAAATCGACTCGTGTCAAACCCTCCGGTGTTTGTCGCACGACTCCCGGAATTGATAATGCAGTTGGATACCAGCCCGCCGGCAAAATCACTGAATTCCGCGGGCGACCGAGGGTCCGGTCAAAGATAAGTTCGCGGTCCTCCAGCCGGTAGCTCTCTGGCGCGGTGTAGGTCTCCGACATTCGCAGCCGGATCGATTGTCCTTTTTTCAAAGGCGGAAACCGAAACACCACCACCTCCTGCTCCGGCGCGATCTTCTCTTCACCTGGATCGATCTTCGCGGATTTCAGTTGTCCACCTGTCATCACCTCCGTTTTCAGCGTCTCGCCGGTATCGAGGATTTTTCCCGATGAATTCGAAACCTTGCTGCCGATGCGCACCACGTTCAGGTATTTGTCCGTCCCCTCGCGCGACTCAGTATAATCATGATAGAGGGCAAACGAATGCGTCTCGGGTTCCTGTAAGAAATAGATGATGTCTCGATCCTGATGGGCACGCTCGGACAGGCGCTCCCGCTCAGGTGGGCCTTGCGAGGGCGGCGCTTCCGAAACAGGCGCAATTGTCACCCGTTTCGGCTTCGCCACTTCGCCAATCGCGGCGCCGGGTTTCGCCTTCACTATCAATAGGGCCGGTCCAGGCGCTTGATGCATAAAACTGACGCGTATCCTGCCGTCGGATTCCTCCAAAATTTGCGACGGCACGTTGCATTCAGTCAGCCGATAGCCCGTGGGCAAAATAATCGCGTTACGTCGAATGCTTAGCGGGCGATCGAAGACAATTGCGCCATTTTCCTGATAATAACTTTTCGGATCCTTGTAAGTTTTGATGATCCGAATCCGTGCCTGTCCGCCATCCGGTGCTATTGGCCGGGCTAGATGCTCGCGGATGTAATCGCTCCCAGGATCGGCGTCAAAGAGTCCGCTTGTCTTCGCCTCGGCGCCGCCCACCTGCTCGAATTGCAGCGGCGCGCCCGTCATCATATCGAAGACCGCCTCGTCACTGGCGATGCTGCCTTTGCGGATGGGATTAAAGAAGAATTTCGCGCCTGGCGTTGTGGCCGTCACTTCATAGGTGATTTTGAACGACCCTGAATCAGGCGAGAGCAACTCGTACTGGGTGTACTCGTCTTGCTCGGTCTGTGACGGTTGAAGAGCCAACAAGCGGCCAGCAAGCAAACTGGCAAGAAGTGCGAGGGCGTGCCTTCGCATTACTTATTGTGCCAGCTCGTACAAGTATTCGACGAACGACATCACTGCTCCGTCATAGCCCTGAATCTTTGGGTTCGTCGAATCGATGACGTAATATTCGTCCGGTGCGTGGGCACCACTGCCATGACCGAGACCAAAATGCCCCGCCGCCAGCTTGAGGGGCTCGCCGGTGAAGACGTACCCCGGATACGATCCCGCGTTACGGGGCCAGAGCATCGGATCAACACCGAACTGTTTGTAGGTTGTCACCTGCGCCTTAATCAGCGCTGAATCTGCCGATGTGCTCGTGGGATTGTAACCGCCGGTCATATTGACCTCGATGTCGGCGAATCCCCGCTTTGCCAGGTGTGCTTTAATCGCGGCAAGCGCATCCGCTGCTTTCATATCGGGCACGAGACGGTAATCCATCTTCGCGACCGCCTTGTGAGGCAGAATCGTTTTGCCTCCGGGCCCCGTATAACCACCCACTAATCCTTCGATATTCACCGTCGGTTGCGACTCGAGCCGTTCGTTTGCCTGCTCCCACGGCAGATCGTTGATCCAGTGTTGTGTGCTGTATAGCTTCTTCGCCTGGGCTTCGCTTCGAGCTTTCGACACGTTCTCGATCATCGCTTTCTCCTCCGCGCTCAGTGGTCGCGGTTTCGGATAATTGTCGATTGCTATGTCGTTGCCATCTTCGGAAACGAGCGTGTTCAGCGCTTTAACCAAATGCCAGGCGGGACTGTCGATCATCGCCTTGAGCGACGAGTGGATGTCTTTCGCCGGACCACGTCCCCATTTCTCGCCGCTCGAAACCAACTCGAGCTCGATCACACCTTTCGAACCGAGATTCACCGTCACAATCCCGTCCAGATCTTGCGTGGCCGAAGGCATGAAAACGCCGACGCATTTCGAGAGTGCACCCTGCACTTCGGGTTTGTGGACGATCTGCCCGATGTGCGGCGAACCAATCTCTTCCTCGCCCTCCGCCACCATGACGAGGTTCACCGGAATTTTTTTGCCCGCCCCGCGAACGGCGTGCAGCGCAGCGAGAAATGCCGCTTCGGGTCCTTTCTGGTTGACTGCGCCGCGGCCGACCATGGCTTTCCCGAGCCCTGGTTTGTCCACCAATGCCGCATCGACCGGCGAAGACGACCATTCCGCCGGATCGAATTGCTTTACATCGTACATAAAATAAAGGCCGACCGTCTTCGGCGCGCCCGCATCGAGCGTGGCAAAAACGCCTGGCTTACCATCAGTGTCTATGCGCGCGGCCTGTTGAAATCCCGCATCCCGCGCAAGTTTAATCATGTAATCGGCGCCTTCCGGATACCCACGATTCTCCGCCGCGATCGAGACCTGATGAATCCAGTCATGCAATCGCGTCACCGCCTCATCATGCCGTTTCGCGACTTCGGCCTTGACGTCACCGAGATCGTTCTCGGCTGAGTAGCAGACAAGACTAGATGTAAGGAACGCGAATATTGTCACCGCCCCGGCAGAAAGTGTTCTCGGTTTCATTACCTTTCTTATCTTCATAGGATGGTGGCCTAGCAACTAAAACCGTTGCGACACCTGGTAACCACGACCTCGAGCGAATGAGGCAATGTTACAGCGCCAGACCTTCTGCTCAATGAAGAGGCTTCTTGCCTGATTCCACCGAACTGCGGCGGAGAGCGGAACCAAAGTTTTTGCTTTTCGCCCTCGACGTGACCCTGCTAAACGACGCGCGCGATGTTGTTTAATTCGCTCACGTTTGTTGTCTTTTTTGTGGTTGTCCTCAGTTGTTACTGGAGCATGCGCTCGTGGAATGGGCGGAAGAATCTGCTCCTGGTCGCGAGCTACATTTTTTACGGGGCGTGGAATCCGCCGTTTGCGGCTTTGCTCTTTTGCACCACGGCGCTCGATTTTTATCTCGGTCGGCAAATGGGCAAGGTGCACACGCCAGTGGAGCGCAGGGTGTGGCTTTTGATCAGTGTGGCGGTGAACCTGAGCATGCTCGGGTTTTTTAAATACGGGAATTTTCTGCTCGAGAATTTTACCTGGGTGCTGGCGCGCGGCGGCATTCAATACAAACCGCCGCATCTCGATGTCTTTCTCCCGATTGGCATCTCGTTCTACACATTCCACTCGCTCTCCTACACGCTCGACATCTATCGCGGTGTGATGCGGCCCACGCGGTCGCTGCGGGACTTCACGCTCGCGGTCTCATTCTTCCCGCAGTTGGTCGCTGGGCCGATTGTGCGTGCGGGTGATTTTCTGCCGCAGCTGGAGCATCCGCCGCGGCCGCAGAAGGGCCGTTTCCTCTGGGGATTGCTGCTGATGACGCTTGGACTATTCGAGAAGGTAGTGCTCGCGGATACGCTGCTGGCCGGTTCGGCCGACCGCGTTTTCGGCTACAAAGGTCCGCTCATGGCGCTCGACTCGTGGACGGGTGTGATCGCCTTCGCCGGACAAATCTTCTGCGATTTCGCCGGCTATTCCACCTGCGCGATCGGTGCTGCGCTCTGTCTCGGCTTTCATTTGAAGGACAACTTTCGTTTCCCCTACGCCGCGACTGGTTTCTCCGATTTCTGGCGGCGCTGGCACATCTCGCTTTCCACATTCCTGCGCGATTACCTTTACATCCCGCTGGGAGGAAACCGGCGCGGGGCCGCGCGGGCGATGATCAATCTCGTCATCGTGATGTTCCTCGGCGGTCTCTGGCACGGAGCGGCGTGGACGTTCGTCGTGTGGGGTTTGCTCCATGGGAGCTACCTCGCAATCGAGCGGCTGCTCAAAGCCTTCGTCAAACCGGCGTCATGGATGGAAACTCTCCCGACGAAATTGCTGATCGGCGCCGTCACCTACTTCGCCGTCCTGGTGGCGTGGGTATATTTCCGCGCTGCCGATTTTGAAACTGCCAGCCGTCTGATCGGCGGAATGTTCGGCCGGCACGTGCGCTCGGACGCCATCCTGAGCACGCGCGAGATCCTACAAGTGGCGCTCGTCACGATCGGGCTGCTCATTGCGCATTGGAGCATGCGCGACACCTCGATCGAGGCGGTCGTCGCGCGACTGCCGCGCTGGATTGTCGGCACGACATGGCTCCTGATGGCTTGCGCGATCATCCTCACCCAGGGCAACAGTAATGCATTCATCTACTTCCAATTTTGAGCGGCCGATTCCGACCCAGCCGTGGCGCGATATCACGGTGGCCGTCGTGGTTGCGGTTCTGGTTGCGGTGACGGCATGGGAGGTTTACTGCCGTTCTGCCGGCTACGAGCCGACATTGAACAACACCACCGATCTCTGGGCCGAGGCGCGCCGTCGCGTAGAGCCCGAATCGATCACGATCGTTGGCGATTCGCGCGCGTGGTTCGATATCGATCTTGACGAGATCGAGCGTGGCCTCGCGAAACGACCGGTGCAGCTTGCATTGCCCGGTTCATGTCCCTTTCCCGTGCTTGAAGACTTGGCGAACGACCAAAGCTTTCATGGCACGATCATCTGCAGCATTCTTCCGCGGATTTATTTCGCGCCGCCAGGTAGTCCGCCGCTCGAGCGTTCGCAGAAAGCGGTGCAGCGCTATCAAGGTCAGACGTGGGCGCAGCGCGCGAGCCATGAGCTTTCGGTTCCACTGGAGTTGAGCTTGGCTTTTCTCAAACAGGATGATCTGACGCTCGACGCGCTGCTCCAGGAACTCCCGATTCCGAATCGCCCTTACGCGCTCGTGCCGCCGCGGCTGCCTCCGTATTTTTGCTCAGTTGATCGCGAACGGCGCGCCCGCATGGTCGAGCAGTGTGCGCGACCGGGTCGGTTGCAGGAACGCGTCCGCAAAGGGTGGACGCGTCTCTTCACTCCGCCGCCGCCGCCGAGTTACATCCCGACGGAACGCTTCATGGCGGATTTACGCCAGGCAATCGAGGCCCGATACCGCGACACCAAAACGTGTGTTGAGAAACTCCGCGCTCGCGGCGGCAAGATCGTCTTTGTGCGATTTCCCGTGAGCGGTCCGCTGAAAGAATTCGAGGATAAAAACACGCCCCGCGCGCAAACGTGGGAGCCGCTTCTTCAGCAAACTGGGGCGCCCGGAATCTATTTCGAAGATTTTCCTGAGCTGGCGAGTTTCGATTGCCCCGAATGGTCACATTTGTCCGCCGGGGATTCAGTCGAGTTTACAAAACGACTTGTGCCGCACCTGCGCGCCGCGTTGCAGCTCGATCGAACAGTTAGCAACTGAGCAATTGCGGCCCGTTCAGCCAGCAATTAGTCCGGCAGGCAATCACCCGCGCATGGATAAATCACGCGTTCGCATAGTCATCCAAATCCGCTACAACAATTCTGCTTGAGCCGGCGCCGGAAGGTTGGCCGCGAATTTCTTCACCAACTCGTCCAGCTTGGCGATGTAATACTCGATATTTTCATCGCGGTTCTGTGGATCGAAAGCCGAAATGGGCCTGGCATTTTCGTAAGCGGCGACCTTCTTTGTGTTTCCGGTAATGTAATAGCTAATCTGGTCGCCCGGTCGATAAGCGCGTCCGCTCGCTACAGCCAGCTCGTAGGCGGCAGCGCGATTGCGGGCCGAACCTGCAATTTTGGCGCGATATTTCTCCAGCGAATCCTGAAGAGTGTCGGTCTTCATTAGCATGTCGATGGGCATTTCGCGGTCGCGGATCTGCTTCTCAAATCGATCGCGTAACTGTGAAATCTCCTCCGACTTGCCTTCCATCAGAAGCTTGATCATCTCCTCCAGGAAGAAGCGTTGAAATTTTTCCAAACCACGGGACTTAAGTGCGCCGCCCTTAATGACGACGTCACCATCCCGGGTCAGAAGCGCGTAATTCTTGGCCTTGTAACTGAACATTGCGTCGAATTGCTCGTCGAATTCGACTTCTATACCCGCCGGCAGGATTTCCGCCAGACCAGTACGTAAGCGCTCGATCGTTGTAGCCGGGGTCGCCGACCCCGGTTGGGCCTGCGCGCGTTTGGATCCAGCAGCACCGGAGGCGGCCCCGGCTACAGAATCCGGCGGAACGAAATAGATTCCATCAGTATCGACTTCGATCACTTGCGCCCCTCGCTCGTTCAACCATGCGATCATCTTCTGCAATAGATCTCGCCCGATCTGAGTCACGCGCGCGGCGGCATCGAAATCGGCAAAGTGTCCCTGCGCAAACCCGAGGTAACCGTAAAAGCTATTGATCAGTATCTTGAATGTATTTTGCAACGCGTGGAAGTGACGCGCGCGCTGTTTATCATTCGCTTTTTCGGCCGCTCGCATGTCCGCTTTTGCTTGCAGTCGAAAATTCCGCAAATCGGTAAGAAGGTGCCGAAAAATTTGGAGCTGATCTGTTGCGGGAAAACAATCGAATTGCAGCATGACCGATGGATAAAGAGAGGCGATGTCGCAATGCCAGACATCGTGAGCAACACCGGTAAAATAGATCGCGGTAAAACCGCCTTCAAAACTGCGTGTCATCGGTAACTCCGGAATGCTGTGGCGCTGGCGCAGGTATTCGCGGAGGAAAAGCGCGTTGATTCGGGTGGCGTTGCCGCGCACGATCGCGTCCTGGTAATTATATGGGAAAATCTGAGCCTGGATGAAATAGCTGGGGCTAAGTAGCGCCGCGACTGCCCGAGTCTCGCGGACCGCGCAGAGTGCGCGTTTACGGAAGCGTTCACTATTGCTTTCGTATTCGCGTTCCAATTCCTTGCCAGTCAGGGACGCGACATCGGCTGAATCGCAAAAGCCGAAGTGTTGCGCCACGTCGATGCGCTCGAATCCGGTAAGGGTCCGCATACCGACGTCGTAGAACTGGGCGAGCAGAAAGGTGTCGACGAAATGCCGCCCGTCGATCGCGAACTTCGGATAATCGATTGTCTTCTCCGCAATCTGCAAGCGCGACGGGCGCGATCGCAGGAACCCGCCGCTGCGGCCCCAATCCAGTTTCACCTTCGCTTTGCGGGCCCGCGCGACGAGACAGGGGAGATCGAACCGGAACAGATCATGACCCTCGATGACATCCGGATCGCGCTTTTTAATGATAGCCGTTAGCTGCTTGAGCGCAGCACGCTCGGATTCCTCGGCGTCACCGGGATCGATGATAATCAATTCTTCCCAGCCGGTGTTATCGGAAAGCGCAATGCTGGCGATATGATTCAGCGATGCTTCAGCCAAGTCAGTCTCGCCCGACGGCGACAGCACTTCCAGCTGCAGGCGTTTCAGCTCTTCAAACGGCAATTGCTTGAACAATGTCCGCCCAGTCGCGCTCAGGTAATGCTGCACCGGATCGCTCAACGCAAAGAAGCTACGACCGGCATTTTTCAAACCGTTGCGCAGCGCGATCAGCTCTTTCCAGCTATCGACCGTAACGAGCCAGTTGTATTTCAGGTTGCCCGCGAGTTTTTGCGCATTCTCGAGTCCCAGATCGGCAACGTCACCATCGGTCCAGACAAAGGGATGAAATGGTTCGATATCGACAACGGTGCCGCCATCCTTTTCGCGCCGATACACCCGCACGGTCCCGGTTTCGCCCAGTTCGATGGCGACGATCCGCGCGGTCGGGTCGGCTCCAAAAAGCAGTTCGTTATCCTCGAATCTCACAGAGAAAGAGATTCCTCGACTTCGCCACAATGACAAACGGTAGGCGGATGCCTGACGTCCATTCGTGCCGCTCGCTCAGAGGAAAATGAGCGGGCTGCCACCGTGCGGTGTCTTTGTCTCGAATACTATTACCGAATAGCAAAGGTTTTCCGTAACCAGGAAGCCTTTGGAGCGGTCAAATAAAGGGGAATCAGGCCGAAGCAATTGTACGCCTAAATCATTGTCAAAGCGCACAATCATTCTAATTGGCGCAATCCTCCTCCTGCTGCTCGGGTGGTGGACGTGTCACCGTCGTGCCTCCGCGGATCCAGCGCCAACGTCCGCTTCGGGCGGCGCGCGAGGAGGACGGGGCGGTGCGGCGGGAGCGGGCGGACCTGTGCCAGTGGTGGCGGGCAAGGTCGAGCAAAAGGACGTGCCAATCTTTCTCGACGGATTGGGCACGGTGCAGGCCTTCAACACCGTAACGGTTCGCCCGCGCGTCGACGGCGAACTGATTCATGTTTCATTTTCCGAAGGGCAGGACGTGAAAACCGGCGACGTGCTCGCCGTAGTGGATCCGCGACCGTTCCAGGCGGCGCTTGACCAGGCAACTGCAAAAAAAGCTCAGGATGAAGCGCAGTTGTCGAACGCGAAGGTGGTTTTCCAGCGCAATAGCGACCTGCTCGCGCGCAAAGTCATCGATCAGCAAACCTATGACACGTCGAAATTCTCCGTGGATCAATTCCAAGGCATGGTACAAGGCGACCAGGCTGCGATCGATAACGCGAAGACGCAGCTCGATTACACCCAGATCAAATCGCCCATCGACGGCCGCACTGGCATCCGCCTGGTCGACGTCGGCAACGTCGTCCATGCCACCGACACAAACGGCATCGTCGTTATCACCCAGCTAAAGCCGATCTCGGTCGTTTTCACTCTTCCCGAACAACAGTTGCAGGCGATCTTGAATGAGGGCGCCGCTAATGGCGGCCTGCACGTATCTGCTCTTGACCGCGGGAACACAACCCCGCTGGGGGAAGGAACGCTCGCTGTGGTCGATAACGAGATCGATCAGGCGACGGGAACGGTGAAGCTTAAGGCAACATTTCCGAATGATGATTTGAAACTCTGGCCGGGGAAATTCGTCAACGCGCGGCTGACGTTAACGACCAAAAAAAATGCCACCGTTGTGCCGGCAAGCGTGGTCCAGCGCGGACCGCAAGGTACCTATGCTTTCGTTATCAAGCCGGACCAAACTGTCGAGATGCGCCCAGTTAAAATCGCTCAGACGGAGAACAACCAAACCGTCGTCGATGATGGATTAAAACCAGGCGAGCAGGTGGTCGTCGACGGTCAGTACAAGTTACAGCCAGGCGCGCGTGTCGAACTGACTGGAGCTGCTGGAGAAAAGCAACCGCAGGCGGCACAGGCCAAGCCAGGGCGCACAGCTCGCTCACCCAAACCTTCGAAGTCGTGAGTATTTCTGAGCCATTTATTCGGCGGCCGGTCGCGACATCCCTGTTGATGGTGGGTGTGATTCTCCTCGGCCTGCTTGGTTACAAATTGTTGCCGATCTCGGCCCTGCCGACGGTCGATTTCCCGACTATTCAGGTTACTACGCTTTATCCGGGTGCGAGCGCAGATGTGATGGTTTCGTCGATCACAACGCCGCTCGAGCGCCAATTCGGTCAGATCAGCGGGCTCGCCTCGATGAATTCCAGCAGCTCCTTCGGGACATCGACGATCACCCTCCAATTCGTTCTCGATCGGCCTATCGACGTCGCGGCGCAGGACGTGCAGGCGGCAATCAATGTCGCGGGCGGTTATCTACCGAAGGACCTGCCGAATCCGCCGAAATACAACAAGGTCAATCCCGCGGACACGCCCGTCCTCACCCTTGCCATCACATCGGACAGCCTCCCGCTCGATCGCGTCAACGATTTTGCCGACACCCTGCTCGCGCAAAAACTGAGCGAAGTCACTGGCGTGGGTCTGGTCACAATCGAAGGCAATCAGAAGCCGGCGGTGCGGGTGCAGGTAAATCCGGCAGCGATTTCCGCCCTCGGTCTGAGCCTGGAAGATGTGCGCACAATTCTCGGGCAGGCCAATGTCAATGCGCCCAAGGGCAGCTTCGATGGCCCGCGGCAGTCGTTTACCATCGGTTCCAACGATCAGATTTTTTCCGCCGATGCCTACAAGCCCATTATCGTGGCTTACAAAAACGGCGCGCCGATTCGGCTGGGCGATATCGCCAACATCATCGATAGCGTCGAAAACGATCAGCTCGCCGCCTGGGTAGGATCGAAGAACGGGGAGAAGCCGGCCGTCCTTCTCGACATTCAGCGACAACCCGGCGCAAACATCATCCAAACCGTCGATCGGGTGAAAGAATTGCTGCCGCGCCTGACCGGCACGCTGCCCCCGTCCGTGCACGTTTCGATTCTGGCCGATCGGACCGAGACGATCCGCGCCTCCGTTTCCGATGTGCAATTCACGCTCCTTCTCACCATCGCCCTGGTCGTGATGGTAATGTTCGTTTTCCTGCGAAAACTTTGGGCGACCGTCATCACCAGCGTGGCGCTGCCGCTCTCGCTTATCGGCACCTTTGGAATCATGTATCTGGCTGGGTTCAGCCTGGACAACCTCTCGTTGATGGCGCTGACGATCTCGACCGGGTTTGTGGTCGATGACGCGATTGTCATGATCGAGAATATCGTGCGCTTCATCGAAGCGGGCGATTCGCCATTCGAAGCGGCGTTGAAGGGCGCGCGCCAGATTGGTTTTACGGTGGTATCGCTGAGCCTCTCGCTGATTGCGGTTTTCATACCGCTGTTGTTCATGACTGGAATCGTCGGGCGGCTGTTTCGCGAATTCGCCATCACCATGTCGGTGGCGGTGGTCGTCTCCGCGTTCGTCTCCCTCACGCTCACACCGATGATGTGCGCGAAATTGTTGCGTGCGGAAAAGGAAGAAAGCGAATCGCATCGGGGCGCGTTTTATCAGTCGACGGAGGATTTTTTCACACGTTTCCGCGATCTCTACGAACGCGGTCTGCGATGGGTCCTGGCCCATCAACGATTGGTGTTAGTCATCGCGTTGATCACGCTCGTCGCCACCATTCTGCTTTACATCGTCATTCCGAAAGGTCTCCTGCCGCAGCAGGACACAGGCGTTATCATCGGCGTTACCGATGCGGCCGAGAACGTTTCGTTCACGGCCATGCTCGAACACGTCCACGCGATCTCGGACATCGTCCGCAAAGATCCCGATGTCGCGAGCGTGTCGGCTTCGGTCGGTGCGGGCACGGTCAACGCTACGGTGAACACGGCGCGTCTTTACATTGTGCTCAAGCCGCATAATCAGCGCGGCGCGAGCGCGCAGGAAATCATCGACCGGCTCCGTGCCCGCACCCGGGATGTCGAAGGCATTTCGCTCTTCATGCAAGCGGCCCAGGATTTGCAAATCGATGCCCGAGTCAGCCGCACCCAATATCAATATATTCTGCAGGACGCCGATGCGGCCGAGCTGGCGGAATGGACGCCCAAGCTCGTGCAAAAGCTTGGACAACTCCCGCAGTTGAGCGACGTGGCGAGCGATCAACAAAGCAACGGCTTGCAATTGAATGTGGACGTCGATCGGGAAAAAGCGTCGCGTCTCAACGTCCTGACCCAGGCGATCGACGACACTCTCTACGACGCCTTTGGCCAGCGCCAGGTCTCCATCATCTTTACGCAGCTAAATCAGTTCCGCGTCATTCTTGAAGTGGAACCAAACTTCCGCTCGTCGCCCGACGTGCTCGATAAAATTTACGTGAAATCTAGCAGCGGCCAGCCCGTCCCCTTGAGCGCCTTCGCTACCATGCGGGTCGGTAACACCCCTCTCTCCATTCCACACCAGGGACAGTTTCCGGCCGCGACCATCTCTTTTAACCTCCGGCCCGGCAGCTCGCTCAGTCATGCAATCCCCGCAATCCAGAAAGCGGAACAGGAAATCGGATTGCCCGATACAATTGCGACCACGTTTACGGGCGCGGCAGCCGAGTTCCGCTCCTCGCTGACGAGCGAGCCCTTCCTTATTCTGGCGGCGATTGTCGTGATCTACATCGTCCTGGGCGTCCTCTACGAGAGCTACATTCATCCAATTACGATTCTCTCCACCCTGCCGTCCGCCGGCGTCGGCGCGCTGCTCGCGCTTTTGATTTGCGGCATCGATTTTTCACTGGTCGCGCTCATCGGAATCATTCTCCTCATCGGAATCGTGAAAAAAAACGCGATCATGATGATCGATTTTGCCCTGGAAGCGGAACGCGAGGAAGGCATGTCGCCGGAGGAATCGATTTACCAGGCGTGTCTGCTGCGGTTCCGGCCGATCATGATGACAACGGCGGCGGCTTTGCTCGGCGCGCTACCGCTCGCGCTCGAACACGGTACCGGCAGCGAGCTACGCCGTCCGCTGGGCATTTCGATTGTCGGAGGATTGTTGCTCTCGCAATTTCTTACCCTCTACACCACCCCTGTCATTTATCTGTACCTCGACCACTTCGGGCGCTGGGTTGAAGAGCGGCGGAATCGCGGCCGGGTCGCGCAGGCGGAGCTGCCGCTGCGCACCACGCACGAACCGGCGCCTGAGTTTGCCGGGGTCGATGGCGAGAACGGCTTTCGACCGTTACGCCGATGAACGTTTCCGAACCATTCATTCGCCGCCCGGTCGGGACCTCACTCCTCGCCGCGGGCATCCTCTTGTTTGGCGCTGTCGCCTATCATTTTCTTCCGGTTGCGCCGCTGCCCAAGGTCGATTTTCCCACTATCTCCGTTAACGTACAACAACCGGGTGTCGATCCACAAACGGCTGCTTCCTCTTTGGCAGCGCCGCTCGAGCGTCGCTTCGCGCAGATTGCCGGCGTCTCCGAAATCACATCCGTAAGCTCTTTGGGCGGCTCGTCGATCACGATCCAATTCGATCTTAATCGCGATATCAATGGCGCGGCGCGCGATGTGCAAAGCGCGATCAACGCTGCCGCCGGAGAGTTACCGACCGGACTGCCAAATCCGCCGTCGTACCGCAAAGTCAATCCGTCGGACGCGCCCATCATGGTGCTGGCGATGACCTCCGATACACAACCGCTCTCGGAGGTTTATAACCTGGCGGACCAGATCATTGGGCAACGAATTAGCCAGGTAGACGGGGTGAGCCAGGTAACTATCGGCGGCGGCGCAAAATCAGCCGTGCGCGTGCAGATCAATCCCGTCGCGCTCGCTTCCATGGGGCTGAGTATCGAAGACATTCGAACCAGGCTTTCGCAAGTAAACGTGAACGAGCCCAAAGGCGCGCTCGACGGCAAGACGCGGAGATTTGTTATCGCCAGCAACGATCAACTGCTACACGCCGATCAATACCAGCCGATCATCGTCGCGCAGCACAATGGTTCGGCCGTGCCCCTGCGCGACGTGGGCACCGCTATCGATGCGCAGGAAAATCGCGAGCAAGCTGGTCTGTTCAACAACAAGCGCGCGGTGCTATTGGTCATTTTTAAGCAGCCGGATGCAAACGTTGTCCGGACGACGGACCAGATTCACGCCATTCTGCCGCAGCTCCGCACCTGGCTGCCACCAGGGGTGACGCTCGACATCATGAACGACCGTACCACCACGATCCGGTCGTCTGTGAACGACGTCCAGCTCACTCTTTTCATCACGATGGGGTTGGTGATTGTGGTCATGTTTATTTTTTTGCGACGTTTTTGGCCCACCTTCATCTCCGGCATCACCATGCCACTGGCGTTGGCAGGCACCTTCGGAGTGATGTGGTTGTTCGGCTACAGCCTCGACAATCTTTCGCTCATGGCCCTGACCGTCTCGACCGGTTTCGTGGTCGATGATGCGATCGTGGTCATCGAAAATATCGTGCGCTTTATCGAGAAAGGCGACCCGCCCCTGCAGGCCGCTTTGAAAGGCGCGCGGCAAATCGGCTTCACCGTCATCTCGATCAGTCTCTCATTGGTCGCCGTTTTCATTCCGCTTCTGTTCATGAGTGGATTGATCGGCCGGCTTTTTCATGAGTTCGCCGTCACCTTGAGCGCTGCGATTCTCGTTTCCGGGATCGTTTCCCTGACACTAACGCCCATGCTTTGCGGTCGTTTCTTAAAAGCCGAGAATCCGAACGAAAAACGGGGGGTGTTCAATCGTGCAACGGAAGGTGCTTTCGATGCGATGCACAATTTTTATGCGCGAACTCTAAAGTGGGTCCTCGAGCACGAGTATCTCATGCTCATGGTCACGGCCGCGGTCATTATCACGACGGTGTGGCTCTACACCGTCGTTCCAAAAGGATTTTTTCCGCAACAGGACACCGGTCAATTGATGGGAACGACGGAGGCGGCGCAGGACATTTCGTTCGAGGCGATGAAGGAGAAACAGCAGCAGGTGGTCCAAATTGTGATGGATGATCCCGCGGTGCAGGCGGTCGGATCTTTTTTTGGCGGCGGCAGTGGCTCGGCCTTGAACAACGGCCGGATGTTTATTTCCCTGAAACCGAAAGGGAGCGGCAAAGGCCAGCGCAAAGAGGACGTCGGGGTTATCATCGCTCGGCTGCGGCAGAAACTTTCGAAAATCCCGGGTGCGTATCTTTTTCTTCAACCCGGTCAGGACATTCGCGTTGGCGGCCGATCCTCGAAAGCGCTTTATCAATATGCGCTGACCGACCAGAACGTCGATGAGTTAAACACATGGGCTCCGACACTCGTAAACAAGCTGCGCGATTATCCCGAGATCAAAGATCCCACCAGCGACCAGCAATTTCGCGGATTGCAGGAGAACGTCGTGATCGATCGCGACGCGGCGGCGCGGCTTGGGATTCAACCGCAGGCAGTGGACAGCACGCTTTACAGCGCGTTTGGGCAGCGCCAGGTCTCAATCATTTATACACAGCAAAACCAGTATCACG